>CAYLTX010000139.1:0-16880 GCA_964386725.1 uncultured Bradymonadales bacterium | reverse complement strand
CCTATCCTCGTCGGGTGCTAAGCCGCATGCCACCGATGCCCCCCTGAACGCTTACTCCCATTTTATAGGGCTGAGAGTCCGAACTCGGCGCTTCGCGGGAGTGTAGTAGTGCCCCTCCGCCTCGCTACGCGTCGGCAGCTTGAGCTTTCAGCGGGCAGTTGTCCTCGTAGTCAACCAATGTGCGCGCGACGGCGTCCTAGTCGCACGGATTGCCGATACGGTTCTCATCGGTGTCGGCCTGGCTGGTAATTTGACTATCGGACAGCTGTCTGAGTCGTTGCTGATTCTGGCACTGTCAGTGTGGCCTTCGCACACATCATTACGGTCGGTGTCGAGCTGGTCTGAGGGCTCGACCAAACGGCAGTCGTCAGTATCGTTGTCGACACCATCACCGTCGCCGTCGATGCTCTGTCGACCGGCAGCGTCGCGAGATCGTCGTCGATCATGATCGTCCATAGATCGACGTGCTGTAAGCCTTATCGGACAGGTAGAGTCTAGAATCGTCATCTTTCAGAAAAAGTGTTACGCTTGCGAGCAGGCGGCCAGTTCGTTGAAGAGCGGTAATCTGAGGATGGATAGCATTTTCGATTTAGAGAAGCTTTTTGATGCGACGGATATATTTACGTGTAAGAGTCCCGTTGGTATCGGTTTCGTACGGTTCGATCTAGACAAGCTGGAGCGGCTAAGGAATGCGCTGGCACAAAACAACGTCGAGATCCTTATCGCCGATGAGGAAGGCGAAGAGTACCTCGATTACATGCAAGCAGAAGCCGTTTACTCGACAGCGGAAGAAGGCGGATATGTTCTTCTAAGAGACGATTCAAGCCGTGCAGCAGTTGTGGAGGAGCTAATCCACGCTGGTCAACATCGGCGTCTCGGGTTTGACAAGGAAGGGACCGCAGAGTTTCTTGAACGGCGAGTGGAGCTTGAGATAGAAGCGCAAGAGAAACTCTTGGAAATTGCTGAAAAGAACGACTGGACGGAGCAAGAGAAGGTTGTGATTCGCCGCGCGAAAGAGCAATGGGAGTTGGCTCTTAACAAATAAGAACTTGGAATTTAACTGCCTATTGGTTAGCTTTTGTAAGCGAGAGCGCGGTGTTTCTTACGTCGCCATCCTTCAAGGAGGCTCAAAATGGCTCGCACACAACTGAGAGTAGTCAAAACTATGCATCCCTGCGGGAGAACTGTTACAGCTGCACAGGTTCTGTCTGGGGAGCCGACTCTAGGAATGGTGCTTAGGTCCGATGATGGAGCCCGTTGGCGCATTGCTGGATTCACGACATCGTCCCCAGAGGCAGCCTTGGAGAGAAGGGTTGGGGTGATGCTCGAAGCGCTCAGTGGGAAGGATGAACCCTCACCAGGTGAGCGTCTTGCTGAGAGTGTTGAGTCGCTGCCTCACCTAATGGCGCCGGCTTGAGATCAGTCGAAACAGACACAGTGAAGCCCCACACCGAATAGTGTGGGGCTTTTCTTTTTGATACGTATTCAGATGCTAGGGGTTCTTCGGGCAGGTCAATCTATGTGTGTCTGTTTTAAACCGTTGCTCGCTGGAATCTTCATTGCCCCTCGACTCGCAAAAACCAAATCATGCCCCTACTAATTTTATCGCCACGATTCAGCGAGGACTCCATCGTGTTATGGCGTGCAGCCCGAATGGCAGGTTGGGCTACACTTCGGTTCCATGACTGGAACGAAACGGAGACGATCTCGATTGAGCAGGAAGAGGAAGTCGCGATTTATGGTGAACCGCTCTTCGCCACTAGAGTAGCGGCACAACTGGAGCGGGTCCTTTTGGAAGCACCTTTTGACTGGTTGTGTTCGCTGCCAGAGGAGTACCTAAAGCGCCGCGTCGGCTACACATCATTCTACAATATCGCAGACTTAGAGTACCCAACTTTCCTAAAGCCTGCGGATGATAAGCGCTTTAGGGCACAAGTCTTTGCCTCTCCAGACGATGTGCCACATTACGGATTGGAATCAGAAGAAGTACCTATGCTTTATTCTGAACCCGTACATTTCCAGTCTGAATTTCGAGCGTTTGTCTGTGAAAGAGAATTTCGGACCGTGTGTGCCTACGCGAGAGACGGTCAACCAATTGAAGATTCGCGCACAATCCGGTCGCCACGCTCAAGTGCACCTGACGTGAGGGAGTTTCTGCATCAAATTGTACATGACAGACGCGTTCAGCTTCCTCCAGCAGCTGTCATTGATGTCGGATGGATGAACGGGAGGGGATGGGGGGTTATCGAGGCGAATCCGATTTGGGCATCTGCAGTATATTCGTGTGATCCGCTTGAGGCTTTGATGGCCATCGCTCGCGCATGTATCCCACGTGCCAAGGCGAAGTCAGAGATGGCGAAGTGGATTCTCGATCGACCGGTTCCTGACACGAATTGAACATCCTCTGAGGGTGGGTTAGTTGCCCACTGTGGTTGATCGTCAGTGCCCGAGATGGTCGGCGGAGGGTTCAGTGGTGACGTCGAGGGTGCGTAGGTGTATCCGTTGATCGTATCGGCCGAGCCGTGTCTAGTTTAGTTCTCCATGGTGAGTTTGGTCGTGTTGTTGCGTGAGGCCTGAATAATCTAGGATCGTGGAAGCCGGTGACCGGACAACTTCGGTGGTTCAATACCTGTCTTCTCAGCAGTGGCCGTGGCCGCCCCAGGATCGTGGCGGAACAACATGGTGCCAAGGACGATGTTGGCCACTACTGGCTGTATCAGTCCTTGGCGGCGTCATCGTGGCGTAATGGCGATCAAAGGGAGGGAAGGGCGGACGCCAGAGGATGCAGCTCAGAGCCCCGAGGACCCTGTTGAAGACTTAGGTGAGAGCCAAAAGCCGGCCAGCTCGATGTAGTGACTGAGCATGAAGAGGACCGGGTAGAGGTCGAGGTGTGATGAGGCGTGAACTTGAGGAGATAAAGGGAACTCCCGACGCTGGAGAATGCCGGGAGAGGCTGGCTGACTGGGCTCGTGAAAACTTATGGGTGAGTTGCTGTCCGCTTGTGCCTATGCTTTACGACAGTAGCAGTCTGGAACCAGCATATCTTTTTCAATAGGGGCGGCAGTGACTGTACAGCAAGATCGGCTAAGGCGAGCAATTGCAGAGCTTTCCGACTACTTGAATAAGGAAGTTTCGTCCGGGACACCTTATCCTGAGGACGTATATCAGGAGTTCCTTGAAGAGTATCCAGAAGTCTTGGATGCAATGGGCTTTTCTGAGTTTCTTCCGACGCCGGTACTGCCGCTCTCCGAAGATGCAGAGCTTGAGGGGGAATGGATCGAACCAGACTTTCTCGCATTTGATGACCGTACGAGGCAATGGGTCATCATCGAGCTTAAGACACCCGATGAGGCGTTGGTTACAAAGGCGAAGAGGCGTCAGAAGCTGCGTGCGTCTGTAGCTACCTACATCGCACAGGTGAGCGAATACGCTGAATATTTTGATGATGCAGCACACCGCAAACTAACGAAGGAGGCTCATGGCATTTCAGTTGCCAAGACGCCGGATATATACTTGCTGGTTGGGTATGGGGATGATTTGGATGCAGTTCATCGAATTGCATCCCGTCAGGGGCGTAATATCAAGGTTTGGCAGTACAATACCTTATTGACTGGCCTAATCGAGCGATATGACAGGCAGTTCGAGCCTCAGGATACGGCACCGGGAATCAGCGCACATATGGTTGCCAGCATTGATGGAGGAAACCCAGCGGGAAGGGCCTATATCTTCGACCTCGGTCGAAGTCGTTCGCGAGATCGGTTTTCTCTTTTTGTCGTTGATGGCGAAAAGCTCGGTGTCGAGGTGACTGACGATAGCGGGTCATCCACTTATCTTGAACTTCCGATTGGCGACAACTTTGGGTTCGACCAAAAGCTGTACATTCACTTTGAGTTTGTGTCGAGCGAAGCCATGTCGTTGCTGAGCATCTCCGTAAATGGTCGCTTCACTCGTAGAGCTTTTATTCAGCGTAGGCTTAAGACGAAGAAGATTCTGGGCAAGCTGGCTTACTTTGTTGGAGCTGATCTAGATGGGCGTCACGGGGCAAAGTTCAAGCTTTTCGAACTGGCCTGCTATTCCCAGTCCCAAACCTTTCGCGACCGTGTTGATCTTTACGATTACTTTTGGAGGAAATACTTCGCTGAGGAGCTAGCAA
This sequence comes from uncultured Bradymonadales bacterium, assembly GCA_964386725.1. Taxonomy (GTDB): domain Bacteria; phylum Myxococcota_A; class Bradymonadia; order Bradymonadales; family Bradymonadaceae; genus CAYLTX01. The sequence goes on along the minus strand of CAYLTX010000139.1, from coordinate 12,727 downwards.
AGAACAATATCGGCCTGAAGTTCAGCAAAACGGCTTTTAGTTATCAAAACCTCCCCAACTCGGATCTCATCCAAACAGATGAGCGGCTAAAGCCAGAAGTCGATGATCCAAAGAACTGGAGCCTAACGAAGAAGATTTTTGGTGACCCTACTTAGGAACGGTAGTGACAGGCAGGGTGCGCTCGTGTGCTTGCCGAGTCACTCACTGACTCGGTACTTTCTTGGCGATATCTAGCGCAGTTTCAAGCACTAGATCCTTCGCGTTCTCGACGTGGATGATCGACTGATGTGAGTCGTACTCGCGACCATCATAGAGTCCGTAGACTCCCGCCAGAATACGTCTTCCGATCATCACCTGCGATTTCCAATTATGAGAACCAAGTTCTCCGGCGGAACCCATTCTATGCGCCCGATCGGCCGATCACAAGCTGCTCGACGACCCACCGAAAACACTCGTGGGCGATCTTGGCGACGGCCTGTTCGGGGGTGACCCAGCGGAACTCGCAGTGGCCGGTGTGGGGGCGGTCGGCCAGGTGGGCCCGGAAGATGTGGCAGTCTTTGGCGTAGGCGGTCTGCTCGGACTGGCTGATCGTATATTGGCAGACTTGGGTCAGAGGGGTCGGCTCGTCGATGCGATAGCCGGTCTCCTCGAGCACCTCGCGATGCAGCGCCTCGACCGGCGACTCGCCGTCCTCCAGCCCACCGCCGGGCAAGAACCACCCGCTATTCTCATCCACGATCAACAACTCGCCATCACGCACGAGCAGCGCATACGCGCCCGGCCGCTCCACGTAGTCCCTCCCTTCTACTTTCTCTCCAAATGTGGGGATATGGTCCAAGATGAACTGTCTTTAAAAAGAACCGTGATGCGGGATTGGGGGCGACGGGAGACGCCCCAATCCCGCATCACAAAAATACCCCCACTGGGATTCGAACCCAGACTGGACGGATTTTAAGTCCGCTGCCTCTGCCGGTTGGGCTATGGGGGCTTGATTCGACGGCGCGAAACACGGCGGTAACCGGCGCGCGCCGGCCATTATTTCTACGGCTCGGCTCGAAGTGCAAGTGCCGTTTCAAATCAGTGGGGGATTGCCCAGGCTAGTGCAGTCCGTTATTGGTGAATACATGCGCTGAGCAGGTTGTCCGAGATGAAGATGCGCCCACGTTAAGGGCGCGACCTCCTCGACGGGGCAAATCTAGTGTTGGTGACGCATAAGGGAGACGACCGTGAGTAATGGAAACGACTGGGAGCAGGGTAGTGGCGGCAATGATTGGGGCCAGGGCCCCGCTCGAGGCGGAGGCGGAGGCCAGACGCCCGGCGGGGGCGGTCAGTTTGGCCCGAATACTCCCGGCGGTGGTGGCGGCCAGCCGCCTGCTGGCGGAGGCGGCGGCCAGCCTCCCGGCGGCGGAGGACCGTCGACCGACCTGATCACCGAAGGCTGGGGAATCGGGCCGGAGGTGACCTTCGACGAACTCATCGAGCGGCTCAAGCTGGTGTTTCGGCGCGCGACCGGACCGGTGCTGATGGCCTGGCTGGGGATCGCGGGGATCATACTGATCTTCGCGCTGCTCGGTTCGCTCTTCTACATTGTCAATTACTTCGTGACCGCTCCGGGCGTGAGCAGCGTGCTGGGCTTGTTTCACAGTATTTTCGAGATGGGCTACCAGCCGATCCTCTATGTCGTGGGTGCATTTCAGCTCGCGCTATTTCGCCCGCTTCACCGCCAGATTTTCGAGGGTGAGGGGGTTATTGCCAGCCCGCTGGACGCCGTGCGCGATGCCAAGGGTGCCTTCTTATATGTGTTGGCGGTGGTCTTGATCCTGTCGTTCGCCTCCGGTTTGGGCGTGTTTTGCTGCCTGATCCCCGGCCTGCTGGTCGCTTTCTTATTCTGCCAAGCACCGTACCTGACCGCCACGCAGGGGCTCGACCCCATCGCGGCGCTCAAGCGCTCCTTCGAGCTCAATAAAGCCTACTGGATGGTCATCTTCGCGGTGGTCATCGGGATCTTTGCGGTCAGCGTGGCCGGCACCGTCGTTGGCGGTGTCGGTACCTGGATTCTAGGTCTGATGACCTCGTTTTTGGACCCGTTCCACAAGCCGTTTGTGGCTATCGTGATGTGGCTGGGCTGGCAGTTGGGCCTCTTCGGGGCGTTCATTGTCCAGGCGGCTGTGTTCTCGACCATCGAGACGAAGGAGACGGGCCGGATGCCGGCTTGAGTGACTCAAAAAACCGAAAAGCCGCTAGGATCTAACCCAAATCGTAGTTCGCGCCGCAGTTCAGGTTTATGCGGGTCGACCGTGCGCCTTAAATAGAGGATGGCGCTGGAACCGGGGAACCCTCTTTATTCAGCATCCTCGAGCTCGCCGGCCTCGAGGGGCGGCTGGGCGTAGAAGACCGAGATGGTGTGGCGGCCGGGGCCGACCTCGAGGAGCTGCTCGAAGCTGTTGCCGGTGGTGACCAGTCGACGAGTGGAGATCTCTTCGCCGTCGACGACGACCTGCTCGATCTCCTGGCCGTCCCAGGTGCGCGGGAACGCGATACCCGGGATGGCGCCGCCCTCGATGGAGCCTACACGCGCCCCGAGCAGGTTGACCGAGATGGTCAGCCGGCGGTCGCGGGCCGACCACTGGCTGGTCAGCACCGACTGGCGTCGCGCGGACAAAAAGTCGTAGAACTCCCCGAGCGTGCTCACCCAATGATTCTTCTCGCGCGCCTTGTCGAAGGCGCTTCGAAAGGCCAATAAAATACCCGGGGAAGGTTCGGTGCGCATCGCCTCCGACGGAAGGCTGACCACCAGGCTCTGGTGGAAGTACGCCTCGGAGTTTCCGAGCATGCGCGACAAGCGCGCCTCGTTGGCGTTGGCTCCCTGCAGCACAAACGGCGCCTCCAACAGCGGCAGCGGCAAGCCCTTTTCGTCGACCGGATAATACGGATAGCCGGTGCCGAAGAGGTAGCCGAAGTGCTCGGCGCGGGTCGGCCCGAAGCTATTGTCGACCTGTAAGCCGGCGGCGCGAAGCTGTCGAAACGTCGTATCCCAGTCGTTGGCCCACCTCGAGCCCTCCACCCGGCCGAAGACGATCTCCTGGCCGCCGAGCACCGCCGATAATTGCTGGCGCTGCTCGGTCAATGACAGCTCGCGCTCGATCGGCCGAATCGCGCCCACGCCGATCGGCTCGGTCACCGGCGCACGCTCGTCGCCGAGCACCCATAGGAGACCGACCTCGGCGCCGGCCTGCTCGACGAGCGCTGCCTCGGTGCGGGTGATCAGATCCGGGGCCATGAAGACCGTCGACGAGGCCTCTTGTTTTCGGGCCCAGTCGGCGTAGCCGATGGCCGCGCGCGGGTTGAGCGGGGTCGGGTGGGTGAGCATCACCGCGCCGGCGTGCTGGCCGGGAAACGGCCATAATCTGGGTAGGGGACGCTCCTCGGAGAGTCTGTTCAGCAGCGCCTGCTCGAGCAAGTCGGCGTAGGGTACGTGCGACTCGAGCATGCGCTTGTGGGCGACGCGCTCATCGACGGCGACCGTCTCTGCCGATGGGTCTAGCCCGAAGCTCATGCCCTCCTGGGGCAGTCCCTGCTGCATGCCGGTGACGCTGCAGCCGAAGTCGAACAAAAATGTGTAGACCTTGCCCTTGCCCAGGTCGTTGACCGTCAGGCCGGGCTGGCCGTCGACTTCGAGCAGCACCGGGCCGGCGGGGTAGGTCTCCATGGCCGCAGCTGGAAGCAGACGCCCCGAAAGTGGCGTGTTGGGCAGGTGTTTGCGCATCGGCCCGTGCACGCCGAGCCCCTCGGTGGAGGTGATCGCGCGCGCCTGGCGCACCTTGCCGGAGGTGGTCACGCCGGTCAAAAGCTCCCAGCCCTCCTTGGGCTGCTCGATGATGACCTGTCCGCCGTCTCGGGCGAAGCCGGCCAGGGCGCTGATGCCGTTGGAGGGCATCGCCCCGGCGACCCGCCGCGGCACGATGACCACGCTGCGACCGGCGAGCATCTCGGGGCTCAAGTTGCGGTTCAGCGCGGTGGCGAACGAGCCCATATGCTGCCACAGGCCGTTGAACCAGCCGTAGCTGCAGTCCAACTCGGAGAATTCGGAGGCCGCTGCGGCCGGCGAATCGGGCAGCAGCAGCAAGACATCGCCCTCGGTTCGATCGGGTGGGCGGCCGCCGGTGGTCGTCTCCGATTCGCTGGGCTGGAAGTGGGGGTTGTCGAGCGCGGCGGTCAGCCCGACGCCGGCCGCGATCAGCGCGATCAGCGCGAAGTCCCACTTGAGCGCCCCCAGGATGGATTGCTTACGAGCCATGGCGAAGTCGTCTCATCCTCATCGGTAATATACGTCGATAGAATTGAACCCGGCGTCGAGCGGGATGCGCCGAAATTTATAGCCGACTACCTCGGCGGGCACCGTCTCGATGTCGCCGGAGACCATCTCGCCGCCGACCCGACTGCCGCCTTTGCGCGCCAGCCTGAAGCTGCCGCCGTATAGGCTCGCCGGCACGGTCAGCGACATGCCGCGACGCTTGGCCTCGACGTTGAGACGCAGCAGCGTCGCGCTCTTGGGCCGGGGCTTGGCTTGCTCGTCGTCAGCGTCGTCGGAATCGTCGGAGGCCGCATCGAGGGCGGCATCCTCGAGTGATTTGGAGTGCGGCAATTTGGCGTCTCGGACCACGCGGCTCTGGATGCGCCCGGCGCGTCGCGAGCGTAAATAATTGTCGAAGCGGGTCGCGTTGGTGATGATGTGGTTGTGTTGGTTGGCCACGTCGAAGACGCTCAGCCACTTCTCGAAGCGCTCCATATCGGGGAAGTCGGCGAAGACCGCCGAGTCGACCGACCAGGTGATCGCTTGGTGATGGCCTTCTTGGCTGGCTTCGATGAGCTCGGCCAGCTCCGGGCCTTCCGTGACCCCCGAGGGATAGACCACCGGCAGCTCGCGGACGCCGAGCGGCTGGCCCTGGTCATCGACGACAAGAAAGGGAAAGCCCGTGCCGAACGCATAGCCCGAGCCGGGTGCCGGGCTGTAGCTGGTGTCGATGCGCACGTTCTCGGCGGCCAGGCTCTCGAAAGGGGCGGCCCAGCGGGTGTCCCACCAGCTGCCGGCGATGCGAGTGCTGCGTACGGCCCCGGAGGGGAGCGTGTCGGTGATCTCGTCTATCTGCGCCGACAGGCCCACCGGACGGGCCAGCGGTTCGAGCTTGCCGACGCCGACCCGCTCGGTGAGCTCGAGCGGCGTGCCCGCCTTCTTCCAGGCGAGGCCGATCTCGCCGCCCATGCGCTGGCTGACCGCGGCGCCGGAGGCCGTGAGGCCGGCGTCGACCGTCGACAATAGCGTGGAGACCGCGCGGTGGTCGGTCTCGTAGTCGAGCATCCAGCCGCCGCCATCGCCCAGGCTCTGGTCTTCATGGATCGCGATGAGCGCGCCGTCGGCGCCGCCCGGAAACAGCCAGAAGGCGGGCAGGGGCGTGTACTCGCCGATGACCCCGTAGATAATGAAGCGCTCGAGCAGGTCGGCGTAGGGCACCGGGTTGGTGCGCAGCGCGGGGTCCATGATCAAGTCGGAGGTGCGTGGCGTGACCTGATGGCTGCTGGCCGCGACCCGGAAGTCGTCGTCGGGCCGGCCTTGCTGCAGCGCGACGAGCTGCTCGCCGAGGTCGAAGTCGATGGTGATCGCGGTGCCCTCGCCGATGGGGGCGGCGTAGACGGCCGGGGCGCCGTCGATGGATAAGTGAGTGGTGGCGTTGTCTCGTGGGGCGGTCGAGCCGATAAATTGGGTCGACAGCGGCATCTCGAGCAGCTCGTCGGCATAGGCGTCGGCCAGGCCGCGCGCGAAGGTCAGCTGCTGGCCGTCGCGGCTTCCGGCGCGTCCGTTGGCCGAGAAGGTGTCGCGAAGCTTGCCCTCGGGGCGCTCGACGACCACGGTGTTGCCGTCGAGGGCGTGTTGTCGAAGCTTTTCGAGCAGCGCCTCGGGCACTTGGTCCGAGACGCTCGAGGTGAGCACGACCACCCGGGATTCCTCGAGCACCTCCATGGACAGCGACGAGGGCGTCGCGATGGACACCGGGCCGATCTCCTGCTCGAAGAGGTTGATCCACGCCACGCTGAAGTCACGCTCGGCGAAGCCGGGGCCGCTGTTGCCAATCGCCTCGTAGTCGAGCACGATGAGCACGTCGGATTCGGCCTGGCGGGTGATCTCGATCCCGTCGGAGGTCTCGACATCGGCCTCGAGCACATACGGGGCGCTGTTCAGGTAATAAGCGGTGGCTACAATCGCCACCAGCGCCCATAGCAATGCTCGGTAGCCGGTGTGAGCCGCTTGATTTCGGCGACTTTCAAACATCTAGGCTGGATAATTGCCAGAGGATGGTACGGGCCACTTGCAACACAGGGCCTTGCAACTCAGGGCCAGTGCGCGCAACAAAAGGTGTGCCCGTCGGGAGTATAGAGATTCGACCGGTGGTGTAAACGTCAAATGACGTGTTTGTCGTGGATGCCAATCCTCTCGAAACTATTGTACGCGACGAGGGCGTTGCCATTTCGTTAAAGTTCTTGGTTTTTAGTTCTTGGTTCTTGTCTTCAGTGGAGTTGACGGTCATCGATCCGTCGTAAACGACGCTGTACCAAGAACCAAGAACCAAGAACCAAGAACCAAGAACATTTTCGATCATCGTAGCACCTCGTTCATCGATTACGTCACAGAGTGGCTTACAATTACGAGCGCCCACACATGAAAGCTGTTTTCACCATCGAGGAAGACCAGATTTTTCGGCTCGGGCCGACCCGCGTCGGGCGCGCCTACGTCGCGTTGGAGCGGCTGGTCGCGGTGGCCGCGGTATTGATAATCGGCGGGGGCATCTTCTTTCTTCCCGACTATATCGGCCGGTACCGTGAGCAGGAGCCTATGCCCGGGTTTTTGTTGGGGGCGCTGGTCATCGCTGCGTTATTCATCGGCTTGCTCACCGCCACGCTGCGTTTTCTTCGCGGCGAGGTGTGGGCGGTCGACCTCAATGAAGAGATGCTCGTCTATCAGACCAAGACCTACTTCGGGGGTGGCCACGATCAGGTCGGCCTCGAACTCGACCGGGTCGAGCGCTTTCGCGTCGAGGAGGGCTCCTTCCCACGCTCGAGCGGGTTGTGGGTCGACCTCGACGGCGGCATCAGCGAGCGGGTCTTCGAGGCGCGCGCCGGCGGCGAGTCGTTTGTGCAGGCGGCCGCCGAGCTGGACGATTTCCTGAAGAAGCACCGGGTCGATATCTCCGTGGAGGGGATCGAGGCTTGAGCCTCCGGTAGCCATCGAAGCCCGAGACCAGCATAATAGTCTGGAATGAAGAGGCCGACGGCGACGGTTCCAGAAGCTATGCCTGTAGCGATAGGCCTGACACGATGAGTCCAGATCGAATGAGACCTGCCCAATATTGCGATTCCTTCGAACGAGCACCAGCTGACATGGGTCCAAGCCAGCACCGACACTTATCTGGTCAAAGCAATTCTGGTCGAAGCAATTCTGGTCAAAGCAGCTTCTGGCGACGCTCGGTCGGTCATGCGACGTCGCGCTGGGCGCTCGTGCTCCTGGCGGCGATCAGCTTCGGCGGCGTCGAGCTCGCGGCGCCGCAGCCGGCCCATGCCCAGGATGATTGGAGCGTCCAAGGCGGCGATAAGCGTCGACAGGAGATCATTCGCCGCTACCAGCAACTGCTGGAGAAGAACCCCGAAGAGGGGCTCATCTTCGACAAGCTGATCACCTATGTCGGCAAGGGCAAAGGCCTCGAGCGCCTGATCACCTCCTATGAAAAGAAGGTGGAGCAGAAGCCCGAGACCATCGCCTATCGGCTGATCCTGGGTCATCTGCTCAAAGAGAATAACGAATACGAGGCCGCGCTCGAACAATACGACGCCGCGGTCGAGATTGACGCCGACAGCTCCACCGCGTGGATGAGCCGCGGCTCGGTCAAGATGGAGCTCCAGCAGGAGGAAGAGGCCGCCGCGGACTTCGAAGAGGCCCTCGAGCTCGAGGATAACCGCGACAAAAAAGAGAAGATCCTGCGCAAGCTCGCCGACGTCGCCTTCAGCCAGCGCAATTGGGAGCAGGCGGAGAAGTATTACGACCAGCTCATCGAGCTCGACCCGAGGAGCGAATATCTGCGCATGGAGTACGCGCAGGTGCTCGTCAAATATAAGCGATTCGACAAGGCGCTCGAACAATACGACCAGTTGTTGAAGCTGGCCGGCCGCGACACCAAAAAGCGCGCGACCACGCTGCGCGACAAGGGCGACGTCTACGAGCGCATGGGAGAGGGACAGAAGGCCATCGACACCTATCGTTCGGCGATGAAGCTGATGCGAAAGGGCCACTGGCTGCACAACGAGCTTCGCCAGCGCGTCGTCGACGTCTACCGAAGCGAGGATCGCCTCGACGAGCTCGTCGCCGTCTACGAGAAGCAGTGGCGCTCGCCGAATTACGAGGAGTCGATGACTCTCGGCGGCTTGTACGACGAGCTGGGAGACGAGACCAAGGCGCTCGAATACTTCCAGCGCGCCAAGCGCCTCAACCGCCGCAAGGCCGACCCGCGCATGAAGATCATCAACCTGCTGCAGCGCCGCGGAGAGGAGAAGAAGGTCGTCAAAGCCTACGAGGAGCTCATCCGCGTCGCACCGGGTGAGCACCGCTACCAATTCGACCTCGTCCAGCTGTACTTCCGGATGGGCGAGCAGAAGAAGGCCGAGCGCCAGCTCGACAAGATCGCGCGCCGGTTCCGCAGTGACCCGCAGGTTTATCTGCAGCTGGCCGATACCTATATGCGCTTCGATATGCGCGACAAGGCCGGCAAAGCCTACGAGCGTCTGGTGCGCATCGACCCGCGAAACGAGAGCTATATCCTGAGCCTGGGCGAGTTTTATTACCGCTCCAGCGAGGCCGACAAGGCCAAGAAGACCTGGGACCGGCTGTTGAGGAGCCGCCTCGACGACCACGAGGCGCACGCGCTTTTGGGCGAGACGCTCGCCGAGCACGGCCAGATGGACTCGGGGATTTCCCACTACGAGAAGGCCGCCGAGCTGGCCCCCGATGACCTGACGATCCGGCGCGGCCTGGCGCTGACCTATGCGCGAGCCAGGCGCTGGCAGAAGGCGGTGGCCACCTGGCGCCACATTATGGACGTGGCCGAGCAGCCCGAGCAGCGCGCCGAGGCGCGGGCTCGGATCATCGGGATCTACGAGCAGCAGGGTAGGTTGCGCTCGAAGGTGCGCGAATACGCCGAGGCCTTCGAGGCAGACCCGCCCGACGTCGAGGCGGGCTTCTTTTTGGCCGAGGCGCACCTGAGGCAAAAGGAATACGCCGAGGCCGAGGCGGTCTACGAGAAGCTCATCGACATGGACGGTGTCAGAGACGAGGACGATCTCGAGGCCTTCGAGGCGTTGGTGCGCATCTACGAGCGCACCGAGGAGCACAAAAAGGCCATCGCGGCGCTCGAGGAGCTCGCCGAGTTTCGCCCGAAGTTGTCCCGCGAGTATTACCACCGCATCGCGGAGCTATCGCTCGAGCTATACGACGACGATAAGGCGGTCAGCTATGCGATGCGCGCCGTCGAGCAAAACCCCGACGACGCCACCGCCAGGGCACGGCTGGGCGATGTCTACCGTCAGATGCAGCGCTACGAGGCCGCCGCCCAGCAATACCGCGAGGCGATCGACCTCGATCCCAGAAATTACGACAACTTCATGAAGCTCGCCGAGCTGCTCATCGAGCTCGAGCAATACGACGAGGCCGAGGAGCACTACCGCACGATCGTCAAAAAGGCGCGCGACGAGTCGTTGATCCTCAAGTCCGCGCGCCGGGCCATCAAATTGGCCGACGCCGACGCGCGACTCGACGAGATCGAGGGCGAGTTTTCGCCGCTGGTCTTTAGCCCGACGGCCAAGCCGGTCCACCGCAAGATCATGCTCGAGCTCTACGACCGGATGGTCAGCCCGTTGATCACCGAGCTGCGCTATGGAGTCGGCGAGGACCGCGAGGAGAGCGAGGAGCGCCTCGAGACGCTGTCGCGCCGGGCGCTTCCGGCGCTGACCGCTGCGCTGCAGTCCGATGATATCGGCGATCGCGCTACCGCGGTCAAATTGCTCGGAGATCTGCGCGCGGGCCCAGCGGCCCCGGCGCTGGCTCGCCTGGCCGTCGACGAGAGCAGCTCGCTTCGGTCCATGGCGATGAGCGCGATCGCGCGTATCGGCGACGAGCGCGCCTCGAATACGCTGGTGCGAGCGCTCGACCACGACGATCCCGCCGTGCGCGATCTGGCGGCCTGGGCGCTCGGTTATACGGGCGGCGCGAAGGCGGCCGACGCGCTTGCCGAGGTCGTCGAAGACGGCGAGAACTGGTCCCAGCGGGCGCTGGCGGCCATCAGTCTGGGGCGCATCGGCGGTGCGAAAGCCGAGCGGGCGCTCATCGAGGCGGCTCGGGCCAACGCCGGCGCGAGCGGCTCGAATGAGCTGCGCGAGGCGGTCGTCTGGAGCCTCGGGCGTATCCAGAGCGAGCGGGCCGTCGACGAGCTTCGTCGGGCGCTCGAGGAAGGTACCAGCGAACTCCGATCGGTCGCCGCGTGGAGCCTGGCGCGCGTGGGCACTGACGAGGCGCTCGGGGTGTTGTTGGATGCCTTCTGGAGCGACCAGGTGGTCCTGCGCGAGGCCGCCGGACGAGGGCTCGTCTATATGGCCGGCCGCGCGCCGGGCGAGCAGCCGCGACGAACGGAGGTCAACGAGGCGGCTCACGACGTGCAATTCGTCGACGAGGGCAGCCAGCAACTGCAGACCCACGCGCTCGTGCAGAGCCTGAGACAGGACGCGCGCGCCATCGACGTCACCCCCGCGGAGGGCTTCTTGGCGCGCCATCGATCGGTGATCGAGGCGAAGGTCGCCGACGGCCTCGACTCCGAGAACGTCACGATCAAGAGAAGAGTGCTCAACGACCTGGCCGATATGGTCTCGGAGTCGGGCTTCGGGATTTTGTCGCCCCACGGACAAGACGACCACGACGCGCTCGAGGAGTTGCTCGAGACGATTCACCCCGAGCTTCGCGAATTTGCGGCCGGCGACGAGGTGTCCTTGCTTCGCCCGACTGCGCAGCTTCTGGGCGCCCTCCAAGACCCCGGCGACGAGGCCAGGCTGCGAGAGCTCGCCGGCCACGAACGCCCCGACGTGCGCCAGGCGGCGGTGGCGGCGCTCGGAAAGATGCAGCCGACCGACGAGCTGCTCGACGTGGTCCAGGCGGGGCTTTCGGACGCGTCGTTCTCGGTACGCGCGGTCGCCGCGGTGAGCCTCGGCCGGCTCGTCGGACCCAACGACCAGGCAGCCCAGGCAGCCACGCGGGCGCTTCTAGAGACGCTCGACGACGACTACCGCGCCGTGCGCGAGGCGGCCGCCCGCGGGCTGGTGTCGCTGGGCAGCGAGGCTGCCCTCGACGGCCTCGGCGAGCGACTCGAAGGGCTGTCCTTCCCGGTCAAGCTCGTCGCGCTTCGCGCGCTGGCGGCCAGCTCCGAGCCGGCCGCCGAGGCCGCGCTGGCCCCGTTCCGCGACCACACCGACGCACGCATCCGCCGCGCGGCGTCCGGCGTGGGCTTGTCGCGTCAATAAGGAGCGCGCCCGTTTATGCGGGTTGACCGTGCTCTGCGGCGCCGGCGTCGCTTTATGCGGGTTGACCGTGCTCCGGCGCGCCGAACGTGGTCAACGCGCATCAGGGCAGCGCCTGCCTTTATTGTCGAACGCCGCTACGGGCCTGCGGGTCCACTTGTAAAGTGGGCGACATTCACATTGAAAGTCGCACGCACCTCGCACCGCTCTGCGATCGGATCGATTTCTGCCTCAGTGGCCAGTCGGGTAAACCACATCCCGTTTTCGTATTCGCCTCGCTCCTCTTCGAGCTTCACCGAGGAGTCGACGGCCCTACCATTGCGCGCAAAGGCCACGCGCACAACGAATGTCGACCGAAGTGAATCCGGATCGAGTATAGGCTGTTTGTGCGAATACTTTTCTTTAAACTCCCTGTGGATGAAGCGCCTCGTCCAGTTGCGGAACCTGTTGTCTCGTAAGAATGACGCAGCTACGCAGTCGGGTTTACAGGGACCCGATAGGATGTCGACGTCAATATCAAGCCAGCCAAACTCCGTCTCCATACAGCGATGTCGAGCCGCCGCGATGCTTTCATTGACGTACTTGGCCCGGCTAGTCAGCATCCGTGCTGTGGGCTTCGCCGACTTCTCGGCGTGCCGTCGACGGATCTCTAGATCTGTGTTGGGTATGCGCTCCAAAAAACTACTGAAGTCCTCGTCACTTCTAGCCTCGGTGCGTGTTTCACCTCCGTTCGGCGTTGCGATCGACTTGCAACTCGAAAGTGAAATAGAAATGCTGATCAGACATAAGAGCAATGTAGATTTCGGTTGTCTGAAACGTAGAGGCTGTTCCATAAGGCACATCTCGCGCAGGTTCAGTTCGCAACCGTTCGAGTGGGGCGAGAACGCTCTTGGCTGTTTGAAGCCGTTGCTCGAGCTGTAGCGTAGTGGGGTCGAGTTGAGCATAGAGGAGTTTCTATTTGGGCAAAAGCCCGGGTGCACCGACCACGCAAGACGACGCCTGCGCCCGTTTATGCGGCTTGACCGTGCTCTGTCGGCGCCGAACGTGGTCGATGCTGCGGCCTCCCCAACACGCTACGGCGAAGGGCGGAGCCTTCGCGGCGAGCACGGAGGCTGCGCGC
>CAYLTX010000138.1:0-17017 GCA_964386725.1 uncultured Bradymonadales bacterium | reverse complement strand
CGCCGCGGGGCGGTGGAGGGGTGACGAGATCGGCGGCGGTGATGTCGTCCCAGTCGGTTCGGAATTCGATCATCGTTTGCCCTTCGGCGTCGGTCGGTCGACGAGCTGCGCGACTGCGACGAACTCATCGTTCCTGGCGACCTCGCCGAACTGTTGGTTCCCCTGCTACAAGGCGAGCTTCCAGACGAACCGTTACCAGTGGGAGTCTGAGATGACCGACGAAACGAAACCCATCGCCCTCGACGCCTTTTCTGTGCGTACGGGCTCGAACACGAAGACAGCAGGCGTAGCGTCAGTAAATCGCGCGCGGCCACCCCATAACGCGCAATATTTGCGCCAAGCGCCACCCCTCCTCCCTCACTGTCGCCCCCTCTCGGAGTGATCTCGAACGACTTTCGACAATCTCCCGTCGCTTGGCGCAATCGTTGCACTTAGAACGCAGCGTGCCTCTCAATCACACTGCAACGTGCTCCGAGTGACCTTTCGAATGCCCCGGATATTTTGCCAACTTTGGATCGCTGCCGCGCTGACGCTGCTTCCGGCGCTGGCGCTCGCAGGCGACTACGAAGACGCCTTTGCCCGGGCGGCGGCGCTCGAGGAGCAGCGAGATTATCGCGGCGCGCTCGCCGAACTCGAGCCCCTGGTCGACGACTACCCGCAGGACTACGCGCTGCACCTGCAGATTGCGTGGCTTGGCTTCCAGGCCGGCGACTACGAGGCGGCCGAACGCTCGTACCGGCGTGCCCATGCACTGTCCGACGGAGCGCTGCAGCCGACCCTCGGGCTCGGCTGGACGTTGCTGCGTCAGGGACGAGCCGACGAGGCCGGCGCCTATTTCGAGGAGGCGAAGCGCCAAGCCCCCGACGACCCGTCGGCCATCGAGGGCCTCGCTGCGGTCGACGACCTCGAGCAGCGCCAGGCCATCCACGTCGACATCTTCGCCGGCGGGGTTGCCCGCAGCGACGTATTTCCATCGCAGACGAGCTGGTCGGGCGGCCCGATGGTGGGCCTCGGCCTGTCCCGCGATCGATTCGTAGCGGGGGCGACCTACCGGATGTTCGCCTACGACGTCGAGACGCAGGGCAGCGAGGATATGCAGCGTCGCCACGGCGCGGCTTGGGACGCCACCGAGCTCGCCACCCAACACGAAATCTACGGCGCCCTCGCCTACGGGAGTGAGTACTGGGGTGTGTCCGGACATTACGGCCACGTTCAGGCCGGTCTTGAAGGCGGCCTCGACGCCGACATGGCGGCAGCCGTAGGAAGGGTCGGCCTGTTCGGCGAGGTAACTTTTGAGGCATCCTACACCCTGTTTCCCGACGTCGACATCTTGCGCCTGGCCCCGACCTGGCGCATCCCGCTCGGCGAGCTTTTCTACGCACGGCCCGCCGGCGCCTACCAGTGGGTCAGCGACACGGACGACTCATTTGTCGTCGGCTCGCTGGGCGTAGGGCTGTCATCACAGAGCTTGCGCGTCGAAGTGGGGGGCAAATACGGCGAAGAGTGGCGCCCTTCCTACGCGGGCCTGTCGGTCATCTACAATGTCGACGCGGTGATCGAGGGCGGCGCGTGGACGAGCATCGCAGTGAAAATCGCGCCTGGTTGGCGCCTCGTCGGCGACTACGCCTACGAGAACTATCGCGCAACGACGACGAGCACGCTCTCCGACGGCCACGTGGCCTCGGCAGGGCTCGAAGTGCGCATGCGCTAAAGGAGATCATTTGATGGACACCAAACAACGACTTCGCGACCTCGCTATCAGCGATAGCGGCTTCATCTTCGACCCCTACTCGGGAGCGACGTTTACGCTCACCCCCACCGGTGTCGAGATCGTCAACGGGCTGCGTGAAGGCCAGGGGCGTGAGGAGATCCTGGAGAATCTCGCCAGCCTCTACGAGATCTCCGAACTCGATGATCCCGGCCGGGATCTCGACGAGTTCATCGGGATGCTGCGCCAGCATGGCATCGTCGACAAAAACTTCGAACTCTGAGGAAGAAGATGCGAAACGATTTAACCATCGCGGTGACCGCGCTCAACGCCACCGACAACCCGGGCCCCGGGGTGTCGGTCATTCGAGCGATCCGCCATAACCCCGACTTTTGCGGCCGCATCATCGGGCTGGCCTACGACAGCCTGGAGCCGGGGCTATACGCCGACGGGCTCGTCGACGATGCCTATCTGATCCCGTACCCGTCGCAGGGTCGCGAGGCCCTCGAGTCGCGGCTGCGCTATATCCACGAGCAGGTCGGCCTCGACGTCGTCATCCCGACGCTCGACTCCGAGTTGGCCTCGTTTATCGACCTCGCGCCGCTATTCGACGAGTTGGGCATCGGCACGTATTTGCCCACCCGCGAGCAACTCGACATGCGCTCGAAGGCTCACCTGACCCGGCTCGGCCAGGCCGCCGACATCCCGGTGCCGGCCACCCGCACGGTCAGCGAAGCGCGCGAGATGTACGACATCCACGAAGACATCGCCTATCCGTTCTGGGTCAAAGGCGTCTTCTACGGCGCCAAGCGCGCCCAGAGCGCCGACGAGGCGGTGCGTGCCTTCCACCAAACCGTCGCCAAGTGGGGGCTGCCGGTGCTGGTCCAGGAGAGCGTCGACGGCGAGGAATTCGACGTGGTCGCCGTGGGCGACGGCCAAGGCGGCCTGATCGGCGCGGTGCCCATGAAAAAGACATTTTTGACCGACAAGGGTAAAGGCTGGGCGGGGGTGGCCATCAAAGATCCCCAGCTGCTCGCCATGGTCGAGCGCTTCGCGGCGGCCACCCGCTGGCGAGGCCCCTTCGAATTCGAGGCGGTCAAGGTCGGCGAGGGCGACTACCGGCTCGTCGAGATCAACCCGCGCTTTCCGGCGTGGGTGTACCTGAGCGCCGGCGCCGGCATGAACCTGCCGTACGCAGCCGCCCAGCTGGCCGCCGGAGAGGCGGTCGCCCCCATGCATGAATACCGGCCGGGGACGATGTTCGTACGCATCGCTATCGACCAGATCGCTACGATGGATGATTTCCAACAAATTGCGACCAGCGGTGAACTCCACCGCGGTCAGGGCGAGACGCCCGGAGGAGACGATGAGTAAACCTGCCTACGAAAAACCGCTCATCATCCGCCACGAGAGCGGGTTGATGAACAAATTCGGGCGAGCCCAATCCCTGCGCCCGCTGACCCGGATCGACGGGGTCGGCGTCGAGGAGCTGGTCGCCGAGTACGGCTCGCCGCTATTCGTCTTCTCCGAGAAGACCATCGTCGACCGCTACCACGAGCTGTACGACGCCCTGTCGCGACGCTACGCAAAAGTGCGCATGGCCTGGTCGTATAAGACGAATTATCTGGGGGCGATCTGCAGGATCTTCCATCGCGAGGGTGCTTGGGCCGAGGTCGTCTCCGAATTCGAATATGACAAGGCGCTCGCGCTCGGCGTGGCCCCGGAGCGCATTCACTTCAACGGGCCGCTCAAATCCCGCGCCGTGCTCGAGCGAGCGTTGCCCGCGGGCACCAAGATCCACATCGATCACTTCGACGAGCTCGCCCTCACCGAGCAGGTCGCCCGCGAAAAGAATATCCGGCCGGGCGTGGCCATCCGCATCAATCTATCGGCCGAGGGCGTGCCCCCGTGGAGCCGGTTTGGCTTCAACCTGGAGAACGGGCAGGCCCGAGACGCCGTGCGCCGGCTCATCGCCGGCGACCAGCTCGAGTTAGTCGGCCTGCACTGCCACATGGGGACCTTTCTGACCGAGCCCGACGCTTACCGTCAGGCGAGCCAAAAACTGGTCGACTTCGCCAATATGCTGCGCGAGGAGTTCGACATCCTCCTGTCGTTCATCGACATCGGCGGCGGCATCGCCTCGCACAACAAGCTCAAGGCGCAGTATCTGCCCGGTGACCAGTCCACCCCGTCGATGTCTCGGTATGCCGAGGCGATCACCGACGGGCTCGCCGGGCTGAACTACCCGGCCCGGCAATTGCCCACCTTGGTGCTCGAGAGCGGCCGGGCCCTGGTCGACGACGCCGGCTATCTGATCACCACCGTCCACGCCAATAAGCGCCTGCCCGACGGACGGCGCGCGGTGGTGGTCGACGCCGGGATCAATATGCTGTTCACCTCCTTTTGGTACGACCACGACATCGTGCCTGGCCAGCCGCTCGACGGCATGCCCGAGCCCACCGTGTTTTATGGCCCGTTGTGCATGAATATCGACGTGGTGCGCGACACCATGCTCTACCCGCCGCTGGCGGTCGATGACCGGCTCGTGGTGCGAAATGTAGGCGCCTATAACGTCACCCAATGGATGCAATTTATCACCTACCGGCCGGCGGTGGTGCTGGTGGGCCGCGACGGTCAGCACGCCTTGATGCGCGCGGCCGAGAACCTCGACACCGTCACCGAGCGCGAGAGGATGCCATCGTGGATCGAGTGAGCACACCAGGCATAGGCGCGCAATTCATGGAGGCGGCGGAGGGCTTCCTGCGCTCGTACTCCCAAGTATTCTTTAGCTCTTCGCGGCTCGTCGGTGCGATCTTCTTGCTGGCCACCGCCACCTTCCCGAAGACCATGGCCTTCGGCGCGATCGCGGTGCTTGTGGCCATGGCCACCACGCGCTTGCTGTCGTTCAGCGACGAGACCGAGCGGCTGGGGCTGTTCGGATACAACGCGCTGCTGGTGGGCCTGGCCATCGGGGCCGCCTTCGAGTTGTCGTGGGCGAGCGCGGGGCTGGTGGTCGGCGCGGCCATCGCCTCGGTCCTGCTGACCGCCGCGGTGCGCAGCCTGATGACGATCTTTGGGCTGCCCGTTTTGTCGATCTCGTTTCTGGTCGTCATCCTCGCCGTGCTGGTCGCCACCCCGGCGCTGGGACTGACGTACTCCTTCGCCGACTTCCGCCTGGGCCAGCCGGCCTGGGGTTTGCCAGCGCCGGTCAGCGACTTTCTGGTCAGCCTGGGCGCGATCTTCTTCGCGCCGGCGCCCCTGGCAGGGCTCATTGTGCTGGCCGGCCTGCTGGTCTACAGCCGAATCGCGACCCTCCTGGCGGTGCTGGGCTATCTGGTGGCGCTTGTAGTCGGCGGCCTGGTCGTCGACATCATCCCCATGCAAGCCCAGCTGTTTTTGACCATCACGATGATCGTGGTCTCCGTGGCGCTGGGAGGGATCTGGTTTGTCCCGGCGCTGTCCTCCTTCGTGCTGGTGGCCGCTGCCGGGGTGGTCGCCTCCATGTCGGCTATCGCCACCTACGTCCTGCTGGCCGAGGTGGGCTTTCCGATCCTGTTTTTGCCGCTGAACCTGACCATCTGGATGATGCTATTCGCCATGCGCCAGCGGGTACGCGACGGTGCCCCCAAGTCGGTCGACTTCATGGCCGGCTCTCCCGAGGAGAACTCGAGCTATTACAGAACCCACATCGCCCGATTCAGCTCCCATTACTTGGCGAGGTTCCGGGCACCGTTTCTGGGGGAGTGGGTCTGCACCCAGGGGCCCGACGGCGAGATCACCCACCGCGGACATTGGAAACACGCGCTGGACTTCGAGGTCGCCGGCACCGACGGGAAGACCTACGAGGGCGACGGCGAGCGCGCACAAGATTACCACTGCTACGGACTGCCGGTGCTCGCGCCGTCGGACGCCACCGTGGTCCGGGTGGTCGACGACGTCGAGGACAACCCCATCGGGCAGGTCAACCTGCATCAGAACTGGGGCAACTACGTCCTATTGCACCACGGACAGGGCGTCTATTCGTTGATGGCGCACCTCCAACCGGGCAAAACCACCGTCTTCGAAGGCCAGACGGTGCGCCGGGGCGACGAGTTGGGCCGCTGCGGCAACTCCGGGCGCTCCCCGGTGCCCCACCTGCACTTCCACCTGCAGCACAGCCCCGTGGTCGGCGCTCCCACCGCCGTAACCGAGCTGCACGACGTTGTGGTCGAGGAGGACGACGCACCGCGCCTGGTCGGCACGTTCGTGCCCGACCGAGGCCAGTCTCTGCGCAACCTGGCGGCTGACGAGCAACTCCGAGCGATGTTCGCGTTTGACCAGCCGAGCCTGCAGTTCGTCCACGATGACGGTCGGCTCGAACGCCTCGACGTCGAGGTCGACCTGTCCAACCGGCGCGTCCTCGCCTCCGAAGATGACACGCGGCTGTACTACGACCACAACGGCATCACCTTCACGATCTTCGACGTCATCGGCCCCCGCCGCTCGGCGCTCCACCTGCTGCGCATGGCCATCGGGCGGGTGCCCTTTGAGGCGACCCCGGACCTGACCTGGCGCGACTACGTGCCGCTTCGCTACGCGCTGCCACGCTGGACCGGCTGGCTGCTCGATTTTTTGTCGCCCTTTCTGAGCCAGTCCGGCCTCGAGATGGTCTACCAAGCTCGGCGAGAGGGTAGCGAGTTCGTCGTCCACGGCGCCTCGAGCCGCACCTCCGGTGGCGCCCCGTTCATCGAAACCCGCGCGGTGCTCACCGCCGAGGCCGGGCTGCGCGAGGTCGAGGTAACCATCGGCGACGACACCCGCAGAGTGCGCCGACACCAACAAGAGCCTGACACCCAATACTCGCGAGAGCGCCGCCCCGAAAAGGCCGCGCCCGCCTACAGCTAAGCAATATTACGGAGAGACCCGATGAGAAATTTGACGACCGTGCTGCTCACCCTCGCCTGCTGTCTGATGATGGCCGTCCCTGTCACTGCACAGGAGAACGGCGCCGCTGCAAAGTACTCGCAGAGCTACGAGTTGGAGGGACGCGGCGAACACACCAAGGCGCTGTCGATGCTCGAGAGCCTCCCCAAAGACAAGCGCTCGGGGTATGTCTACCACCTTCGCCGCGGCTGGCTGCAATACCTGTCCGGCAAGCACGACGAGTCTGTCTCCAGCTATAAGAAGGCGACGTCGGCCGCCCCGAACGCCGTCGAGCCCAAGCTCGGCCTGATGCTCCCGCAGATGGCGCTTCGCAAATGGAAGGACGCGGTGGCGACGGGGCGGGCGGCGCTGAAGCTCGACGCCCGAAACTACCTCGCCTCGAGCCGCTTGGCCTGGTCGCTATATAATCTAGGCCGTTATGACGAGGCCGAGAAATACTACCGCCAGATGCACGAACTCTATCCCGCCGACGTCGAGATGACCGCGGGTCTGGCATGGGCGCTCCTCAAGCAGGGAGACAAGTCGGCGGCAGCCAAGCTCTTCGAACAGGTCCTCGATGTCGCCCCCAATCACGTCTCCTCCCTTCAAGGCGTCCGCGAAGCGAAGTAACGCGCAATATATGCGGCCCACCACAGCCACCAACCCCGCCCAGAAGACCTCAAGACGGCGACAACGCGCCAGTTACGCACAATCTGCACAACAACGACATCGAGTGCACAAACTGCAGGGGCCGACGGCTGCAGTTATGGGTAGGCCGGAGCCCCCGCAATCCGCACCGTTCTTTTTCTTGTTATAAACCCACCCTTAGTGCCACCTAGCACATATTTGTAAAAAACATGATTGTCTTTCCCGCGGTTGGCGTGTGGGTTGCAGTCTGGCTGCATCGGCTACGAGATCGGTCGCTGAAATAGCGTGGTCGATCGGGAAGAAGCCAAAGAATCCACTGCACCTCAAACCAGCAACACCTAGGGACTCACGAATGACGAAGCGCTCGAGACTGACCTGGCTTGCAGCACTCGCACTGATTATCTCCTCTGTCTCCGTGGCATGCGGAGACAGCACTGATGACGACGGCCCTCTGGAGGCGACCACCAACAACGGCACTGACGCCGGCGACAATGACGGCGGCAATATTGACGCCGGTAACCCCGACGGTGGAAACCCCGACGGCGGAAACAATCCGGATGCTGGCAACAACCAGCAAGAGCCCGACCCCAACGAGGCCGAATTACTCGACCCCGACGACTATATGTATACCGCCGAGCACACGTTCATGATGGACGACGTGCTTGGCGACATCGACGGCGTGACCGCCGCCGAGGATCCGAGCATCATCTGTCAGAGCGGGTGTGAGGATAATCTGCTGGTCGACGGCTCGGCCACTCTATACCCCATCGACAACGGGTTCGGTTGGAATGCGAACGATTTCGTCGGCGCCATGCAACGCCCAAGAGACGGTTCCCATGAAGAGGGATGGGTCGGCCCGCTGACCGACGGCGACGGCAATCACCAGGGAATCGCTGTGGCCAACGTCCCCTCTCTCAAATACAGCGTAGGACGCGGTAATGGACAGTGGTGTGCTGGACTTGGTGGTGCCATGGTCAAGTGTAAGACCGACCACTATGTCACCATGGAGCACATCCTCACGTGCCACGAGACGGCTCCATACCTGAACTACGACCCGGTCACCGGAGAGCCCACCAGCTCGGATTACGACAACTGCCCGCCGTTGGACGACGACCTGGATATGGATCCGCTCGCGCTCACCGAATATATGTTCGACCTCGACGAGTCCAATATGGCTCAGAGCTCCGACTATACAATTTATCTGGGTGAGCACGAAGGTGAATACAAGTACCTGTGGGGCAACTACGAGAAGCGCCCCACCGATATTCGCTTGCTCGCCCACGTTCCGCTGCCCTCCGATTGGAAAGAGCCGGGACGGAGCTTCGAGGTCACCGAAGCCAAATTGGCGATTGTGCACACGATCACCAACAACCCTAACGATAAGATCCTCATCGAGGACATTGATACCGAGGTCCCCGAAGGACGTCGCCCGGGATACGAGGTCGAGCCAGACGGCCGTTGGGTCTCCACCCGGGACTGCTACGAGGGAGATGGAGACTTCATCCCCGCCGGCACCACCCTGCGAAATCCGCCTTATGCCGATTCGGATCGGTTGACCGAGGATCTCCAGGACGGCTTCACCAACGCCTGGTACACGACGCTGGACCGCGAACCTTTCGTCAACGAAGACACGGGCCATCGTTGGAGGCTCAAGGCGCCGAAGTTCGGCCAGGGCCTGCCAGGCGTCGAGATTCCCGCCGAACCCTGCATGCAGACTCCGCTCAAGAAGGACCAGGTCAAATACACCCGGGGTGAGCTGACCACCACCACCATCGACTTGCTCGCCGAACTCGAGGAGGGCGAAGGGACGCCGTTCGCGATGAGCACCGGCTTTACCGAGCCCAATGGTGAACAGACGATCGTCGAAGAGAATTTGACGGCCGAAGGAGTGCAACTGACCGAGGACATGGAGCTTTCGATCTACGTCAAGGGCGACCAGAAGCCGGTTCGCCTCTACAAGGCGGTGCTCTACCTGAACTACGAAGAAGTCACCGAATAACTCGCCATCGAGCCCTCGCCCGATGACTCCGCCCCCCGAGGCCCCGCAACACGCCGGGGCCTCGGGCTTGTGTGGCTCGGGAAATAGGAGCAACGCCATGCCCCACCAGATACTTCGCCGGGCCGCAGTCATTGTGGCTGCTCTCATATTGGCCAGCTGCGGCGAACCCACCGCAGAGGGCGTCTTCGACGAGGTCGACCCCGATCGAGTCGAACACTATATCCGAAGCGACAGCTACCAGCGCTTGGTCCTCGAGGTCGACTACGTCAGCGGCCGGGCGCCCGACTCGGAAGTGGTCACCGATTTAGTCGAGGGCCTCGAGGCGTTGGTTGACAAGCCGGGCGGCGTCGAGGTGGTGCTCGATGAGGAATTGCCCGTCCGCGGCTCCGATTACCAGTGGACACCGTCTGCTATCGATGACCTCGAGCGAAGCAGCTTCAATCTGGGCGTCGACGCCGACACCATCAAGATGCACGTCTTATTCTTGGATGGACACTACGAACGTGACAGCACCGACACCCGGATTCTGGGCCTGTCGTGGGCCAACCGCAACGTGGTGGTGTTCGAGGAGAGCATCGAGCAAACCTGCGCCGCCGACAGCGGAGACACGCTTCGCCGCCGCGGACTCGTCGAGGCGGCGTGTCGTCAGACCGAGCTGGCCATCTGGACTCACGAAATCGGCCATGTGCTTGGTCTGGTCGACAATGGACTGAGGATGGTCGACGATCATCAAGACCCCGACCACCCCCACCACGATCACAACGAAGAGTGCGTCATGTTCTGGGCCTACGACCGCGCCCAGGCCTTCGAGGAGGTACGCCAGCGATTGATCGACGATGAAGACGCCGACCCGTTGGGCCTGGATGCTGCCTGCCGGGCAGACATCGCCGCGGTGCGTGATCGCCCATAATGTCCTGCTCAACACGGTTGCTGCCCGACACGGTGCCTAGCACCACTCGACCACCCCATCCGTACTTTAGGAGTTGCTCCGAGAGTGCACGAGAACACACCATGAACGCTTGGACCGACAACTACGATGCATTCGCCGATGTCTATGACCGATGCTGGGCGACGAGGTCGTGCGAGCGTTTCCTGGAGATCCTGGACGAGCATGTGCTCGGAGAGGTCGCCCCGGGTGCTCACATTCTCGACCTATGTTGCGGGACGGGACGGCTCGACGAGCGCCTCTGTGAGCGGGGATTTCGAGTCCACGGCATCGACAACGCGCCCGAGATGATCGCGCTGGCTCGCCAGAACGCGCCGGCGGCGAGCTTCGAGGTCGCCGACGCGCGCAGCTTCGGGGTCGACCGCGCCTACCCGCTGGCGGTCTCCACCTACGACGGCCTCAATCACATCCCCACGCCCGACGAACTCAGCGAGGTATTTCGTCGCGTCCACGCCGCCCTCGAGCCGGCCGGTCTATTCGCCTTCGACATGAACACGCCCCACAAACATCAGAACCACTGGGCGAACGTCTTCACCATCGACGAGGACGACTTCTTCCTGACGGTCCGGACGGCCTACATCGAAGACCTGCAAGAGGCGACCTTCGAGGGGACGCTCTTCGTCGAGGCCGACGGCGAGCTGTGGTCGCGCCGCGACTTCGAGCTGCGCCAGCGCTCCTACGAGCGCGAGGCGGTGTGCGAGCTACTCGCCGGGGCGGGCTTTGACGACATGTCGGTGGTGACGCTCGAAGCAGACGAAGACGGGCAGCCGTTGAGGTGGCTTTTTCGAGCGGGTAAAGCCGTGCCGGACGCCCTGCCAACCGCGCCCCAATAACCCACCACTCCACGTCTTGCCACCCCTCCTCCGCTTGCGGGGAGGTGGCGTGCGCGCAGTTCAGCGCACGTCGGAGCACGGTCAACCCGCATAAAGGAGGCAACAACAAGCTGCTCTTTTGCGTCTCGAAGTCCTCATAAAGCAACCCCTTCGCATCTCGAGGCTTCGAGTCTCGGTTCGAAGGCCACAGCTGAAGTCATCGCCCGCCGCGACCCGGGGAAACATACCGAAGGGTGTCCACATCGTGCGGAACGTTCGAGTCATTGGCACGCATTTGCGCCGGTGCTATAAAGCCCCCGACTCGCAACGACCACGAAAAGTGAGGACGAAGTACCGTGAACGCGTATCCTATCGTCGTAGTCATGCTCGCGGCGACGCTCTTCTCGCAGGGCGAAGCGCTGGCTAAAGAACCGCCGCCGATCGATCGCCAGTCTCGGTTCTCCGGGCGGGTCGGTTGGATGGTGCTCCACCACGACCTGAGCAACTCGTTGTGTTGCGGGTCGATGGAGAGTTTGCAGATGCATGGCCCCACCGCGGGCCTTCGAGGGTCATACCGCTTTCACAGCAACCTGGACTTGTCGTTCCATTGCGCGGCCGCTCTGCGCCTCGGCTGGGCGAGCGGATGTGGCTGGGGGCGGAAGTGACGGCGTCGAGCAATTTCAGCACGTCGAGCGCGAGTTTGGCCTTCACTGCCACGCATCACTTCTGAGCTTTTATTGGACCTCCAATGGGATCAGACACCGCTTCGGACGCAGACGCCGACGCGGCACCAGACGCCTCGAGCCCCAACGCCCCGAATCGCATCAGGCGAGGTTGTTAGAGTCAGCGGGAACTTCGAACGGAATAAACAGCTCAATGGAATCGTTGAACAGTTGAACCACAACAGGAGGCCATCCGATGACTGATCCATCGACAAAATCGCGCGACTTCAAAGACCGCGTCTTCACCGAGCTGGAGCGGATTGGCAAGGCGTTGGGGAGCCGGCGCCGGCTCGAGCTGCTCGACCTGGTCAGCCAGGGGCCCCACAGCGTCGAGGAGTTGGCCGACGAACTCGCAGTGAGCGTGGCGAGCGCCTCGCAGCACCTCCAAAAGCTCAAACAGGCCCATGTGGTCTCGAGCACTCGGGAGGGCTCGCACGTGTATTACGAGGTCGCCAGCCCCGAGGTCGCCGACTTCTACGCGAGCCTTCGCCGGCTCGCCCAGCGTCAGCTCCCCGGGTTGGAGTCGACGGTGCGCGAGCACTTCGAAGATGAGGCCCCCTCGGGTGAGGACGCCGTGTCCATCGTCGACGAGGTGCGCCGGGGCGACACGGTGCTCATCGACACTCGCCCGCGCTCGGAATTCGAGGCCGGCCACGTCACCGAGGCGCTATCCGTCCCGCTCGAGGAACTCGAGGAACAACTCGAAAAGCTCCCCAAGGACCGACGCATCGTCGCCTATTGCCGCGGGCCCTTTTGCACCTTCGCCGAGAAGGCCGTCCAGCGCCTGAAAGAGGCCGGCTTCGACGCCAAGAGGCTCGACCTCGGGGTCTCGGATTTTCGACACCTGGGCGTCGAGATCGCCGCTGCATCATAAACTCTAGCGCGCCTCCTCGGAAACGCATCCACCCTCGATAAAATCGCCGTCGATCCCATATTGGGACTGACGACGGCTCCACACGGCGCCGCCATCGTGGCTCTACACTTTCAAACAAGGAGGAAGGTGTGACTAACTCGAGATTATACTCTCTGGCCGCACTCTTGATGAGCGTGGCTCTGACGACCTTCGGGTGCGCGACGCAAGAGGATACGACAACCGACCGCACCACCACACCCGAACCGACCGCTGAAGTCACTCAGGAAATGGAGTCCGGTGAGATTCTCCACGTGCTCCGTACCATCAACCAGGGCGAGATCTCTCAAGCACAGCTCGCGCTGGAGCGCTCGGAGAATCTGGAGGTCCAGCAAACTGCCGAGACCATCCTCGAAGCACACCGCGAACTCGACGGGCGCATCGACCGGGTCGCCGAGGACGCCGACATCCAGCTGCAGGAGAACCGGCTCAGCAGCCAGATCAGCGATCAGGCCTCTCAATTCGAAGACGAGCTCTCTCAGGTCTCCGGTGAGGAGTTCGACCGCAAATTCTTGCAGCAGCGGGTCGAACTGAACGATATGGCCTTGCAGACCGCGCGCAACGACCTGATGCCAAACGCCACCGATTCACAGGTCCGCCAACTGCTCAGTGACGCCTCCGAGCACCTCGAAAACAACCTGGTCGTCGCCCAGCGCAACCTCGAAGACGTTGAAGAAGCCGTCGGAGGCGGCCCCGAGGAACAGCAGGAAGAGCACCAAGAGGACGAGAACAAGAAGATGGAGGACGACGAACAATACTGAGACGACTACGCAAAAGCTCACTTATCCAGACGACGCCAACGTGCACGCCAGCTTCGTCTCCGCCCGCCATCGGTGGGCGAGCAAAATGGTGCCGGACACCCTGCAAACCGCATGAACACTGGTTTGTAGGGTATCCGGCACCTATTCTTGCGACGACGGAGGACTCCGGGTTGTCGAGCGGCTTGGGTGGAGAGACTTGGCTTGTCCCTGGGCCGGTCCGTGACCACGTTCGGAGATTCGACAGGGCAGCTCGTCGGCGTGCCCACGGTTGGTACATCGGCGGCGCCACATAACCGGCGCATTCAAGCCCCAAAACCAGCGCATTTATCAAGACGGCCCAGGTGACGAGGTCGCCCCCGTAACGGACGTCGCAACTTCCATACCTGATTCCATACCTGACAAGGGAGACGCCATGACTTACTTCCGGCAAATCTACGACGAAGGTCTTGCCCAAGCCGCCTATATCATCGGCGATCCTTCCACCCGCCAGGCGGTGGTGGTGGACCCGCTGCGCGACATCGACCTCTATCTGGACCACGCTGCCGACAAGGGCTACGAGATCGTCGGGGTCGTCGAAACTCATATCCACGCCGACTTTCTGAGCGGAGGCCGGGAGCTGGCGATGAGCACCGGCGCCCGGTTCTATATCTCCGGAGAGACCGTCCAGGGATGGGAGTACGGCGCGCTCGACGGGCTGGACGTGGTGGAGCTCAACGACGGCGACACCTTCGATGTCGGCGACGGCATCGAGATCAAGGCGTTGCACACCCCCGGGCACACCCCGGAGGAAATGTCGTATCTGGTGGTGGAGAAGGGCAACGGCGGCGAGGCGATGGCGGTGCTGACCGGCGACTTTATGTTCGTCGGTGACCTGGGTCGGCCGGACCTGCTCGAGGAGGCCGCCGGCGAGGAAGGCACCGCCGAGCCCGGCGCCCGGGAGACCTTCCGGTCGATGACCTCCGGGTTCCTGGAGCTGCCCGATTTCGTGACCGTCTGGCCCGGCCACGGCTCCGGATCCGCCTGCGGCAAAGCCCTGGGCGACGTCCCCTCCTCGACCATCGGCTACGAAAAACGCACCGCCTGGTGGTCGACATTTTTCGAAAACAACGACGAGGACGGGTTCGTCGAAGAGTTCTTGAGCGACCAACCCGAATCGCCCGCCTACTACGCGAATATGAAAATGTGGAACCGCGACGGCGCCCCGATGCTCGGCCAGCTGCCCTCGCCGTCCAGGCTGACCCCGGGCAGGTTTGCCGAGCTCGCCAAATCCGACGACACCTGGGTGATGGATTTGCGCGACTTGCGCAGCTTCGCCCGCGGGCACATCCCCGGCTCGATCAACTTCGCAAAGCTCGAGGAGCTGTCCAACCAGGCCGGCCGGCTCGCCCCCTATGACAAAAGCCTGGTGCTCGTCGCCGAACCGATTCAGCTCGAGGAGGCGACGCGGCGGCTGATTCGGATCGGGCTGGACGGTATCGTCGGATTTGTCCCCGCCTCCCGCATCGGCCAGTACGCCACCGACGGACTGGACACCTTCCCGGTGGTCGACGACCCCGACGAGGCCTTCGAGCTGTACCAGCAGGCCAACACCCAGGTGGTCGATGTTCGCTCCACCGGCGAGAGAAGCCGGGGCTATATCCCCGAGTCCCGGCACGCCTACTACGGCAATATCCCTCAGATGCTCGCCGAGGCCGAGAAAAGTAACGAGGCGCCCAAAGGAAAAAAACTGCTCGTCCACTGCGAGGCCGGCGCCCGCGCCACCGTGGCCGCCAGCTACCTGCAGGCCCACGGCTTTGACGATGTCGTGCTGTACACCGGCGGCTTCGGCGAATGGAAAAAGAAGGGCCATCCCGTCGAGCAATAATCGCCGTATGCTGTCCATCCCGGCTATTCGCGCCGACAACCCGGTCGCCGTCGGCCTCAAAAAGCGACCAATCCACGTCTTGCCACCCCTCCACCGCTTGCGGGGCGGTGGAGGGGTGGCGAGTCGGCGATTTGCTGCTTTATGTGCCCGCGTCTTTCTCAAGGGGCCGGGCCGGCAGCCGCACAATTTCACTTACGCCACTATTGTAGGCTACGAGTTGCCGAAGATGAGGACTCAGGCCGACCAAGCTGACGAGTTCTTTCGAGGCGCTGTGGAGGCGATGGAAGCATCTACGCCCACTTGGAAAACTGATTTTCGAAAAGGTTTTCCGAACGTGGCCCTCGACGAGGTAGTCATCGATACGAGCAGCCTTCCGATGAAGTCGCCAGCGGACCGCAAGCCTCCCGCGAACGCTTCGAGTTGGGCAAATCCGTCGGTGTGGTGTTGCGCTACGTATTGATCGCGTCGATGGCCATCGGAGTTTTGGTCCTTTTATGGCGTCGACGACAGGCGCGGCGAGAGGGTAATCATCCGGAAGACGGTGGCACCTTGCCCTGACCCCGAGCATGAACCAATGGGAAGCAACGGGAACGTATGGGAAGTTGATGGTGGTCGTGAACTATACGAACGGGCCGTGAGGCCCGTGTAGGGCGGTGGACGCTTCCCTCACACGGAAGAAGTCCCTGGTTCGAACCCAGGCACGCCCACTCCACATAAGCCCCGGCGGCCCTAGATGGCCGCCGGGGCTTTGGGTTGGGGGCGACGCCGTCCGAGCATCCCCCAACAACCCACCAATTCCCGTCTTGCCACCCCTCCACCGCTTGCGGGGAGGTGGCGGCGTAGCGCAGCGAAGCCGTCGGAGGGGGCCAACAACAAGCTGCCCTTTTGCGTTTCGAAGTCCTCATAAAGCAACTCCTTCACGTCTTGGGGCTTCGAGACGTCGATTGGCTGCTAGTTGTTGCCCCCTGTATGCGGCTTGACCGTGCTCCGCCTCGCGCTGGACTACGCGCTCGGCACCTCCCCGCGGGGCGGTGGAGGGGTGGCGAGTCGCCTATTGGCTGCTTTTTGTAGCTACCTCCGACGAGCAATGGACGGCGTACCGTGTGATAAGCTAAGGATGGAGAAACCCCACGAGAACACATCATGAACGACTGGACCGACAACTACGATGCATTCGCCGATGTCTACGACCGATGCTGGGCGACGAGGTCGTGCGAGCGTTTCCTGGAGATCCTGGACGAGCATGTGCTCGGAGAAATCGCCCCGGGTGCTCACATTCTCGACCTCTGTTGCGGAACCGGACGGCTCGACGAGCGCCTTTGCGGACGGGGATTTCGAGTCCACGGCATCGACAACGCACCCGAGATGATCGCCCTGGCGCGCAACAACGCGCCGGCGGCGAGCTTCGAGGTCGCCGACGCGCGCAGCTTCGAGGTCGACCGCACCTACCCGCTGGCAGTCTCCACCTACGACGGCCTCAATCACATCCCCACGCCCGAGGAACTCGGCGAGGTCTTTCGTCGCGTCCACGCAGCCCTCGAGCCGGGCGGTCTATTCGCCTTCGACATGAACACGCCCCGCAAACACCAGAACCACTGGGCGAACGTTTTCACCATCGACGAGGACGACTTCTTCCTGACGGTCCGGACGGCCTATATCGAAGACCTACGAGAGGCGACCTTCAACGGGACGCTCTTCGTCGAAGCCGAGGGCGAGGGCGAGCTGTGGTCACGCCGCGACTTCGA
>CAYLTX010000137.1:0-17092 GCA_964386725.1 uncultured Bradymonadales bacterium | reverse complement strand
AGCACCTCGATGACGAAGCCTACCACGCAAAAGTCCGCGAGCTCGTCCAGGAGCACGCAGACGGCATCGACAAACAGCGTAAAGGAAGGTGTCTGGGCCGGGAGGCGATCTTGAATCAGCACTTCAATGACAGCCCCACCTCGCCCAAAGTGTCCTCCAAACCGGTGTGTCTGGCCGGTGACCTCGAGCTCAAGATGGACTACAAACAATGGCTCCGCGAGGTCACCGGCCGCTACCGCGAGGCGGTCGGCAAGCTGCGCCAGGGCAAAACCGACGTCGAATTCCCCTACGGCACCATCCCGCCCGGCCACGCCTGCTGCGTCGGCTCGGCCAGACCCCGTGACGCCCTGCCCGAAGCCGCATAGTCGCAGAGCTCACACCGAAGAAACCCAACATCGACAACGCCCACACCGCGGCTCATTTCTCTCGACTCACGAGCCGTCAACGCACACCTACGTGCTCTTCACCTCACTGCTCGGCCGCTCGCCGCCGAGAAGTCGCCTTCACCCACAAAGCCCCCCAACGCGGAGCAAGAAAGTAGCGCAGTTCCGGTGGCACGAACCCGACCCGGCCCACCATGTGAAGGCACAACCCCACCGCAAACCTGCATCAGAACTGGGTTGTAGGGTGCCCGGCACTCATTCCTTCATCAGAACTGGGTTGTAGGGTGCCCGGCACTCATTCCTTCTAGCGGCGGGAGCCCGAGGGGCCATGCTGAGGCGGGGTAGCCCCTCAAACCTCCAACCAATTGCCCTTCTCGAAGACGTGCAGCCTGAGCTTGGCGCGGGAGGCGGCCACGTAGCGGTGGTCGGCGGTGCAGCGTTCGTCGTCGGGGTCGACGTCGGCGAGGATGACGATGTCGGCCTCCATGCCCTTGAACGCGCTGATCGAGCAGTGGAGTACACCCTCGCCGGCCATCCAGTCGTCGGCGCTGTGGACGATGGGCTGTCGGCCGAGCTGGTCGGCGGCCTGAAGGCAGGAGTTTCGGGGGCTGTGGGGGGTGAGGATGGCGACCTCATCGTAGGTGAACCGATCGACGTCGATGAGGCGGTCGAGCAGCTCGCCGACCTGTCGCTGGGCCTTGGTGGGGCCGGGTTGGCCGTAGACCGACGGGGCCTCGCCGTTGGGGCAGCGGTCGTGGGGGATGAGGTCGACGCGGCCGAGCTCGGCGACGACCTCGCAGATGGCCTTGGTGTTGCGGTAATTGACGCGCAGCGGAAACGGCGTCATGCCCTCGGTGGGCACCGGCGAGCCGTGGTCGAAGATGGACTGGCGGGTGTCGAAGAAAACGGCGAGTTTGGGGTCGTCTTCGCCATCTGGACGGTCGCGCAGGCCGGTTTTCAGGATCGGCCACCACTCGTGGTAAAAGTCCTGGGCCTCGTCGACGATGATCGCGTCCCAGGGGCCATGGGCGTAGGTGCCCGCCTCGAGCGCCTGCAGCAGCGAGAACGGCGCGTCCTCCGCCCAGAATCTGCGGTGCTCGGCGGCCGTGGCTTCACGGCCGGGGAACTCCAGCGAGCCCGGGGGCGCAGCGTCCACGCAGATGGCGTGGAAGTTGTTGATATGGACGCTGCCCGCCAGCTCGCCCCAGCTATCACGGACCTTCTGGAGCTGGGCGGCCAGCCCCGAGTTAAAGCATGTCACCAGCACCTCGTCGCCGTCTTTGGCCAATAGCCTGGCGGCGTGCATGGCGAGCACGGTCTTGCCGGTGCCGGCCCCGCCGGAGACGGCGATCCGGGGGCTGGCCAGCAGGGAGCGGATGATCTCGGTCTGCTCGTTGGACAGCGTCACGAATCGCTGGCGCTCGTAGTCGAGCTGGCCGGCGAAGGTCGCCCCGCCGTCGAAGGGCTCGAGGATGCCGTCCCAGACGAATCGCTCGAATTTTGACTTCGATAGGACGCTCGTCCGCGAGCCGTGTTGGGCGCCGTAAAATTCGAATGCCTCACGCACCCGCTCGGCCAGATTGCCCACGGCCGAGGAGTCGAAGACGATCTCGGGCTGCAGGCCCGGCGGCACGTTGATCTCCTCGCGCCGAGCGTACGGAAACGACAGCGCCCACCCGAAGACCAGCGGAAATTGGCCGCTAAACGGCCCGAGCACCCGCCTGGCCTCGGTGCTCAGCCGGTCGACGATGCCGGCGATCTGACCCTTGGCCTGCTGGGAGGGCGTCTTTTTGAGCGGCTCGTGCCGGTCGTCCGGCTGGATACGGTACCACTGGCCGTTGTGGCCGCGGAACACACCGTCGCCCTTGCACTCGATATTGAGCATCCCCAACTCGCGGTGCAGCACCAAGAAGTCCACCTCGCCCTGGACCGCGTCTTTGGTCAAAAACGGCAGGCCGTGCAGCACATGGAACTCGTCGGGCAGCTCGTCGCGGAGCGCTCGCCAAAAGTCGTTCTCCGAGTGTGTTCCATCCAGCTCGATCGGCGGTACATCCGGCACCATTATCGCCACAGCGCGGTCCCTCAAATAAAATGTGTAGATTCGTCTTGTTGGGCGCAATTTAGCCGTGCTCGGCTCAGGCTGCAAGCCGCATATCAGCCCACAGTGGCAGGTGATCGGAGGCGACACGGGCTAGCTCACCGTTGTCGACGCCCGCCTCCCGGAGAAGCAGCTTCGGGGCCACCCAGATCCGGTCGAGCGCGAAGACCGGGCGCTGGGATGGATAGGTGGCCCTCCTCGGCTGCCAGCCCAGGTAGCTGTTGAGCCTTCGCAGGTTCCGACTCCACCCGAACCACTCGTTGAAATCCCCGAGCACGATCGCAGCGTGGCCGCGAGGGTTGCGATATAACGTGCTCAACAGGCGGCCGATCTGGGTTCGTCGCTCGCTCACCGATAGGCCGAGGTGGGTGGCGACCACGCGCACCCGGTCGCCGGCGACGTCCAGGTCGATATCGAGCGCCCCGCGCGGCTCGAAACCCTCGACGCTCAGGTCGAGGTGGCGCACGTCGGCGGCCGGAAAGCGAGATAAAATCGCGTTGCCGTAGAAGCCATGTTCGCGATCGATCACCGGTCCGACGAGCGGCTCGAGGCCGGTCATCCGAGCCAATACGGCCAACTGGCCCAGCTCGACCCGTGGGTTCAAGGCGGTGTTGACCTCCTGCAAAGCGACGATATCGGGCTCGAGGCCACACAAGACCCGCCCGACCCGTTCGGGATCGCGCTGGCCGTCGGTGCCGATACAGCTGTGGATATTATAGGTGACGATGCGTAACTCTTCGTGAACTCCGTTGGGCGGCTGGCTCGGCGGTTCGTTTGACGACTCGTTTGGTGGCTGGCTCGGGCTCACGGCGCTCACCTCGCTTCGGTGGCCACCGGCGAGGGAGCCGGCGAGGTCTCTTCTTCGGCCTCGCCTCGCTGTCGCACCCAGCGCGCCACGAAGACGCCCGAGACCACGAAGATCAGCAGGATCACGGCCAGCACCACCAACTCGAAGGTGCTCGGGCTGACCAGGAAATCGGCCAGTTGATTGCCGAAGATCCCTTTGAGGACGATTCCCGGCGTCATGCCGATGAGCGTGCCCCACATATAGTCTCGAAACGGCACCCGCGACGCTCCCACCGCCAGATTGACGATGCCAAACGGGGCCACCGGCACCATCCGAAGCACCACCACCGACCAGACCCCGCGGTCAGCAACCCAACGATCGACCTGCTGGATACGCTTGCCGGCCAGCCTGGAGACCGCGCTGGCGCCGAAGGCCTTGCCCGCACCAAAGGAAATCGCCGCGCTCGCTAACGAGCCGGCCAGCGCGTACACAGATCCCCACAGCCCGCCAAAGACAAACCCCATGGTCAAGATGAGTACGCTGGTCGGAAACGCCACCACACTGAGCACCGTAAAGACGACCAACGCCACCGGCACCGCCCACCATAGCCGGGAGAGCGGCTCGACCGCCGTAGCCAACAGCCGCGGGTCAGCCCACTCAGATAGCGGCGTCTCCTGCCATAAGATCGCGACCAGCAGCAAAAAGCCGAGCAAAAGCCCGATGCGCACATAACTCGTCCGGCTGCGCTCGGCCTGCTCGGGCAGAAGCCTCTCGGCGAGTTTCTGTGCATCGAGCGGTGATGCCGGGTCGATGAGCTGCTCGTCTGCCCACTCCCGGGCGACCTCCGGAATATCGCCGCCGTCGAGCGGGACGAGGCGCCTGTTGGCCTCGTCACGAACGCTGCCTCGGTCAACGAGCGCTGCCAGCGAGCCGGTCTCCTCGAGGCCCGCGGCGACCTGCTCGGCCGATAGGTCCAGGTGATGGCCGATCAGCCGGTTTCGAATCCGCGCGACCGCCTCGCGCTCGTGGGGCTGTGTCGCCTCGACGGCCACGTCGCACTCACTGTCGACGCCGCCCGAGCGGTTGGTCAGATTGGCCGAGCCCACCCGCAGCAGCCGGTCGTCGATGATGCTCAACTTGGCGTGGACGTAGATATTTGCCCGCTCGCCCTCCTCCTCGACGACCGGATAAACCACCCGCAGCCGGCCATGCACGTCGGCGCGCTCGAGCCTGCGGAGCATAGAGGCGCGAAGCGCATCCATCGTCGACTGCTCGACCCAGCCGGAGGCCTCCTGAGGGAGCACGAGGACCACCTCGGGGCCGTCTACTTCACACAGGCGCGCTTCGAGGCCGTCGGTGATCTTCGATGACGACAGATATTGGCTCTCCAGATAGATGAGCTCTTCGGCCGCAGCAAAGCTGTCGTAAAAAAGCTGCTCGGCCTCGCGCACCTCGGCCTCGACCAGCCAAGTCGGCAGCGTGCGCGCCACGGCGACTTCGACCTGCTCGAAGTCACTGTCCAGCCACTGCGGCCAGTGTTCGCAAGCGATCTCGCACGGCTCGACCTCCTCGTCGACCACCCGCTCCCACCGCCAACGTGCCAGCTTGGACAGGAGCTTCGCCGCCTGACCGTCGACGGCGACCTGCATATCGTGAAACGGGTCGAACGCGAGCGCATACGGAGTCTTTCTGCGAGGGTCCTCGACACGGTGCTCCGGGGTGTCCCAGCGACGCTGGGTGATGTCGATGCCGCCCGCGAACGCGATCTGGTCGTCGACGACCACGATCTTCTGGTGCTGCGAAGCGCCCAGAGGAGCGGTGTTGTCGAAGACGAAGCGCAGGTTCTCCGGAGCTCCGAAGCGAAACCTCCAGCGCTGAAATTTCTCGCGCTCGGGCGCATAGATCACGTCTGGGTCCCACACCAGAACACGCACGATCAACTCCGGTCGGGCGCGGGTGATATCACGCAGAAGGTCGAGAAACGTGCGGTCGTCGCCCTCTCCGCGGCGAAGATGCACCTTGGAGTGGATATCCCACCCGATGATGAACACGCTCTGGCGGGCGTGCTCGAGGACATCGGCCAGCGCTTTGAAATAGACCGCCGCGTCCTCCAGAACGGCCAGACGCTCGGCAGGCGCGCGGCTCCAACAGTTCTTGCCGGATTGTAGAATGGGAGAATCGTGCATCGGGCTGACCTTCGTGAGTACCCCGAGTGCGCCAGGAGGTGGTCAATATAAGCGTCGCTCGTCCATCAGCAACCGAGGGACCTTCTGCAGCAACCGAAGACCGTCTGCGATCCTGCAGGAAAGCTGCTTGCCTTGGGGAGCGCGCTGCGAAAATTCAACAACGTGGCAGGTCGCCATACCAAAAGGTCGCCATACCAAATAGGTGCACGGGAGAGAAATCATGGCCAAAGTGATCTGGAAGGGATATATCAACTTCGGCATGGTCAATGTGCCCGTGCGGCTCTATTCAGCCACGCAGCGGCGCCGCCTCGACTTTCAACTCATCGACCGGCGCGATCAAAATTCGGTGGGGTATATCAAGGTCAACAAGGAGACCGGCCGTGAGGTACGCCCCGAAGAGATCGCCCGGGCGATCGACGTCGACGGTCAACTCATCGTCGTCGAGGACGAGGACTTCGAGCGCGCCGATCCCGAGGCCAGCCGCTCCATCGACGTCGATCATTTCGTTCGCCTCGAGCAGATCGAGCCGGCCTACTTCGAAAAACCGTATTACCTGGAGCCCATGGAGGGCGCCGAGCGCAGCTATGCGCTGCTGCGCGAGGTCATCGAACGCACGGCTCGAGTGGGCATCGCGCGGGTGGTTCTCAGGAAACGCGAGCACCTGGCTGCGCTGATGGTCCACCACGGCGCTCTGATGCTCGATTTGATTCGATATCCGCGCGAGCTGCGCGATCCGAGCGATCTCAGCCTCCCCACCCAGAGCCTGCGCGAGCTAGGCATCACCACCGATTCCATCGAAATGGGCACCGAACTGGTCGAGCGGATGACGCAGGACTGGCAGCCCGAGCAATACCACGACGAGTACCGCGAGGCGCTCCTCGAGCTCATCGAGCAGAAAGCCCGCCAACCCCGGCCCGCCGATGAGCAGTCCGAGGAGGCCGGCGAGGCCCCGCCCAGCCCCGAGGAGACGGCGTCCGCTGATTTGGGAGAGCAACTCCGGCGCAGCATCGATCGCATGCGTTGAACGCGACGCCCTACGCGCTGGAATTGCTAGGCGTTGGGACGGTCGAGCACTGTGCGAATCTGGTGGAGCAGGTCTTCGGCGGCCATCGGCTTGGACAAAAATGGCACATCTTCGAGCAGCCCTTCTGCCTCGAGCTGCTCGTAATCTCCGTAGCCCGAAGTCATCACCACCGGAATGTCCGGAAACGCCTCGATCAGCTCGGCGCGCAGCTGCTGGGGCGTCAGATTTGGAAGCACCACATCGGACAACACTGCGTCGATACTCTCACTGAACATCGTCAATGTGTCGACCGCCTTCCTGCCATCGCCGCACGGAATGGTATCGTAGCCGTGTTGCTCGAGAACCTCGGTGATGTATTCGAGCACGTCCGGGTCGTCCTCGATCACCAGGATGACCTCATCGCCGCCCAATTCACTGTGCTCGATGTGCTCCTCGGAGGGTTGTTCGGCGGGCGGAGAAGCTGGAGGGAAAAGCAAATTGAAGGTGGTCCCTCGATCAGGGGTCGAGTCGACGACGACCTTGCCGCCAGCATCGGTCACAATTCGGCACACCGTGACCAGGCCCAGCCCAGTGCCACCGTGGGCGCCCTTGGTGGTAAAAAACGGCTCGAATGCCCGCTCGAGCACCTCGGGAGGCATCCCAATGCCCGTATCACTGACCTGTAATAAATGTGCCTCATCTCCGGAAAAGCCAGCTCTGGCAAGCAGTTCGGCCGTGGCCCGGCCCGTCTTCACGGTGATTTTGCCCGTGCCATGGATGGCGTCACGGGCATTGACCGCCAAATTCAAGATCACCTGCTCCATATCGCTGGGATCGAGTTCCACAAAGCAGGGCTTGCGGCGGGTGTCGACCTCGATGGTGATCGTCTCACCGATGAGACTTCGCAGCATGTCCAGCAGGCTGTCGATCGCCTTATTTAGGTCAAAGACAGTCGGCTGGCGCACCTTGCGGCGGCTGAACGTCAGCAACTGGTCGGCCAATTGTTGGGCTTTGACCGAGACATTGCGCACCTTTTCGAGCTGGGCTCGACGCGGCTCGTCTTCAGGCATGTCCGAAAGGATCAGCTCTGAATATCCCTTGATGACCGTCAGGTGATTGTTGAAGTCGTGAGCGACACCTCCGGCCAACAGCCCCAGCGCCTCGAGCTTTTGGGATTGTCGAAGCTGTTCACGCAGTCGGACTCGTTCGGTGACGTCCCGCTGAATCGTGGCGTGGCCGACCGGCTCACCGCTGTCGGGGTCCTCGAGCATCAATACGGTCGCTTCGGTATGATGGATCTGTTCACTGCGAAAGTCGCTCAGACACATCGAGCCTTCCCAACGACCGCAATCGGCGACAATGGGCATGATCTCATCGAAGAAACGCTCGCCCTCATCCTCGGGCAAGAAGTCGACGACATCGAGGCCCTCGACCTCGGATTGCGAGAGACCGACGAGTTCGCAGCCCGCCTGATTGAGGTAGGTCACCCGTCCGTCGAGGTCACTGAGACCGATGAGATCGGTAGCGTGCTCGACCAATAAGATGAATCGATCGCATTGCTTCTGCTTGGCGAGGTCGCGCCGGATATGCGAGAGCGCTTCGCCAAATAACGAGGCGACGCGGCCGGCAAAAACGCGCTCCTGCTCGGAGATCTGCCTCGGCTCTTCCCAGTGAAATTCGCACACTCCCCAAGTCGTGTCGTTGAAAGCCACGGCCACGGCCATGGTGGCGTGGCAGCCCAGGAGCTTGCCGAGCGGCGAAGGAGCGTAGCGCTGCTCCCGGGTGAGGTCTTCGACCACCACCGGCTCGTCGCAGCCCAGCGCGGCCTCCGAGACGGTCTCCTCGCCGACTCCGACCATATGCGTACCGCGTAGCGTTCTATCGGCTCCCTGCACGGCCACCAACTCGAGGTCACGGCTGCCCGATGAGCATCTCAACGCACCGACACATGAGGCATCGAGGGTGTCCCGGAGAATCTCGACGGCCTCTTGCCACATGCCTTCCTCGTCCCCCTCGGCGCGCAGAGCACACCGCCCGAGCTCAAAAATCGCTCGTTGCGGGTTCGACATGACATCGACCTCTGGCGCGTGACCGTCGCCCATCGTCGACTTCCCCCTATAGGTTTATAGTGTATCGGATCTGTCGTCGCGCATGAGACCTCCGGAAAGAATAGCTATCCTATTCACAGCAATGCTAAGCACGCCGTTTCCTGGTCAATCATGCTCGAATCGAGCCGATAGTACGGAGTTTAACCAGCTGATGGTTGCTTACTCACTTTATACAGCCAACAAAAACCCAAATCAACACAAACACCAAACAAAAACACCGTACCCCACTTGTTGAAAGAGACAGCCCCTGCCGCCTCAGGCCCCAAACTTCTCGAGCCGAAGGGCGTTGGCCAGCGCCAGCGGCATCAAGTCAATAGCCGGCAATCGCGCTCCCAGCGCCCCCGACAGACAAGCGCGCTCGCCGAACGTCTCGACGGCGTCGGCTCGGCAGTGCTCGGACCACAGCACAACCGGCACCGGATGCCAGCTGTGATAGGCGAGCTGGGCGGGCGTGGAGTGATCGCCGGTGACCAGTACCACGTCAGGATCGAGGTCTAATAACCCTTGGAGCTGCTCGTCGGCCTCCTCGATGGAGCGCATCTTCGCCTCGAAGTCTCCGTCCTCGCCGCGGCTGTCGACGCTCTTTTTGTGGATAAAGAAGAAATCGTAATCATCCCAATGCTCCCGAGCGACGGCGAACTTCTCCTGCAGCGACGCCGGCCCTTCCAGGGTGTCCATGCCCAACAGACTGGCGACCCCTCGATACATCGGATAGCTGGCGATGGCTGCCGAACGAAGACCGAACGCCTCTTCAAAGGTCGGCCATTCTGGCTTTTGGGCAAACCCGCGCAGCAATAGACCATTGGCCGGAGCGTGGTCGGCCAGCTTCTGAGATGCCTGCTCGAGAAATTCACGCACCAGCTTCGAGGTCCTCTCGGCGCGCTGTGACAGGGCGAGCGGATCCAGCGGCTTTTTGCCAGTCTGTT
Source organism: uncultured Bradymonadales bacterium (assembly GCA_964386725.1). Taxonomy (GTDB): domain Bacteria; phylum Myxococcota_A; class Bradymonadia; order Bradymonadales; family Bradymonadaceae; genus CAYLTX01. The sequence goes on along the minus strand of CAYLTX010000137.1, from coordinate 7,601 downwards.
GCGGATCGGTGTCTTCAATCTCGTCGCTGAGGTCCGCGCCACGCAGCACGAAGAGCATGCGGTGCTCTTTGACGGTACGAATATGGACCTCGGCGCCGTCGATCTCGATCTCGCGCAGAAGCTCGCACAGCTCTTCGTTGGTCTCTGTGCTGATGCGGCCGGCGCGACGGTCGGTAACCCGACCGTCGTCGTCGAGGGTGCAGAAGTTGCCGCGAGCGGCGACATCGCCCGGCTGGAGGTCGAATTCAATACCCAGCGCGGCGAGCACTCCACGCCCGACGGTATATTCGGTGGGATCGTAGCCAAATAGACCCAGGTGTCCCGGCCCGCTTCCCGGGGTAATCCCCGGACCGACCGGTGTATGCAATCCGGACACGCCCCTTCGCACCAGCTCGTCCAGATTGGGAGTATCGGCGGCTTCGAGCTCCGTCCTTCCCTGCGGCCCGCTGGGCAACCCGCCCAGGCCGTCGAGCACGAGCATCACGATCTTGGTGTCGGTCTTTTTGACCAGCCCCTGAATAAATTCGAGCTTCATCTGCGTTGTCCTCTGATAGCTTTAAATGAACGTGCCAAGCCTAAGCGCTCTGGGGATTAGGTCAACCGGCTTCGGCCCACCGACTTGGAGCGCCTATGGCGGGGCGAACCGGACAGCGATTGACCTGCGACAGCCCCGGATCTACATTTTAATCAGATCCGCAGACGTCCCTAACGGGGCCTGCCCACCTGACGAACCAGCCGAGCATCGAGCCGTGACCACCGCCGACACCGCCTACACCGGAGAGACCCAGCCCCGCAAGAAGTGGGTCGCCGTCCTGCTGACCTTTTTATGTCCGGGCCTCGGATATATGTATGTGGGTCAGTTCATCAAGGGCTTGACGGTCAACCTGCTCTTCTTGTTACTGCTCGAGGGCTTCATCATCGCACTGAGCGTGCTGAAGTTCTTTCCGCTGCTGCCATTTTTGGTATTAGCCGGCGGGTGGCTGGTCTTCACCGGCCTGATCGCCTCTGAGGTCGCCGCGCGCGCCGAGGACGTCGGCGACGGCTACGTGCTGCAGGGCTACAACCACTGGACGATCTACCTGGTCGCCTTTTTGTTGAGCTACGTGGTGCCGATCGCGCTGACGGCCAACTTCACCACCAACAATCTGTGGCAGCTCGAGGGCGTCGACAACGCAGCGATGTATCCGACCATCGAGCCGGGAGATACCGTCCTGGTCGACCTGACCGCTTTTCGGACCGACGCCCCCGAGCGCGGCAAGGTCGTGGCGACGACGGCCGCCGATGAATCCTCCAACAAGGACGACTCGCTCGAGTTCTTACGCGTGGTCGGCGTGCACAACGACGTGGTTCGCCTGGAGGGCAATACCCTATACGTCAACGACGAGGCCGTCGGCCACTCACCGCTGGACGAGGCTCAGGTGGCCGACTCCGAGCTCGACGGCGAGACCGGCTTGCTGGCGTGGGTCGAGCACAACCAGGGCGAGCGTTATGTCATCTCGGTCTCTCCTCGGGTCTATACCGAATTGACCATGCCCCCTACCCGCCTCGAGTCCGACGAGTACTTCCTGCTGGCTGACAACCGCAGCCAAGTCCCCGTATACGGTCAAGAAGCTGATATCCGCGACAGCCGTAACTTCGGCGAGGTCGCCGGCTCCGATCTGGTCGGCGTGCCGCGATATATCTTCTGGTCGACCGGCCCCGACGGCTCCGTCCAATGGGAGCGCATCGGCCTTCGAGTACGTTGACTTTTCGGGCGCCTTGCCCATCACTTCGGAACATGGTTAAACGGTCGCCGGTTATAGTGGCCACGGCTGCTATCGCTGCCACACGCAGTACCACCACCCCCGCGACTCATGAGCCAAACATCCACCTCAGACAGAGACGACGCACCGCCGATTGATCGCAAGGTGCGAAACGCCAAGTTATGGGAGTACTTCGACCGCTATAAGTGGTGGTTCGCCGTCGGTGGGCTGTTTTTGGCGTTGACCAACGTCTTGAACCTGGCCATCCCCGCCTATATCGGCGACGCCGTGCAGATGATGCGCGACGCCGCAGAGGGCGGCGAGTTGGCGTCGATGCGCGGCGATCTGGTCGACATCGGGCTGGTCATCATCGCGCTGGCCATCGGTGGGGGCATCGCGCGTGTTTTTAGCCGCGTCTTCATCTTCAACGCCGGCCGCTACATCGAGTTCGACGTGCGCAACGAGATGTACGACAAGCTGGGCGCGTTGGGCTCGAGCTTCTTTGGCGGCATGCCCACCGGCGACATCACCAGCCGTTCGGCCAACGACGTCACCTACGTGCGCTTGCTGTACGCGATCACCTTTTTGCACGTCATCAACACGGGCATCGCCTACAGCATCGCCATGTCGCGCATGGCCGAGCTCAACTGGAAGCTGACGCTGGTGTGCCTGATACCCTACCCGGTCATCTTGTACTTCCTGCTCAAGATCATGCGGGCTCTGTTCAACCAGACCAAGATCGTCCAGACCCAGCTCTCCGACATCTCCTCGAAGGTTCAGGAGAACCTCGGCGGCGTCTCGGTGGTCAAATGCTACGCCATCGAGCAGCGCGAAAAAGACTCCTTTGGCGAGATGAACGAGAATTTTTACGGCAAGAGCATGAAGCTCGCCACCATTCGCGGCGGCATGCAGTCGTTGATGACGCTCGTGGCCGGTGTGGGAACCTTCGCCGTGCTCATCGTGGGCACCGGAATGGTCATCGACGGCACCATGACCCTCGGCGCGTTCGTCGAGTTCAACTCCTACGTGGTCGCGCTGGCCTTCCCAACCATCGCGATGGGCTGGGTCTTCTCGGTGTGGAACCGGGGCCTGGCCGCCTTCGACCGCGTCCTCGAGATCATGGAGCTCGAGCCGGATATCCAAGAACCCGAGCCCGAGCGGCGACGCCAGCTACCCGAGGTCGTGCCAGGCGTGGCCCGAGGTGGCGTGCGCTTCGACCACGTCTCGTTTGCGTACCCGGACGACGAGGACGACGAGCTGGTGCTCGACGATATCGACATCGACATCGAGCCCGGCTCGACCGTCGCCATCGTCGGGCGCACGGGCTCCGGCAAAACCACGCTGGTCAAGCTCATCTCGAGGCTCTACGACCCGACCGAGGGCTCCGTGCATATCGACGGCGAGCCCCTGGTCGACCTGACGCTTCGAGACACCCGTAGTGAAATCGGCTTCGTCTCTCAGGAACCATTTTTGTTCTCGATGACCGTGGGACAAAACGTCCGCTTTGGCCTCGACGCGCTCGAATATGACGAGAGCGTCGGACGCAAGGCGCCGGAGCGCGCACTGTTGGCCGGCGACAAGCGCGCATCGGTCCCCCAGTCAGAGCGCATCGAGCAAGCCGTCGAGGTCGCCGGGCTCGCCCCGGATATCGACAGCTTTCCCAAGGGCTTGGACACCCTGGTCGGCGAGCGAGGCGTGACGCTTTCGGGCGGCCAGAAGCAACGCGTGACCATCGCGCGAGCGTTGCTGGTCGACCCCCGCATCCTCATTCTCGACGACGCTCTCTCGAGCGTCGACACCGAGACCGAGGGAGTCATCCTCGACCACCTCGACGAAATCATGAAGGACCGGACGTCCATTATCTTGACCCACCGCTTCAACGCGCTGAGTCGAGTCGACAAAATCATCGTGCTCGAAAATGGCCGCGTCGTCGAAGAAGGCTCGCAGGACGAGCTTCTCGCGGCGCGCGGGACCTATTATGAGATGTGCGAGCGTCAGCGTCTCGAGGAGAGTCTCGAGTCGTGAGTGAATTGAACGAAGAAAAAACGAATCAGGGCGACCAGAATAACGGCGACCAGAATAACGGAGATAAGCAGGCTCGCCCCAAGGGCGCCGCGATCGGCTCCGGCTTCAAAGAGCAGAAGCTCGGGAACGCCACCGACCTGACGCTCATCAAGCGTCTGTGGACGTATATGCGTCCCTATTGGTTCACCTTCACGCTGTGCCTGCTGCTCTTGCCGGTCATGTCCGGGCTGCAGCTGGTCCAGCCGCACCTATTGCAGGTCGCCATCGATGATTACCTGGTCCCCCGGGAGCTCGGTGGGCTGACCTGGGTGATCGCCGCCTTCGGCTTCGCCGTCTTCATGCAGGCGGGCACGCGGTTTTTGCAGTTCTACCTGATGCAGAAGGCCGGCCAGCGCGCCCTGTACGACCTGCGCCAGAAGGTCTTCAACCACGTCCAGTCCCTGTCGGTGAGCTTTTTCAACAAGCACCCGACCGGCCGGCTGATGACGCGAATGACCACCGACATCGAATCGCTCCAGGAGGCGCTCGCCTCGGGCATGATCACGATGGTCGGCGACATCATCACGCTCGTCGGCATCGTCGTCATCCTGTTGTACAAGGACTGGCGCTTGGCGCTGGTCAGCTTCGTGGTGGTGCCTTTTTTGGTGCTCATCACTGCCGTGGTCCGGCACTTCTTGCGCAAGGCATTTCGCGAAATCCGCGTCAAGATCGCCCGACTCTATGCGCATTTTCAGGAGTCAGTGACCGGCATCGAGATCATCCAGCTGTTCGTGCGCGAGAACGTCAGCGCCGACGAATATCGCGACATCAACGAAGAATACCGCGACGCCAATATTCGCTCGATTCGCTACGACGCGATCCTCTACTCGGTCGTCGAGGCAGTCGGCGCGGTCACCGTCGGCGCGATCATCTGGTACGGCAGCGGCCAAGTCTTGGACGGCCTGGTGACCATCGGCGTGCTGGTCGCGTTCATCGAGTATATGCAGAAGTTCTTCATCCCGATCCGCGACCTCGCCCAGAAGTACAACCTCCTGCAGAGCGCGATGGCCAGCAGCGAGCGCATCTTCGAGCTGCTCGATTCCGAAGAGCATATCCCGCAGCCCGACGATCCCGAGCCGCTTCCGACCGACGACCTGCACATCGAATTCGAAGACGTCTGGTTTGCCTATAATGAGGATGAATGGATCATCAAAGGCCTGAACTTGGAGGTCAAACCCGGCGAAAAAATCGCCCTCGTCGGTCATACAGGCGCCGGGAAGACCACGATCATCAGCCTGTTGATGCGCCTATACGACGTCACCAAGGGCCGCATCCTCATCAACGGAACCGACATTCGCGAGTTCGACCTGCACGAATACCGTCGCGCGTTTGCGGCCGTGCTGCAGGATTCGTTTTTGTTCCAGGGGAGTATTCGCGAGAACCTGACGCTTGGCGACGACGAGGTCAGCGACGAAGAGCTCGTCGAGGCGGCCCAGATTGTCCACGCTCACCCGCTGATTACGCGCTACTCCGATGACTACGACCACTGCATCGCCGAGCGAGGCTCGAACCTCTCCTCGGGCGAAAAGCAGCTGTTGTCGTTTGCTCGCGCGCTGGTCCAAAAGCCCAATGTGCTCATTCTCGACGAGGCCACCGCCAACGTCGACACCGACACCGAGGCGATCATCCAGGACGCCATCGACCGCCTGATGTCTCGCCAGACCTCGGTGGTCATCGCCCACCGGCTGTCGACCATCCAGAAGGCCGACCGCATCATCGTGCTGCACAAAGGCGAAATCCTCGAGCAGGGCACGCACGACGAATTGCTCGACCATGGCGGCCACTACGAGACGCTGTACCGGCTCCAATACTCTTTCGATCTCGACCCGGACGAGGCCGTCGAGCCGTCGATGGCGGGTTGAGTCGAATCGCGGAAGTCGTTTGGCTATCGGTCCTTTGCGCCCATTCGGACAATGGTTGCCGCCCGGATTAAAGCTTGTGGGGTGGGGCTTGAGGCTTGTGGTTGCCTTTCCCCAAGGCCAAGCCTCAAGCCCGAACCAGCACATCGCAACAAATGTGCCCCAAACCTACTCAGTTGACCGTGTCCGCCTGGGCGATCTTTTCGCGGGTGCCCTTGGAGATGAGCTCGACCAGGCGCGCGAGGATGGCCTCGAGGCGCTTGTTGACGTCGACCTCGCCCAGCGCACGTTGTCTGGCGATGGTGTCGCCGAAGACGACCGCCGCCAGAATGTCGGAGGCGGCTCCGAGGGTGTCGACGGCGGTAAAGGCCTCCATGACGAAGTTGACCACGTCGCTATTATTCGTCTCGATGTTGAATAGACAATTCTGGATGGTCTTGAGCAGCAGGTCGGCGCGGCGGGGATCTTCGACGCGGTCTTCGAGCAGCGCCGCCCGGACGCGTCGATAAGGAGTGCGCACTTCGAGTTCCTCGAGGATTCTCACTCGCCCCATTCCCCGCACCAAGATATTATAGTGCCCGCCGTCGAGCTCTTCGCTGGAGATGATCACCCCCAGGCCGGCCACCTCGTGTACATGCGGCTGCCCCAGCCGGTCTGTGCGGCCGTCAGCGGCGATCGAAGCCACCGAAAATGGCGCCTGTGCGGCGAGCAGGTCCTCGACGAGCATACGGTAGCGCCGCTCGAAGACATGCAACCGAATCGTGGTGTGCGGGAACAACACTCCGTCCGGCAGCGGAAACATCGCCAGGTCTTCGAGATCCTGGTCGTCGATTTCCTGGGCGAAAAGGCCGCTAGTTGTGACATCGAGGGTCATCTTCGGCAACCGGCATCTTTTTGGATCAACACTTCCATCTATTCTATCACAATTGCGCCCGACGGAGCCATCGGCCGCGAATTGCCCCGCGAGCCTGCGGCGTTTAGTCTCTGGTCAGCGATGTCCTCTCCTGAAGTAGGTCACAATCCAAATGCCCCGCCAAACCATCTTATTGTACGACGACGCGATGCTCGACCACGACGCCGGAGCCGGACACCCGGAGCGGCCGGACCGACTGCGCGCTATTCGCCGGGCGCTTCAAGACGCCGCGTTGGACGGCGTGCGCTGGCAGTCCCCCTCCCCGGCCGACCGTGAGGCGGTCGGGCGTGTCCACTCCGAAGCGCTCATCGAGCGCGTCGAAGCACTCCGCGGGCAATCGGGCAACCTCGACCCGGACACCCACCTGTCGCCCGGTAGCGTCGAGGCCGCCTATCTGGCCGCCGGCGCAGCCGTCGAGGCCGTGGAGCTGATCCACAAAACCCCCGAAGCCCACGCCTTTGCGCTCGTCCGCCCGCCCGGCCACCACGCCGAGCGCGACCAGTCGATGGGCTTTTGCATCTTCAACAACATCGCCATCGCCGCCGCCCACGCCACCGAGGAGCTCGGCTACAAGCGCGTCCTCGTGGTCGACTGGGACGTCCACCACGGAAACGGCACCCACTACTCGTTTTACGAGCGCAGAGACGTGCTCGTGTTCAACACCCACCGCTACCCGTTCTACCCGGGCACCGGGGAACTCCGGGAGACCGGCCTGGGCAACGGCGCCGGCTACACCGTCAATATCCCGATGCCGCCCCAGATGGGCGACGGCGACTACAAACACGCCTTCGAGTCCACGCTGGAGCCCATTGCCCGCGCCTACGAGCCCGACCTCGTACTCGTCTCGGCGGGCTTCGACTCCCATCGCCTCGACCCCCTGGGCGGCATGAACGTCACCGCCGAGGGTTTCGGCGCGCTGTGTACGATGGTCCAGCGCATCGCCGACGAACACGCCGACGGGCGCATGGTCGCCCTTCTCGATGACAAACTCCATATCCAGCGACCCCGGACTGGGCGTGACTG
>CAYLTX010000136.1:0-17425 GCA_964386725.1 uncultured Bradymonadales bacterium | reverse complement strand
GCGATCACTCCGAAAGTTCCTCCCCATGGCGGCGTTCAGCCGCCATGGGGAGGTGCCGAGCAACGCGAGGCGGAGGGGCGCCTCGAGGATCAACCAACCCCCAACCAAACCCTCACCTTTACCTAAACGCATCGCGTGGTATATTCCCCTCGAACCGGGCTCGACACCTGTATGAGCGGCCCGCCCAAACCCCAACCCATCTTATCTAAAGCGTATAGAGTGATGATATGAGTAACGACAAGCCGTGGAATGAGTCGATGCCCGAGGACCAATTTGCGCTGATGCGCGACATCCTCGCTGCCCCCAGCCCGGTCGGCTTGGAAGGGGCGATGACCTATGGAGTGCTGCAGCCCTACTTCGAGACCTTCGCCAAGAGCGACTGGAAACTCCAGCAATTCAAGGGCCACGCCGGTGTCGTGCTCGATACGCATCCCGGCCAAGACGATATGTTCAAGGTGATGGTCATCGGCCACGCCGACAAGATCCGCCTGCAGGTGCGCAGCATCGGCGACGACGGAAAGATCTGGATTAACAGCGACTCGTTTTTGCCGATGACGCTCATCGGCCACGAGGTCAAGCTGTTCAGCGAAGACCCCGAAAAGCCCGGCTCCTATCGCACCATCGAGGGCGGCACCGTCGAGGCTCTCGGCGCCATTCACTTCGCCGACAGCGCGCTTCGCAGCGGCGACAAGGGCATCAAAAAGGAGCAACTGTACCTCGAGTTGCAGATCCACGGCGAAAATAAGAAGCAACAGATCGAGAATCTGGGCGTGCGCCCGGGCGACTCGCTCATCTTGGACCGGCCGATCAAGCGCGGCTTCAGCCCGGACACTTTCTACGGGGCGTATCTGGACAACGGCCTGGGCTGCTTCGTGGCGGCGGAGGTCGCGCGGCTGATCGCCGAGGCCGGCGGCACCGACAACGTGCGCTGCATGTTCACCATCGCCAGCTATGAGGAGATCGGCCGCTTCGGCAGCCGCGTGATGGCCGGCGAGATGAAGCCCGACGCGATTATCGCCGTGGACGTCAATCACGACTATGTGGCCGCTCCGGGCATCGGTGACAAGCGCTTCAACCCGCTGGAGATGGGCAAGGGCTTTACGATGTCGGTGGGCTCGATCGCCAGCGAGCAGCTCAACCAGATCATCGAGACGACCGCCAACGAACAGGAGATTCCGATGCAGCGCGACGTCAACGGTCGCGACACCGGCACCGACGGCATGGCCGGCGTGCTGGCCGCGGTCGACTGCGTGGCGACCTCGATCGGCTTCCCGATCCGCAATATGCACACTATCTCGGAGACCGGGAACACCTCCGATGTGCTCGCCGCGGTGCACGCCATCGCCGGCTCGCTGCAGTCGATCGACGAGATTGGCGACGGCGACGCGATTCGCAGCCACTTCCAGTCGAACCACCCGCGCCTGGACCGCGCCGAGCCGCTCGGCCACCAGGGCAGCGACAAGCCCGAAGGCGAAGACGACGAGTAAAACAACAACTTCAAAGGCTATTTAAACGCAGAGGGCGCCGAGGACGCTAAGAATTTTTATTCTAAATGTCCTCCGCGCCCTCTGCGCCCTCTGCGTTGAAAACCAATTGCGATGAACGACGTGTCCGCAAAAATGTTGGAGGGGATTGGCAGGCTGGCGCTTGTGGGCGTAGCGAAGAATTGCGGCAAGACGACCACGCTCAATTATCTGTTGGGTTCGCCGGCGACCGACGGGCGCACTGTCGGATTGGTGTCGATTGGCATCGACGGGGAGTCTTCGGATCTGCTGATCGGCACCAAGAAGCCGCCGATTCACGTCGAGGCTGGCCATTGGCTGGTCACCGCGCGTGACGCGCTGACGCGTTCGTCGGCGCGGGTCGAATACATCGACTCGCTGGGGTTTTCGACCCCGCTCGGCGAGGTCGTCCTCGCCCGGGTCATCGAGCCAGGCACGGTCGTACTCGCCGGCGTGCGCCATCGCGGTGACCTGGAGGCCGGCCTCGAGATGCTCGAGGCGCACGGTGTCGACCTGGCGCTCATCGACGGCGCCTATGGGCGCACGCTGGCCGCGCGAGGCGATGTCAGCGACGCGGTCGTCGTGTCGACGGGCGCCATTTTGTCCGAGGATGTCGAGGTCATCTGCGAGCGCACCGCCGAGCTGGTCGACCGGTTGGCGCTCGAGCCGGTCGAGGCCGACTGGCAGGAGCGGCTGCTGCGCCGTGCGATCATAGAAGGGCGGTGTCTTACGGGCGGCCCGCAGATCGAGCCGGTCGAGCTTCCCGCACGCAGCGCGCTGTTGGGGCTGCGAAAAGCAGATGATCTGTGGCGCGATGAGATCCGCGCGGTCGCCGTGCCCGGCCTGGTCAGCAACAGCGTCGTGGAGCAATTGCTCGGGGCGCCCGTTGGCTCCCCAAAAGCCGTCCGCACGCTATTGGTGCCCGATGGAACAGTGTTACAGGCCGACAGTCGTCTCCTCGGGCGTCTGCTTCGCCAGTCAGAGCGGGGCTGGCAGATCCGGGCGATCGAGCCCGCCAATGTGGTGGCCATAAGCGTCAATCCAACGGGTATTCAGGGCCACCGCGTCGATCCCCGAGCGCTCGAGCGAGCGCTCGTCGATCGCTGGCCATCGATCTGTATCTTCAATCCCCTTCACTCAAACGCCGCTCCGGCGTAAGATGGGACAGAACTATTGCTTGCCATCAAATACGCCGGGTTTGCGCGGTCGCGAGCGTGACTATTGTGGTCCGCCGCCGCCTTGCCCCACCTGCAGGAGTGCTTTGTGAGCGAATCGACCGAGCTGCGCATCCGTCGCCTGGTTCGAGAAATTCTCACCGTTCATCTCGACGCGTTCTTGACGCTTTTGGCCGAGGAGGAGTCGTCGATGGGCGCTCAGCGCGAGCGCATGGACAAGCTGGTGCGCGCGCTCGGCGCGGCCAGCGTCAATGACACGGTCACCAACGGCGGGCGGCAGGTGCCAATCAAGGTCGATATGTCGGCCGACCCGCCGACCATCGAGCTGCACCGAAAGCTCATCGACAGCGTCGGCGACGACGAGATCTTGGTCGCCTTCCAGAAGCCGGTCTCCCAGATCTTGCAGATCTCGCCGGTCGGAGTCGGGCTCGTATTGCAGTGCCGCGACGATCGCCAACTCAAGAGCTTGGCCAATAAAGCCGCGCGCGAGCTCGACACCCAGCGCGCGCTGCTCACTCAGGTCCCGGCGGTCGTCGAGCAGCGCATGAGCCTATTCGAGGAGCGGCTGAGCGAATTCGCCGAACAATTCGGCGACACCGTCTTTTTGCTGCTCAGCGGCATGGATAAATTCGCCGGCAAGCTCACCCGCGCCAAGCGTGGATGGCCCGACTGGTCGACGGTCGAGAAATCGTCGTTCATGAAGGGAGCCGTCGAGGAGATCGGCGTCGCGCTCGAGGATGTCGAAGGCGCCCCGGAGCCGTCGATCTTGGTCGAGCTGTGTTGGGAGAGCCTGGATTTGTCGCCGCAATCCTTTTTGCGTCACACCGCCCAGAAGCTTCGCGCCGAGCACCCGGGGATGGACATCGAGCCGGCGCTGCGAAAGCTGGCGCGCATCGTCGACGAGGATAGCGGCAAATTGTCGCAATACCTCGACGAGTGGGCGGCCTACGGCGAGCTCGCCGACGCCTGGACCGGGCTGCTGCGCGAGGAGCAAAGTGTGCTTTCTTGGACGCCGCGTCAGCGCAGCGTCCCGGACGTGTCCGTCTTCGGCACGCCCCAAAATACGATGCGCCTGTGCGAGCCGGACAGCCTGCCGTGGACCTCGCCGCTATTGTCCTGGAGCATGCGCGAGCGCAGCGCGCTCAGAGACCTGCTCGTCGGACTTCGACGCACCCTCGAGGAGAAGCATACTGGCAACGACGTGCCCGTGGTGGAGTTGCCCGTCGACTGCGACGAGCTCCCGCTGGAGACCAACGTCGGTGAGGTCGAGCTGAAGTTGCAGATCGCCACCGGCGACAAGCCGGTGCCGTCGGATTATCCGAAAATGCTCGAGCGCGCCCTGAACGCGTGTCACCAGTCGATGCTCGGCCAATTCGAGCGGTTGCCGAGCTCTAAAAAGACCCGCGCCCTGCAGACGCTCCGCTCGGCTTATGACGGCTATTTTGGCGAGGCCAAAGAGGTCTGGGCGCGACGCTTTCAGGCATGGAAGAAGTGGGACGAGCGCGAGGCGTTCAGCATCCTGTGCACCGAGCTTCGCCACGTGCTCGGCCCGGCGATTATCTTCGACCCCTTCCAGGGCCCCAGAGAGTCGCAGCTTCGCATGGTGCCTACGTTCACCTCCGTGGTACCGCGCCCGGAGGATATCGATCGCGTCACCACCCATATCCCGCTGGCCGCGCTGCGCAACACCTTCCAGGACACGCCCGTGCGCCTTCGCGTGGTCGAGGTCTTCGACGAGGACACCAAGTGCATCTGGGGCGGCGACCTGGAGGCGACCCTGGAGACGGTCGAGGAACACCCCACCGAGGCGGTGCTCAAGGCGATCGAGAATGATTCGGTCAGGCTACTCGTTTACGAATCGCTGCATTCGACCGGACGAATCGGTTGAGGGTGTCCGGGGATCTTCAGCGATCGGCGAAGAATTACTTTATATAGGATCTCGGGCGTCTTGCGGCAGTTCTTGGTTCTTGGTTCTTGGTAAAGCAGAGGCGATCCTTGCCGTACCAAGAACCAAGAACCAAGAACAGCAACATCAGGCAGTGAATTTTCAACCTTCCGACCGCCACAACGACATGACCAAGCCACAAAACTGGAACTTAAGCGAAGAGGTCGGCGGGCTCGAGCGTCTCGAGGAGATGATGCGCGAGTTCTATCGGCGCGTCTTCGACGACTTGATGATCGGCTTTCTCTTCGCAGGCAGCGACTTCGAGCAGATCGTGGAGGCCCAGGTCCAGTATATGCGCGCCCGGCTGGGCAACGAGAAGGTCGAGTACACCGGAAAGCCCATCCGACGAGCCCACCAAAAACACCCCATCCTCGTCGGCCACTTCGACCGGCGCCACCAGATACTAAAAGACGTGCTCGAGGACTATGAAGTCCCGGAGCACGTCTTCGACGCCTGGGTCGAGCTCGAGCAGGCGCTGCGCGATCTGGTCGTGCGCACCGGTGGTGAGGCGCGCGACGAGATTTTAGGTGAGACTGCCGATTAAGAGTTCAGCATCTGGCCGTCGACGGCCAGGCACGCCTCTTTGACGGCTTCAGCCAGTGTCGGGTGTGCGTGTGAGCTGCGGGCGATGTCTTCGGAGCTCGCGTAAAACTCCATGGCCACGGCCAGCTCGGCGATCAGGTCGCCGGCCTGGGGTCCGAGGATATGAGCCCCGAGGATGCGGTCGGTCTTGGCGTCGGCCAGGACTTTGACGAATCCGTCGGTAGAGTTGATCGCCCGGGCGCGCCCGTTGGCGCGGAATAAGAACTTCCCTGTCTGGTAATCGACACCGGCTTCGTCGAGCTCGGCGGCGGTCTTTCCGACGCTGGCGATCTCGGGGTGGGTGTAGACCACGTCCGGCACGGCGTCGTACAGGACGTGGGCGCCGATGCCGTTCATGCGCTCGACACAGACCACGCCCTCTTCCTCGGCGAGGTGGGCGAGCATGGGGCCGGGGATGACGTCGCCGATGGCGTAGACGCCTTCGACGGAGGTCTCGTAGTTTTCGTCGACGTGGATGAACCCGCGATCGTCGGTGGGTAGCCCGATGTTGTCGAGCCCCAGACCTTCGGTATACGGCGCGCGTCCCACGGCGACCAGCAGCTTGTCGCCGGTCAGCGTCTGCGCCTCGCCGTCCTCGTCGTCGCGCGGCTCGTAGGTCACGGTGACCTGGCCGTCACCGTTGACCTCGGCGCCGGTGACCATCGAGTTCATCACGAACTCCAAGCCCTGTTTGGCGAAGATCTTTTGGCCCTTCTTCATCACTTCTTTGTCGGCACGGCCGCCCAGTATCTCGGGCAGGTACTCGATGACGGTGACCTCGCCACCAAGGCGAGACCAGACCGAGCCCATCTCCAGGCCGATGACGCCGGCGCCGATGACGATGAGGTGCTCGGGGACCTCGGAGAATTCCAGCGCCCAGGTCGAGTCGACGATCGTCTCGTCGTCATATTCGATGCCGGGAAGCGCGGTGGGCTTCGAGCCGGTGGCGATGAGGATCTTTTCGGTCTCGAGGGTGCGGGTCTCCCCGTCGTTGAGCTCCACCTCGACGTTATTCTTGTCCTTGATCGAGGCCGTCCCGTGGATGCCCTCGACATTATATTTTCCGAACAAAAACTCGATGCCCTTGGTCGAACCCTCGACGACATCGCGCTTTCGCTGTTGCATCTTGTCGAGGTCCAACTCGACCTCGCCCACGTTGATGCCGTGGTCGGCAAATTCGTGGGAGACTTCGGCGAATTTCTCGCTCGACTCCAAGAGCGCCTTCGAGGGAATGCAACCCACGTTCAGGCAGGTCCCTCCGAAGGTGTCGTATTTTTCGACGCAGGCCACGTTCATGCCGAGCTGTCCGGCGCGAATGGCAGCGATATAGCCGCCAGGGCCGGATCCGATGACTACGAGATCGTACATTGGATGCCTTTCGATGGTTTACGGATAGATCGTGAAGTGGCAGCTAGACGTTCTAAGAAAGTGAGAGAGTAAGCGAGTGAGAGAGTAAGAAGGCCGTTGCCGTATCTAACTTTCTCACTCTCTCACCTTCTGCAGTATCTAGATTTCGAGCAGAATTCGTTCGGGATTCTCGATGAGCTCTTTGAGCCGCTTGAGGAACGAAACGGCTTCGCGGCCGTCGATGATGCGGTGGTCGTAGCTCAGCGCCAGATACATGATCGGGCGGATCTCGACCTCGCCGTCGATGGCGACCGGGCGCTCGACGATATTGTGCATGCCCAAAATCCCGCTCTGGGGCGGGTTGAGGATCGGCGTGGACAGCATCGAGCCGTAGATGCCGCCGTTGGTGATCGAGAAGGTGCCGCCCTGCAGGTCGTCGAGGGTGATCTCGTTGTCGAGGACCTTTCTGACCAGGTCGTTGATGGCCTGCTCGACCTCGGCGAAGCTGAGCTGGTCGGCGTTTTTGACCACCGGCACGACCAAGCCTTTCTCGCCGCCGCCGATGGCGACGCCGATATTATAGTAATTCTTGAAGACGACTTCATTGCCGTCGATCTCGGCGTTGACCGACGGATACTCCTTGAGGGCTTCCACGGCGGCTTTGACGAAGAAGCTCATAAAGCCGAGCTTGACGTCATATTTGTCGAGGAATTTGTTCTTATATTGCTTGCGAAGCTCCATGACGCCGGACATATCGGCCTCTTGGAACGTCGTGAGCATGGCCGCATTTTGCTGCGCTTCGACCAGCCGCTTGGCGATGGTCTGGCGCAGCCGGCTCATCTTGACGCGCTCTTCGCGCTGCTCGACTTCGACCTGCGGGGCGCGCGCCTTCGCGGGCTTCTTGGCTGCTTGTTTGTCGCCTTTTTTGTCGCCTTCTTCGATATAGGCGAGCACATCGCCCTTGAGCAGCCGGCCGCCGGGGCCGGTGCCGGCGATCTTCGAGGCGTCCAGGTCGTGCTCTTCGACCAGGCGGCTGACCGCCGGGCTGAGCCCGTCCGCCTCGGCTTGGTCCTTATCCGACTCGGCGGTTTGGGCCTCCTCCTCGGCGCCGGTCTCTTCGGCTTCTTCAGCCTCGGCCTCGCCAGCTCCGCCTTCGGGGGCTTCGCCCGGCTCGATCTCGGCGATGACCTCGCCGACGGCGACCGCATCATCGATGTCGGCCTTCAGCGAGGTGATAGTGCCCGAGACAGGGGAGGGCACCGTGATGGTGATCTTGTCGGTCTCCAACTCGAGGAGGATTTCATCCTCGGCAATATAGTCGCCTTCTTTCTTCTTCCATTCGGCGACGTAGCCTTCGGTGACCGATTCTCCCAGTGACGGGACCTCGACGGTAACGCTCATGGAGTTGCCTCTTCAGGTCGCGGTGCGTCAGTGTTGCGCACCAGCAGTACAGCGAATTTTACAAACAAAACGTCTATTAACGGCTGCGCCAGCGCGCAGACCACCGGCAGTCTACGCGCTTGCAGCTAGGTTTCAAGTGTTATTCGGAACATTGGTGAATGGCCACATATTGATGAATCAGGACCGTTGGTCGACGCGGGTTTTCGAAAAAACGCGCGATTACGCGCGACCCCGGTGTGACGGCTGTGGCAGGACGTTTTCGAAAAAAACACGCAACGATTTTACGATTCTCGCGATAACCATATATGAGGGGCACGGAGAGGTCTTTGGCCTTGCGATCCTTTGGATCGAGCTGCGCAGCTACTGTGCGTCTCAGGGCGGGTGAATCGGAGGAGCAAGACCGTACCGATTCATCACCTGGAGGCCGAGCCGGTCGGGCGAGGCTGCGGCGGAATCGGTAACCGGTCCGCAAACGCGGGTGGTCGGGCAAAGCCATCTCTTCGGCCCAAAGGCTTTGCCGGGCGCCCCAATACGTTCGGTGTGCGTGGTGACGGCGGCGGCGATGTGGAAGAAGTGTCGCCAGAGAAAAGCGCATACCACTGACAATTGCCGCAGAGGCGCCATCGTTTTTCGAGTAGCGGTGGCGTCGGATCGGGAGCGGGCTTGTGGAGACGAGACCCGGTCGGGTGGCTTACAAAACCGGCGGCCTTTTGGCCGTGTGTGGTCGGCGCGCTGGCGAGTGCGGCCGATATGAAGGGAGGGCTTCTTAACATGACAGAGGACGATCTACCGCCGGCGAATGCCGGCGCGGCGCACTGGTATGTCTGCGTGGGACCGGTCCGGACACGATCCGCATCGGCGGCGCCCAACCGACGGAGCATTGAACGTCACGCACTCCTCAAATAAGAGGGCACAGAGCCGAAGCCAAATAAGCTTCTCTCTGTGCCCGCTGTGTACTCTTTGGTGAACCTATCCGCTCCACTCTCGAAAGCCTTGCGGATGAGCGCGTCCAGCACCTTTTGGAGCTCGGCCTTCTGGGGAAGCGCGCTCAGCCTGAGGACTCAGATCCACACTCTTTAGACGGTCAGTCCACTGGAGCGACCTTAATTGAGATATCCAGCGGTGTGTCGCGCTCGGAATTGCTTCCACCGAGAGAAGCGCGAAGTGAAACTGTAGTTCCCTCGTGTTGCTCATACCGCCAAGGACCGTTACCCGTGCACTCGAAATTGAGAGTATCGGCTTGACTCAACGGGGATTGAGGCAGACAGCGTGAAGGATTAGACATGGTCGAGAGGCACATCCACCCACATCTCGATACGCATGCTGTGCCCCGAGCGTGGCCCGCCGCCCTGGACGTCGAACGAGACCGAGCCGGTGATCCGATCTTCCGACGCCTCGGTGATATCCCATTGAAAGTTCGAGAGGTTATCCTCGTTCGCCACATGATCGCAGCTTCCACCGAAGGTTTCGTCGTGCCACGCCAATGGGGCCCAGCTTGGCGAGCCCAGGCCAATGGTTACGAAGGGCACGACCTCGAGTGTGCCATCGCCCTGGGTGCAGGTGCCGGTGAACCTATGGTCCCCTCGATCGGTGTCGTACGAGATGCTGGCGCTGAATTCGCTGGTATAAAGGAAGGCGCGCGCGTCACCGTCGGAAACATCCCATTCTCCGCGCCGATCTGGGGATGCGGTATACGTGTTGACGAGGGTGCCGTCGAAAAAGACCTTGACCCAGATTGCCGCCGGCTCGCAGCTCGCGGAATCTACCTCACTACATGAAGTTTGCGCGCCGTACCCGTGCCCGCACGAGCACGCCTCGGTGCCAGTGCAGGTGCCACACAACTCTCCGCAAACCGGGTCTCGACCGCACGTGCGCCCCGAGCAATCCGGCACGCATGGTTGGCACTCTCCCTCGGCGCATCCATGACTGCAGTGCTCGCCGCGATCGGTTCGCTCTCCACAGTCGTCGTACCAAGCCGAGCGCGTCCCATCCAACCAGCAGCGCTTCTCGTACTGTTCAGTGGTGGGGACGCATCTGGTGTCTTGGCGCGCGGTGTCTTCGACGACATCCGGTTCAGGTGATGTGACGTCGCCGCCGTCTGAGCCGGCGTCGCCGACTGAGCCGGCGTCGCCGACTGCCTGCCCGGTGCATTCACACGTGCCATACGTCCCGTCCGCCTGACACTGCTGCGCGCCGGTGCGACCGTCGGTGCATGAACACGGCGACATCTGCCCCGGTGTGCACACATTCGCATTCGAGTCTCCAGTACATCCGGCAGCCACAATTCCCATCAACGCCACGAGACACGCCCACCACTTCGCTGTCGTCATCAAACGTCCTATTCAACCCAAGGATCTTTCGAGGTTCACAAATATTCAGCGGGGGGAAGCCTAGCAGAAGACGCCATGAATCTCACTGCGAATCTCACTGCGCCCGAGGCGTTGTTCGAGTGCGGCTGACGCTCCAGTTGTTGGGTGCGGCCGACACTTACTTGAGCTACAGTGTGCACATGTGGCAGCTTTTAGCTCCCACGAATCCACGGAGCCCGCACATGATGTCCACCTGCCGCATCCTCGCCATTTGCTTCCTTGCAGCCATGCTGGTCGCCTGCGACGACGCCAACAATGAGCGAGCCTCGTCGGTCGACGCAGGCCCCGACGCGGGCTCGCCAGACGCGGCTTCCGACGCAGCCGAGGGGCTGCCAACCACCTGCGAAGGCTTTTGCCGCGAGCAATCTCTTTCGGTCGATTATGGGGGCACGAGCGCTACCATCGAGCGCGCCGTCTACGGGCTTACAGCTCCGGACGTCTCCGACAGCGGCGAGTGGGAGATCTACATCGAGGCGCTCGAGGGGGGCTTCGACGGCTGCCCGCAGCAGGATTCGCCGACGCCCGACTGGTCGCTCATCCTGAGCGGGCTTCCGGCGGCCCTCGCAGATACGACGCTCACCCGGGCCGACGATGGCCTGGCGGCGACCTTCCTCGACTACGATGGGCGGTTCCTGGGCGAAGAGCCGTTTGTGAGAGCGACCGGTGTCTCGGTGACGCCGGTGGCAGCCAATATCGACACCGGGCTCGTCATCGACGGCGTCGACCACGAGGACGGCGTGGTCGCGCTCGACGTCGAGGCGAGCTTCGACGAAGGCAGCATCACCGGACATCTGGTCGCCACCCATTGCGCGAGCATGGATGAAGCCGGGGAGTGAATGGGTGAGCACCTGCGTCACATGGTGCCACCCACCTAGCGAAGCGGAAGGGGCTCAGGCGGCGCCCGAGGGACAAGAACACGCAAGGCGACGCAAGATGCGTCACGGCGGCCCAGAGGGCACGCGCCCCAGGGCCACGCATCCCACAAAAAAAAGGCACAGAGAAGAGGCCACCTGGCCTCTTCTCTGTGCCCTCTGTGTATTCTGTGGTGAACCTACCCGCTCAACTCTCGAAAGCCTTGCGGATGAGCGCGTTCTGCTCGATGTCGTGGGCCTCCGGGGAGCCCGTGGCCGGGCTGGCGCTGGCGGCGCGGCCGACGTAGGTCGGCTGGTTGTCGCAGCCGAGCATGTCGAGGAGCCGGGGAAAGATGAACGACCAGGGACCCATATTCTTGGGCTCTTCCTGGACCCACATGATCTCTGCGTCGTCGGGGAAGGCGTCCAGTACCTTTTGGAGCTCGGCCTTGCGCAGCGGGTAGAGTTGCTCGACGCGTACGATGGCCGTCTCGAAGTGCTCGTGCTCGTCGCGGTAGGAAGCCAGGTCGTAGTAGACCTTGCCCGAGCAAAGCAGCACGCGCTCGACCTTGTCGGCGTCGACCTTCTCGTGGTCGTCGCCGATGACGCATTGGAAGCCGCCGTCGCTGAGATCTTCGAGCGTCGAGGTGGCGTCGCGGTGGCGAAGCAGGCTCTTCGGGGTGGTTACGATCAGCGGCTTTCGGACCGCGCGCAGCATGTGGCGGCGAATCATGTGGAAGTACTGAGCCGGCGTGGTCAGGTTGCACACGAACATATTATCTTCGGCGCATAGCTGCAGGTAGCGCTCGAGCCGGGAGCTGGAGTGCTCGGGGCCCTGGCCTTCGTAGCCGTGCGGCAGGAGCATGACCAGCCCGCTGAGCCGCTTCCACTTGTCTTCGCCGGAGCTGATGAATTGGTCGATGATGACCTGAGCGCCGTTGGAGAAGTCGCCAAATTGCGCCTCCCAAATGGTCAGGCCGTCGGGCGAGTCCAGGCTATAACCGTATTCGAAGCCGACGACCGCCGCCTCCGAAAGAATGCTGTTATAGATCTCGAGGCTTCCCTGTTCGTCGGCCAGGTGGCGCGCCGGCCAATAGTCCAGGCCGGTCTCGGTGTCGAAGACCGCCGCGTGGCGGTGGCTGAACGTGCCACGGATGCAATCCTGGCCGCTCATCCGAATCGAGGCGTTCTCGTCGGCCAAGAGCGTGCCGAACGCCAGCGCCTCGCCCATGCCCCAGTCGAGCGGCTTCTCGCCGGTGGCCATGTCCTGGCGGGTCTTCAACAGCCGGCGAAGCGTGCGGTGGGGCGTAAAGTCCTCGGGCACCCGAGCGAGCTGCAGGCCGATCTCCTCGAGGTGCTCGCGGTCCACGGCGGTGTCGATATCCATGGTGGCGTCCACGTCGCCACCCTCGTAGGGCTCCCAGAGCCCGTTCAAGGTATTGACGCTCTTCTGCTTGGGCGAGGTATGCACCTTCTCGAAGACCTTCGAGTAGAGATCCATACGCTCGTCCCACATCCCGTCGACCTCTTCGGCGTCGACCACGCCCTCGTCGATGAGCTTTTGGCTGTAGGTCTTGCGCACATGGGTGGTGTCGTCGATGCGCTGGTACATCACCGGCTGGGTGTAGCGCGGCTCGTCGCCCTCGTTGTGGCCGTATTCGCGGTAGCAGACCAGGTCGATGATGACGTCCTCGCCGAACATCTGCCGGTAGCGCGCCGCCAGCTTCATCACGCGTACGCACGCCTCCGGGTCGCTGCCGTTGACGTGGAAGATCGGCACCGAGAGCATCTTGGCGACGTCGGTCGCGTAGGTCGTCGAGCGGCCGTCGCTCGGCTCGGTGGTAAACCCGATCTGGTTGTTGATGACGATGTGGATGGTGCCGCCGACGCTATAGGCGTCGAGGCGAGCCAGGTTTAACGACTCGGTGACGATGCCCTGGCCGGCGAAGGCAGCGTCGCCGTGCATCAACACCGGCACGATCTGGCCGTTCGCCTCGGGCAGGCCCATGCGGCGCTGCTTGGCGCGGGCTCGGCCCATGACCACCGGGTTGACGAATTCGAGGTGGCTGGGGTTGAAGCATAGCGACAGGTGCAGGTCTTTGCCGCCCGGGGTCGTCACGTCCGCCGAATAGCCCATGTGGTATTTGACGTCGCTGGACCCGATATGCTCCTCGGGCGCCGGGCTGCGCTCGAATTCCGAGAGCATCGCGTCGGCGGGCTTGCCCATGATGTTGTGCAGCACGTTGAGCCGGCCGCGGTGGGCCATGCCGAAGATGATCTCCTCGGCGCCCAACTCGCCGAGCTCGTCGAGCAGGCTGTCGAGCATCGGGATGAGCGTGTCTCCGCCGGTCACCGAGAAGCGCTTGGCGCCGACGTATTTGGTGTGCAGGAACGTCTCGAAGGCGTCGGCTTGGATGAGCCGCTCCATGATGCGCTTCTTCTCGTCGGCGCCCTCGATGCCGGCGTAGTTATTTTTCTCGATCTGATCTCTGAGCCACGCCCGCGGCCGCGAGTCGGGGATGTCCTGGTATTCCACGGCGATGCTGTCGCAATAAAGCTGCTCGAGGCGGTCGAGCACTTCGCGAAGCGAGGTCACCTCGTTGGCGCCAAAGAGCGGCTCACAGCGCACGGGGGTGTCCATATCCTCTTCGGAGAAGCCGTACAGGCCGGGATCGAGCTCGGGCGGCGCCGGCGGACGATCGCGCTGCAGAGGATCGATCTGGGCGATCAGGTGGCCATGGAGCCGATAGGCGCGAACCAGCGCCTCGACGCGCGCGGCGAAACCCTCGGTGCGCTCGGGGGTGCGCACCGTGGTATTGTGGACCTTGTCCACATAGATCGCCTCACCGGTGCTTCCGTTTTGGCCGATGGCCGCCGCGGAGCGAAAGATCGTGCGCGGCCGAAACGACGGCCGCGGTCGGTCGTCGCCACTTTCGCCTAAATACTCGTCGAATATCGGCTTCCAGCTCGGGTCGACCGACGCTGGATCGTCGAGATACTGAGCGTACAACTGCTCGATATAAGAGAGGTTGTCGCCCGTAAATTCGGTCTTGTCGGTCTCTTCGTTACTCACGGCTCTCTCGTGGGTTGAGGGTCATCCATTTTCGAGAGTTAATAATCAGCGGATTCGTCTCGAGTCTACGCGATTCAAAGTCACCACAGCGCTACCCCGAACGACCGCGCTTCGCAATGCGCTAAAACATACTCGTGCGGGCTCGCTGCTCTGAGGAAACAGGGGCAGCGGTCTGGTATTTCCGGTTATGTCGCAGATGGTCAGGTTGGGGGCGGGATGGCTCATGGCCTGGGCGGTTCTCTCCCCGTTGTCGCGGGGCAGCGGGACAAAGCGTCTAGAGTCGTTCCGGAACGAAGCCGCGCGGGCGGCCGCGTCCGCTGTGGGCATCAACATGGCGCAACCATTGGCCGCGGTCAAGAAGTTGTCCCCACCATTTGTCGAACGCGGCGCCAACACCCCGAGGCCGACACGATCGCGAACAGAGAATCGGCAAAATGTCTAAATTTCTGGGTTTCTGGATTCCTGAGTGAAATCAGAGGGTTGGGTGTGTTTGGTCGGGCGTGTGGTCCGCGATTGTCAAAAAAGTACGCAACGAATCGGCCGTTTTTGTCGAAAACCATAATAGAGGCGCGAGCAAATAAACCGGAGCTATTGTGAGAAGAATGATGATGATTCGACTGACAATTCTTATGAGCTGCATGACGATCTGCTACATCGCGAATCCCATACCAACGGTTTTAGCGGGGGAAGGCGAGCGGGCATCCCAAGAGGTCTATGCCGACGCCATGCAGGCGATCGAGCGCGAGGAGTACCGTCGCGCACTCGACCTGTTGGAGTTGGCCGAGTTCAAAGATCCGAAGCCGCGCTACGTCTATCGGCGTATCCTGGTGCTCGAAGAGCTCGGCGAGCACCAGCGGGCCCAGAAGTTGCTCGAGGCGCGCCGCCAGGAATTGGCCGGCCAGCCGGGCGTGGGCGATCTGACCGCCCTGGAGCAACGACTCGAGGAGGCGACCGCCGAGAGGCCCGCCACGGAGCCATCGGTCGACGGGCCGGGCACCGACGTGCTCGGCTGGGGCCTGGTCGGCTCGGGCGCAGCCGCCTCGGCCGGCGGCGTGGTCTTATTGATGATGGCCGAGTCGGAGATCGACCAGGTGCGTTGCTCGGGGATCTACCCCGAAGCCCAGCGCACTGACTGCGACGGCGTCGACGCGCCTGCTCATCTGAGTCAGAGCGAGTTCGACGAGCGACTCGGACGCGCGAGCGCCGAGCGCGTCGTCGGCGGCAGCTTATTGGCCGCCGGTGTCCTCGCCGCCGGCTGGGGCGCCTATCGCTTGATGAGCGCCGAGCAGCCGCAGGCCCGCGATGCATCCGGGCGCGATACAACGGAGCCCAGCGCCGCCTGGCAACCCGATTGGTCGATGGCCGTGTCGCCGAGGGGTGACGCACAACTGAGCCTGTCTTGGATGTTCTAATGAGTGTTTTTCGTGAATTGGACGGACGTCTTCTGGATGTCAGAGAGACGTAACCAAAATAATGGAGAGGTAGTCATGAAATGGCTCACAACCCCCCACACCGCCCTCCTTTTACTGCGGAGGCTCCTGACGAAAACTGCTCGACGGCATGGACTCACCACGGCGTCCGTATGCCTGATGCTCGGGCTCTGCTCGACGGCATACGCCCAAGACGCCGACCGTGAGGCCGCCGAGGAGGCGGCGTCGTTGGAGGAGGCCGAGCGGGATGCGCGGCAAAATGGGGAGCGTGAGCGCGGGGGGGTTGGGGGCGCGGTGGCGGTGTTGCCGATCGGGGAGGGTTCGCAATCGGGGCCGGTCATCGAGACGTTGTTGTCGTTGCTCGACTCGCGCGGCTTCGAGGTGCTCTCGCCGGATACGCTGCAGCGCCGGATGACCTCGTCGATGGTGCCGAGGACGCCGCCCGAAGTGGCCAACCAATTCGTCGGTCTGACCCCGCAGATTGCGCGCGGCATCGAGCGGTTTTTCTACAAAGGGAACGACTCTGCGCTGGAGACGCTCACGCCGGCGGTCAACCTGGGGATGGCGCATCTGGAGGTGTTGGCGAGGCGGCCGGATTTTGCCAGTCAGGTCTTCGAGGCGGGCATCGTCATGATCCGCGCGTACCGCAATGTGAAGCGCGAGGACGACGCCAGACGGCTGGCGCGCGGGCTCGTGGCGGCGTTTCCCGGCTTCGATCTGGCCAGCGAGTCGGCGCCGCCGGCGGTCGTCGACCTCCTCGCGGCGCAGCGGGCGTCGCTGGAAGGCGAGGGGACCTATATGAAGGTCACCATGGTCGACGCCACCGGCTGTAAGGCGCTGGTCAACGGCACGTCCGTGGGCACCGAGGCGTTCGCGGTCAGCCCCGACAAGCGCTACTTCGTGACCATGGAATGCGGCGCCGGGACCGCGCCGCTGTGGGTGGTTCGGCCGGAGCGTGGAGCCACCGTCGATGTTCCCATCGCCCCGGCGCATCCGCTCGAATATCGCATGAGCGGCGCCGGCTTCCACCAGCGAAAGCGCGCCGAGGGCTATATGCGGATGGCGTCCTTTTGGGGGCGGGTGCCGCGGTTGATCGGCGTGGCCGACGCTGACGGCGGTGAGCCCAGTGAGTCGGTGGTTCTGGTTCACCTGAGCGCCGACGGTAGCGCCGGGTGGAGCGATCGCGCCGATGAGTCGACGGTCAGCCGTATGCTCGAGCGGGTGATGCCCGACTTCGAGGCCGGGGCCGGCTATGCAGCCGCAGGCTATGGGCCGGGGACGCGCGGCGATCAAAGCCAGACCGATTGGGTCGGCTGGTCGCTGGTCGGCGGCGGCGTAGCGCTGGCCGCGGCGGGCACATGGGGCTTTATCGCCGCCGAGCAACGCAGCATTCAGATCGCCTGCTCACCGGATAGCACGTCCCAGCCGTCGGCCGCCGAGTGCGACGGCGTCGAGCCGGTCCGATTCGATGGACCGCAGCAATTCGACCAGGCGCGCTCGGAGGTCACCTCCGTGCGTTGGCTCAGCGGCGGCGGCCTCGCGCTCGGCCTGGGGCTGGCCGGCTGGGGAACCTACCGACTCATCAACCCAGATGAGCGCCGCCCGGCGGTGGCCGGCTTCGAGTGGAACGTGCAATGGTCGCCCACCCGCGTCGGCGTATCCACAAGGCTCAACTTCTGAGTCCTAACCCGAGCCTCCCGCCGTTTCCTTTGAAGGTGCCGTTGCAGTTCCTGGACCCCCGGACCCCTGG
>CAYLTX010000135.1:0-17869 GCA_964386725.1 uncultured Bradymonadales bacterium | reverse complement strand
AGATCAGCCGAAAATTGGCTCAAATCGTACTCACCTTCGCTTGTTTTAGGACTAGAGGATTCATTTGGCTTGATTTTGTATCCACCGTCACCTGGAGCACCGCTTTGGACACAATGAAAACAGTCGAACATGCGGCGAGCGATATTCGGTCACCGCTGATTCATATCGGTTATCACAAGACTGCGACTAGCTGGCTGCAGGCCCATTTTTTTACCCGTCGTGAACTGGGGTTTCATCAACCCATACCGAGACGCGACATCAACCGAAACCTAATCCGCCCTCACACATTTGATTTCGATGTAGAAGCCGCGCGAGCTTGGTACAACCAGCGTATCGCACAGGCCGGCACCTCATCAGTAGAGTTGGTCCCTGTCCTTTCGGAAGAGCGCTTCGTGGGCAGTCCGCACACCGGGGGGTATAATGCTGGGGAGAATGCTCAGCGACTGCGACGAGTTTTTCCCGATGCCCGTATCCTCATCGTGATTCGGGAGCAGCGATCGATGTTGCTATCTTGCTACATGCAATATCTTAAGGAAGGTGGGGCTCTGAACCTCTCGGATTACCTCAATCCTCGAGGCTACGGATCGAACACCCTTCCCATGTTCGATCCACTGAATTTTCAGTACGATAGGCTCATTCGTCATTACTACGATCTTTTCACGCCAGAGCGCGTATTAGTTCTTACCTATGAACAGTTTTGCCACTCTCCAGAAGATTACTTGTCGCAGATAGCTAAATTTAACGGGCTCGAGTTAAAAAATCGCGGTGAACTGCTTTCGCTGTGTCAGCGTGCAGAAAACAAGAGTTCTAAATACTTAACGGCGCCAATTGAAAGACAAGTGAATAGGCTGTTTTCTCCAAGTCGGCTGACACCGACTTCGGCTTTTCCATCGACGCGTGCAAAAGTAGCTACGCGTCGGCTTTCGAAGCTTCTTGCTAAACATATACCCCAAAAAGCTGATCTTATCCGACAACGTATGGAGCGATGTGTTAAGCAGTTTTGCCGCGGCCGCTACGAAGAGAGCAACCGCCGAACAGCAGAGCTAACTTCGCTCCCACTGTCCTCCTACAATTACATTATGTAGGAACAGTGATGGGTTTCGCGTGTTAGACCCGAAACAAGCTATGGCTCGGCACAAACCAAGCCCGTCGTCGCGCAGACCTGGGAGCAAGGTTTCGCCGGCGGAGGAGATGTGCGGAACATCGACCTTCAATTCGATTGGACAAACCGGGGTGGAAGTTGAGCGAAGCCTTATGCAACAGTGTGTGCCACGGACGGTCCTGTAGATTATGGCCGAATTATTGAGAAACGCATAAGCTCCTAAACCCGTTCTGGCTTGTTGATTGGCGCATCTTGGTCACCGATTTCGCTCGACGATACGCCGGGGCATCGCCTCGCTGCATCGGTGACCAATCTGCATCCAATCAACTGCGCCATTTCCGGGTTTAGCAACTTACGCTTTTCTCAGTAAGAAGTCTCAACCATTTGTCGTACGATCGCCCGTATTTGATGTCGCCGCTCGTAAATTATCCCGGAGATTACGGTTGTCGATAGATATCGGCTCGAGTATCCCCTTCTCCCTCCAATACTCAAAGCCATTAAAGAAGCCACCAACGAGTCATGCACTTTGTCCTCATCAACAAGCATCGCGACGAATTCCTGGGCGGCAGCGAATTGCAGTGCGACTTAATCGCGCGCACATTGCTCGAAAAAGGCCATCGAGTCACCTATCTCGCTGTATCGGGAACTCGGTCGGTGTACCAGACGGCGTATGAAGTTAGGAATCTCGACGGCGAACTTCGGGGGTTATCCGATGCGCTTAGTGAGTTGGAGCCCCATGTAGTCTATTGGAGGCACAATAAGCGAGGGCTGCTTCGAAGTGTCATCACCTGTAAGAAGCTCGGGATCCCATTTGTCTTTGCTTGCGCAAGTGAGAACGATGTGCTGGTGTTCGCGTCGACCATTCCAGATGACAGCCCGATTAGATTTCGTCGACTCAAGCAGCTCTACCAAAAGGCTCGGAGTGCCTACGACTACGGTGCTCACTTTTTAGTCGATGGTGCGATCGCGCAAAATACCGCGCAATATGCGGCGCTGCGGGCCTCGAATAAGATCCAGATTCGGAACTCCTATATCGATCAATGCGAATCGTTCGAGTGGCGTAGGCCCTTTATTGTGTGGGTGGGAACGGTAAAGCAGTCTAAGAAACCGGAACTCTTTGTCGAATTGGCCTCCAGGTGTAGTGACCTACCCGTCGACTTCTTGATGATCGGGCCTCTCGCAGATCCATCGTGCGAGGGGATTCGGGAGGACAGTCGAACATCGGACAACTTCCATTATTTGGGGGAGCGACCCTATGCCGAGGCCAACGGCATTATCGCCGCGTCTGAATTCTTGGTCCACACGTCGGTTTCGGAAGGGTTTTCCAACGTGTTGATACAAGCCTGGATGAACGCCAAGCCGACGCTTACCATATCGATCGATCCGGACGATCTCATCAGCACAAACGAGATTGGTAATCGTTGTGATACCTTCGGTGGTCTCGTCAGCCGAACGAGGAAACTGATCTCCGAACCTTCGTTGACGAATGAGCTAGGTCGCAATGCCCGTAAAATAGCCGAGCCTTTATTTGACGTCGAAGATAATGTGGATGCTCTGATAGAATTTTGCCGCGGAGTTGCATGAGATTTTCAACGAGTTCTCGTCGGAGTCGGTGGAGCGGGACAACGACCGATGTGAAGAAGCGTCGAATTTCGGCGGTGTGCAGCTAATCGAGGAGTCCACAGAAGTGCCCACGGGGTATGATTTCGCTTGGATGATCGAGGTCGTCGAACACCTTCAAGATGCCGAGCTCCAAGAATCCATCGAGTTGGCCCGCCACGCACTCAAACCCGGTGGTTACCTCGTCATCACGACGCCTAACCGCGAAGACATCGAAGCAATGGAGCGTATTTGTCCAGATTGCGGTGCCATCTTTCACCCCAAACAACATGTGAGGAGTTGGAGCCGGGAGTCGTTGGCCAGGTACTTGGAGGAAAAGGGTTTTTCGGTTCCACATGCCCTCGAGACCAACTGGCTAGAGCATAAAAATCCTAAATTGCTGCGTGCGGCAAAGCTGGCTTATCGAGGGGTGCAACAGTTTTGGCGCTCGAAGACGCTAGTTATGCCGCACCTCGGGGTCATCGCGAAGAAAAAAGGTTCGTGAGAAATTTGGGAGCCGAAGATGAGTAAAACGTCTATGCTGGAACAAGAAAACCGCCTATATAGCAGGCGATTAGGGGATGCGTACCCGTATTGGTGGAAAGATAAGGGGCGTATAAGCTGGGCGGCGTTTGCTGATGAGGCGTTCGAATGCCTCCCGGTGAATCGACGTTCGCTAGACCCAGTTGCCGCGCTTTCGGTTCTGAGCTTCGAGTATATCTGTCTCGACCGGACGCTCATTCAGGGGGTTCGGCGGCTGCCGTGGCTGGGGGAGGTCGATAGCGAGGGGGTTGTGCGCTATGAGGAGGCGCCCCCGCACGGGCAACGGCGGATGACCTCTCGAGCTGCCGCCCGGCGACTGCGGGAGTTGCTCGAGCAGGAGGTCGCTGGCTACTGCCAGGACAAGAGCAAGATCTATTTGCTGCTGAGCGGTGGCATGGACAGCCGTGTGATGGCCGGCATCGTCGCCGACCTGCAGAAGCGCGGTGAGATCGAGGTTCCGGTCGAAGCTGTGACGTGGGGCATGAAGCAGAGCCGGGACGTTCAGTACGCGCAGGCTATTTGCGAGCGGTACGACTGGGAGTGGCACTGGGCAGAGCTGACACCGGAGAACTTCTGGCGCAACTTCGAGGTCGCCGCGACGGTTCTGGGTGCGGAGGTGGACCCGAAACACTTACATCGGATGGACTGGTTCCGAGATGCCGAGGACGACTCCGTGGTGCTCGCCGCGAGCTACGGCGACAGCATCGGCCGGGCGGAGTACAGCTCACAGAAGCTCACAAAAGTTCCAGCCCTGGAGCCCGATGATCGTAATCGACTTCTGCGGCCGGAGGTCAACGAATGGGCGCGTAAGAGGTTAGCCGAGGATATCCGAGCGCTTCGCGGCCGACACGGGAATCGTTCCGAACTCGGCTGGCGGGAGATCGAGCGCCAGGCTCACTATATGCGGCGCATGTTGTGCAGCACGATGTCGGTCATCAATCAGTGGTGTGAGTTGCGCCAGCTATTTGTGGCGCCGGAGACATTTGCATTTATGTGGAGCCTCGATCCGTCGGTGCGTACGGACGAGATATACGTTCACCTGCTCCGCTCGCTCGATGATGGTTTGTTGGATCTTCCATGGGCGCGAACCGGCGCTCGATATGACACAGGCGAGGCGGGGGCGGACGACTTCGACAGTCAGCATCATCGGTACGGTCTGTGGCTGCGCAGAGATTTTGGAGACGAGGTCGGTGAACTCCTATTTGACGGCACGCTCGAGCGGCTCGAGATCTTCGACATGGAACAGGTGAAATTCATGTACGAAGATTGGCGGCGAGAGCGCCCAGCGGATGACACGACCTTGTGCAATCAGCTCGGCTGGGCGGCGACGCTTTCGATCTTCGCAGAGCGGTTCGACGTCAAGCCTCCTGATATGAGCCGCATGGAACTCGAATTCACCGGTTTGGCCAGGGGGGCGGTAGAGGCGCAGGTTGCACGTGTCTCACAGATCGCGCGGCGCGTATCGCGGCCGTGGCGCATGAAGCTGCGAGATTACCTGCCATGAGCCAACGCACCGATTGACATCCCAGTGGGAACTGCGGGAGTGTGTGCCGCGCAGTTTGTTCTTCGCCTTCTCGCAGTGACGATTTTCCATGACCAAAGCTCCAGAGCCCATCCGTGTCATCCGGCTATTGCCGGTGCTCGACTTCGGCGGCGTCGAGTCGCGCGCTGTTCTCCAGAGTGAGTTGATTGATCGCGACGAGTTTGACTTTCGCGTATGTACGTTTTGGAAGCCCGGCCAGGCCGCCGAGCGCATCCGCGCGGCGGGAGTCGAGGTCGACGTGCTCGACGTCGATCCGGCGGTGCGCAATCCACGGGCGACAAAAGCTCTGTTTTCCTATCTCAGGCGCTACAAGCCAGATATTCTGCATGCCTCGATCAGCGAAGCCAATTTTCACGGGGCAATCGCCGGGGCGCTGGCGCGGGTCCCGGCGCGGATCGTCGAGGAGGTTGGTATTCCCTCCCGCGGACGCCTGGGGACCCTCGTCTTCGGGAATATTTATCGCCTGGCGCATCGTGTAGTGGGGGTTTCAAAGGCGACCTGCGAAATCCTGAGTAACGAAGGGGCGTCGGACGAGCAGTTAGAGTTGGTCTATAACTGCGCCAATCCGCAGTTCTTCAAAGGCGAGATGCCCGAGCGACCCGCCGCGCCTCCGTTCAACTTCTTAGCAGTGGGGAGGCTCGTGGAGGTGAAGAATCACCTCAACCTGCTTCGAGCCTTCCGAGGCGTGGTCGATGCGCGCCCAGAAGCCCGACTTCGCATCGCCGGTGAAGGGCCGCTTCGCGGCGAGCTCGAGGCGCTGATCGAAGGGCTCGAGCTCGACGAGCACGTCGAACTCCTCGGATTTCGCGAAGATGTGGAGGCGCTGCTAGGCGACTCGCACGTCTTTCTGCTGCCCTCCTGGTCGGAGGGGTGCAGCATCTCGCTGGTAGAAGCGATGGCCACGGGCATCTGCCCGCTCGGATCGACGGCCGCCGGTATCGGCGAAGTGATGGGTGAGCTGGGTGACGGATTTCAAATTCCGCCGGACGACGTCGACGGCTGGACCGCTGCGATGGTCGAGATGGTGGACATGAGCCCCGAAGACCGACGGACGCTCGGAACGCGAGCACGCGGAATCGCCTTCGAACGCTTTTCTCCGAAGGTCTATAATGACACGGTTAGCGAGCTCTATCGATCACTTGCATAGGGGCGCCTAAAGTGCTGAAGCATCAACATGTCCACGCGAACTTGAGGCGTCCGGTAGTGAAGCAGAAACAAGACAATAGGCCCGCTCGTGTGCTCCATATCCTCCCCTGGATTGAAGGGGGCGGGGTCGAGCATCGACGTGTGTATTTGGCTCGGCATCTCGATTCGAGCCGGTTCGAGCAGCGAATCATTTGTCTGGCGAGCAAACCGTGGTTCGCGGAGAAGTTTGCTGATCTCGGTGTCCCGGTCACCGAGGTTCCTTCATCGAAGCGTTGGAGCGTCACTGATTACAACGCCATAATGAAGATCCGCCGCGAAATCAGGAGTTGGCGCCCCGATATCGTGCACGGGGCCGTGTACGAAGGGATCTCGATGGCTGCCCTCGCCGGGCGCCTCGCGGGTGCTCCGATCATCATCGGTGAAGAGACAGGAGATCCCACTGTTCGGTCGTGGCGCGGAAATCTGCTATTGGCCGGGTTGATGCGCCTCGCGAACGCATCTGTGGGCGTCTCACGCCCGATCGGCGAGTATCTAGAGGAGAGGTTGCATCTTCCTTCGGATCGAGTCTACCAAATCGACAACGGTGTCGAACCTCTCGACCCTATCTCTAAATCGGAGAAGTTGCGCCTCAGGCGCGAGTGGGGGATCCCATCCGATGCGTTCGTGATTGGAAGCGTTGGCAGGATGTACAATCCTCAAAAGCGCTACACCGATCTGATTGAAGCGGTCCGTTTGTTGAAGGCGACGATTCCGAAGGTCCGTTTGTTGATGGTCGGCAGTGGCGGCGAAGCGAGCATGAAGCTTTTGAAGGACCACGTGAGCCGCTGTGGCCTCGAAGGCGAGGTGATCTTCACGGGATATCGCAATGATCTCGAGTCGATGTACGGAATGATGGATGTTTTCTCTCTGCTGTCCATAAATGAATCTTTCGGCCTCGTCGTCGCCGACGCCATGTTCTGCGGCCTTCCAGTTGCCGTTACGCGCATCGGCGGCATGAGGTTCATCGTCGAGGAAGACGAAACCGGGATCCTCGTCGAGCCACATGACCCGCAACAGGCAGCTGATGCGCTGCGGCGTCTTTATAAGTTTCCCGAGTTGAGAAGCCGAATGGGTGAGGCAGGTCGAGCCCGCGCGCAAGCTAAATATAGTGCGAAGCGGTATGTGAGCGACGTCGATGAGATGTATACCGAATTGGTAGCCAAGCATTCGCGCCGAGTGTAGTCCATGAAAGCCCTCTTCATCACCTGGGACGGACCGGCTCAGAATTATCTGGAGTCGCTTTTCTTTCCGATTTACGAGCGGGTACAAGCCGCCGATCTCACCATTGATACCCTCCAGTATACCTGGGGTGACGAAACGCAGCGACGCTCTATCGAGGCTGCGGCTCGCCGAGTTGGACTTGGCTACACGGCGCGGAAGGTGCTTCGGAAGCCGCTGGCGCCGGCTACGGCAGCGATGATCGCCAAAGGGGCGTTCGATATCGTGCGGCAGGTTCGCGAGCAGGACATCGACGTGCTGTTTCCGCGCAGTTTGATTCCTGCGGCGATGAGTCTGCTGGCGCTGGAGCGACTCGACGGGGTGGAGCTGGTCTTCGACGCCGATGGATTCATGGCGGATGAGCGGGTCGAGTACGGTGGCTGGTCTGCGGAGGGTATGATCTATCGGGTGTTTCGGGATATCGAGGCGCAAGCGGTGCGGCGCGCGAGGTCGATCATTACGCGGACCGAGCACGCCAAGCGCATTTTGCTCGAACGGGCGGGGGCGGGGACAGACGCGTCGAAGATCCATGTCATCCCAAACGCGCGTGACGAGGATGAGTTTCGTCCAGTCGAGGGGACGCGTCGCGCCGAGATTCGCACCGAACTCGGCGTGCCCGTCCAGGGGCCGTGGGTGATCTACTGCGGCTCGCTCGGCCCCCAATACCACCCGCGGGAGCTACTGGAGTTTTTCGAGCAGGTCCGAAATCGTCAAGATGATGCTCGTCTGACTATTCTTACCGGCAATCAAGATATCATCACGCAGTTGCTGCCGGAGTTCGACATTCCGGAGGCCGTGCTCGATGTACGTCGCGTTCCACCGGCGGAAGTCCCTCTTTTTGTCGCCGCAGCGGATTTGGGCATTGCGTTTCGGACCCCCTCGTTTTCTCAACTCGGCGTGTGCCCCATCAAAGTCGGCGAGTATCTGCTGTGCGGGACGCCGGTGCTGAGTACGACCGGGGTCGGAGATCTGGACACCCAACTCGACAAGCCCGATACGGGACGGCTGCTCGACGACCTGTCCGGGGAGCGACTCGCCGAGGCTGCCGATTGGTTTGTAGATGAGGTGCTGCCGCGTCGCGAAGATCACCGGCTCGCCAGCCGCGAGCAAGGCGTCGAGGTGTTTGGCCTGGAGATGTGTGCGCAGCGCTATCGCAAAGCCTTTGAGACCTGTCGTGGCGCGTGAACTCCACTGCTCCGGCGATACCATGAAGATTCTGTTTCTCACCGAAGGCACGACCGTCCCCGCTTCGCGTTTCCGCGTCGGTCAATTCATTCCCCATTTCGAATCACGCGGGATCGATTGCACGGTCCGCGCGGCTTACGGCGACTGGTACAACGCCGCGGCGCGCACGGCCGTGGGTCCGGCCTATAAGCTGCTGTGGCGGCTCAAGCGCGTCGGGCAGGGGCTCGATGCGGGGCGTTTCGATGTGGTGTTTTTGCAGCGGCCTGCCCTGCCGTTCAGCGCGCTGCCCGAGCGGGCCGTCACGCGGGCGAATCGACGGACGATTTTCGATGTGGACGACTCGATCTTTTTGGGGGCCGGCGGCAAGGTAGATCCGGCGCGGCGGCGGGCGTTCGAGGACGAGGTGGAGCTCGCCAGGCATGTGATCTGTGGGAATAGCTACCTCGCCGAGGAGGCCGGGGCGCCGGAGAAGACGACGGTCATACCGACGGTCATCGACACCGATCGCTATGTGCCGGCGGAGGCCGGTAAGGCCGAGAAGGCCGAGGGTGAGCCGGTGGTTATCGGGTGGATGGGGACGTCGGGGAATTTTCCGTTCCTCGAGGAGATCGCGCCGGCGCTGCGGGAGGTGCTCGAGGCGCGGCCGGAGGCGGTGGTGCGGTTTGTGTCCAACGCGCCCTTCGAGCCGCTGGCGGACCATCCCAGGGTCGAGCAGATTCCGTGGTCGAAGGAGCGTGAGATCGAGCTGTTGCAGTCCTTCGACATCGGGTTGATGCCGCTCGAGGATAGCGCGCTGACCCGCGGGAAGTGCGGCTTCAAGATGATCCAATATATGGCGGTGGGCACTCCGGTGGTTGTGTCTGCGGTGGGGGCCAATGTGGAGATCTTCGAGGGGAGCGGTGCGGGCTTTTTGGCCGACTCGTGGGATGCGTGGTGTGAGCCGTTGTTGGGGCTCGTAGATGATGCCGAGATGCGTAAGAAGATGGGTGTGGCCGGGCGGGTGCATGCTGTGGAGAGTTACTCCGTTAAGAGCGTTATCGATCGCTATATCGATATCTTCGAGCGGGTGGCGGAGGGCGGCGGTTAGACAAGTATGGCTCACCCTCATATAGTCGCCGACAAATACGTAGAGCGGTCATAGCTGTAGGAGTAGCGGACAATGGCACAAGAAAAAGCGCGCTTTCTGGTCACAGGTGGCGCCGGATTTATCGGGGCGAACCTCGTACATTACCTGCTGGAAAACTCACCGGAGGCGCAAATTGGGGTGGTCGACAAGCTGACCTACGCCGGCAATAAGCGGTATCTCGCCGGGGCGCTGGAGCGGGATAACGTCGAGTTTTTCGAGGAGGATATCGCCGATCGCGAGGCGATGGAGCGTGTATTCGCGGAGTTCGACCCGACCGGGATCTTCCACCTGGCGGCGGAGTCGCATGTGGATCGGAGTATCGACGGGCCGGAGCTATTCGTGAAGTCCAATGTGGTGGGGACGTTCGTGCTCCTGGAGTGCGCGCGGCACCATTGGATCGAGCAGGACCAGCCGGGGCGCTTTGTGCATGTGTCCACGGACGAGGTCTACGGCGATTTGGGACCGGAAGATCCAGCCTTTACCGAGGACACCCCGTACCATCCGAGTAGCCCGTATTCGGCGAGTAAGGCGTCGAGCGACCACTTCGTGCGGGCGTATCATCGGACGTATGGGCTCGACGTGGTGCTGACCAATTGCTCGAATAACTTCGGGCCGTACCAGTACCCGGAGAAGCTTATCCCGGTGATGATCCAGAAGGTGCGCGACAAGGAGCCGCTGCCGGTCTACGGCGACGGCAAGAACGTGCGCGATTGGCTATACGTCGAGGACCACTGCAGCGGGCTCTACGCTGCGATGCAAAAAGGCGAGCCCGGCCGGTCGTATAATATCGGGACGGGCAACGAGTGGCAGAATATCGAGTTGGTCGAGCTTCTATGTGACTTGGTCGACGAGGCGCTGGACCGGCCGAAGGAATCACGCGAGCTGATCAGCTTCGTCGAAGACCGCGCCGGCCACGACCGCCGCTACGCCATCGACTCGTCGCGCATCCAGGAGGAGCTCGGTTGGAAGCCGGAGTATAGCTTCGAGGATGCGATCCGGCGGACTGTGGGGTGGTATTTGGAGAATCTCGAGCGGGTTTGGGGTTGAGGGTTTGGGGTTGAGGGTTGAGGGTTTCTTGGGTGTGGTTGGTGCTGGGTTTGAAACCTTTTTGCGTATGAGAGGGTTTGGTTGAGGGTTTCTTGGGTGTGGCTGGTGGTGGGTTTGAAACCTTCTTGTGAATGAGAGGGTTTGGTTGAGGGTTTCTTGGGTGTGGTTGGTGCTGGGTTTGAAGCTTTTTGCGTATGAGAGGGGTTTCGCTGGTGTTGGGTGAATGCCGATGAAGCGTCTCAAATTCTCGCTGTGGCATAATTTGACGATCGAAAGGAGAGATGGGCATGAAAGGTGTTGTGTTGGCCGGTGGTACCGGTAGTAGGCTGCATCCGTTGACGAAGGTGACCAACAAGCACCTGCTGCCCGTGGGCAAGGTGCCGATGTTGTTTCACCCGATCTATAAGCTCAGGGAGGCCGGGATCACCGATATTCTGATCGTGACCGGTACGTCTCATATGGGCGATGTGGTGGGTCTGCTGGGTAGCGGCGCTGATTATGGCTGCTCGTTTGCCTATCGGGTGCAGGACCAGGCCGGCGGAATCGCCGAGGCGTTGGGGCTGGCGGAGATCTTCGCCGGTGACGACAAGATGTGCGTGGTGTTGGGCGATAATATCTTCGAGGACCCGATCGTCGACGACGTCGCCGAGTTCGACGCGCAGGAGGCCGGAGCGCGGGTCATCCTCAAGGAAGTCGAGGATCCGCACCGCTTTGGCGTGGCGCGGACCGAGGGCGAGCAGGTCGTCGAGATCTTGGAGAAGCCGGATGATCCGCCGTCGAACCTGGCTGTGACGGGGCTGTACTTCTATGACAGCCAGGTATTCGACATCATCGGTGGGCTGACGCCGTCGCAGCGCGGCGAGTATGAGATCACCGATGTGAATAACGCATATATCCAGCGCGACCAGATGAGCTACGGGACGTTCGAGGGGTGGTGGACGGATGCGGGGACGTTCCCGTCGTATCATCGGGCGAACCGGTTGGTGATGGAGTCGGAGCTCGAGGCGGATCTTAGCAGCGAATAATTGGTCGGATAACTGCGGTGCCAGACCTTCAGGAGCTTTAAGAATTTATGCGTCGGGTTGGGGCGCGTTCGCTCCGTCGACGCCGGCGCCCGTTTATGCGGCTTGACCGTGCTCCGTCGGCGCCGAACGTGGTCCATGCTGCGACCTCATGGACACGCTACGGCGAAGGACGGAGCCTTCGCGGCGAGCACGGAGGCTGCGCGCCCCAACCTTATCCATCGCGGCGGTTATTTTCTTAAACTTCCACCAGGTCTGGTTCCAGGGCTAGAAGCCCGGGCACCGAAGGTTGTGCGACAAGAGTCGGAGGAGCAAATGTCAGAAGAACGAGAATTTACCGACGGCGACATCGAAGACGTCGTCATTCGCGAGATCACGAAGCACGTCGACGAGCGGGGGTGGCTCGCGGAGTTGTGGCGTGAGGACCAGGTCGAGGCGGAGTGGCGGCCGGTGATGACGTATATCTCCCAGACGCAGCCGGGCGTGGCGCGCGGACCGCACGAGCACGAGGCGCAGACCGACTATTTTTGCTTTTTGGGGCCGGGGAATTTCAAGGTCTACCTGTGGGATAATCGGCCGGACTCGCCGACGTATAACCACCGCAAGATCTTCGTGGTGGGGCAGGACAAGCCCACCGCGGTGGTGATTCCCGATGGCGTGGTGCATGCCTATAAGAACGTGAGTCATGTGCCCGGCGTGGTCATCAACTGCCCGAACGCGTTGTTCATGGGCGAAGACTATGCCGAGCCGGTCGACGAGATTCGGCACGAGGATGATCCCGAGTCGCCGTTCGTGGTGGAGTGATCCATGGCTGATATCATCGTGACAGGAGGCGAAGGCCAGCTCGGCTTCGAGCTCGTGCGTCAATTGGAGGAGCGCGGGGAGTCGGTCGAGGCGCTGGGGCGCGGCGAGTGTGATATCACCTCGTTGGAGTCTGTCGCCGAGGCGTTTGCGCAATATTCGCCGAAGTATGTGTTCAACGCGGCTGCGTATAATGCGGTCGACCAGGCGGAGAACGAGACCGACGCGGCGTTCGCGGTGAACGCGATGGGGCCGGCCAACCTGGCCGCTGCTTGTAGAGAGGCCGGCGCGAAGCTGGTGCATTTCTCGACAGATTATGTGTTCGGGGATGGCTTTGCGGAGCCAATCGACGAGTCGCAGCCTGCCGAGCCGCTATCGGCCTATGGGCGTAGCAAGCTCTTCGGCGAAGAGCTTGTGGCGCGGAACCACCGGAGCTCGTTTGTGGTCCGCTCGACGGCGCTCTATAGCCATCGGCGCAGCAACTTCGTGCGCACGATGCTCAAATATGGTCTGGCCGGAAAGCCGTTGACGGTGGTGAATGACCAATATATCAGCCCGACCTGGGTGCGCCCGTTGGCGCGCGCGGCGATCGAGCTGAGCCAGACCGAGGTATTCGGCACTTATCACGCGGTGACCCACGGCGGCTGTACCTGGTACGAGTTTGCGCGGCTCATCTTCGATATCTTGGACGTGGACGCGGAGCTGGGCCACACCACTCAGGAAGAATGGGGCGCCGAGGCTCGCCGACCGCAATACTCGATGCTCGACAACCGTCTGCTGCGGCTCGCCGGCCTCGACGAGTTCGCTGATTATCGCGTGACGCTCGAGAGCTTTCTCGATGAGTATGGCGATCAGTTGGTCAGCGAGTTCTCCGAATAGTCGTGCCCGCCCTTCCCATGCGGGTTCCAGAACAAAAAACAACGGTTTCAACGCGGAGGGCGCAGAGAGCGCGGAGGAAAGGCCTTAATATTTTTCCTTCTTAGCGTCCTCTGCGCCCTCTGCGTTAAAAAGCCTTTTGGCAATGCTGCGGTTTGGCGCGAGCACCTGCGTTGCTTTGCGTCGGAATCTATTGGCGTTACAGTGCCGTTGTGTCAACGAATCAGTTTTCAGAGAGGCAGTCTCAAGATGAAGTATTTAATCACCGGCGCGGCCGGGTTTATCGGAAGCAATATCGTCGAGGAGTTGGTCGAGCGGGGCGAGGAGGTCGTCGCCCTGGATAATCTGTCGACCGGTCATATGCACAATGTGGAGCCTTTTCTCGAGGATATCGAGTTTATCGAGGGGGATATTCGGGATTTGGAGACCTGCCACCGCGCGTGTGAGGGCGTCGATTATGTGATTCACCAGGCGGCGTTGGGGTCGGTGCCGCGCTCGGTCGACGATCCCATCCGTACGCACGAGAATAACGCGACCGGTACGCTCAATATGCTGGTGGCGGCGCGGGATGCGGAGGCGAAGTCGTTTGTATTTGCGGCGAGCAGCTCGGTTTATGGGGATACGGACGTGTTGCCGAAGGTGGAGACGATGCCGCTGCGGCCGATGAGTCCGTACGCGACCTCGAAGGCGACCTGTGAGCGGTATCTGAAGAATTTCTCGGATATCTACGGGCTCAATACCGTGGGGGTGCGCTACTTCAATATCTTCGGGCCGCGCCAGGACCCGAACGGGCCGTATGCGGCGGTGATCCCGAAGTTCATGCAGCTTCTGGTGGACGGCGAGACGCCGGTGATTCACTGGGATGGCGAGCAGACGCGGGACTTTACGTATATCGAGAATGCCGTGCAGGCGAATCTGAAGGCGGCCGAGCATGCCGAGCGTGCGGCCGGTGAGATCGTCAATATCGGCTTCGGGGAGCAGACGTCGATCAACGAGTTGTATCGGATCATCGCCGAGCAATTGGGCGTGGATACCGAGCCGGAGTATGCGCCGAAGCGGGCGGGGGATGTGCGCGATAGCCTCGCTGATATCAGCAAGGCTCGCCGGTTGATCGGGTATGAGCCGGAGGTTGATATTGAAGAGGGATTGCGGCGGACGGTGGCTTGGTTTCGGGTTTCTTGATTTTTGGGTTGGTTGGGGTTTTTTGTTGGTTGGTGCAGCTGCGCCTGTTGGGGGTTTGCGGGTTTTTTGGTTTAGGGTTTCTTGGTTGGTGGGTTGGTTGGGGTGTTGTGGTGGTTGATGGTGTTGCGCCTGGTGGGGTTGGTTGGTTTAGGGTTTCTTGGTTTAGGGTTTCTTGGTTGGGGGTTTCTTGGTTGGGGTGTGGTGTTGGTTGATGGAGTTGTGCCTGGTGGAGTTGGTTGGTTGAGGGTTGGGGGTTGAGGGTTTCTTGGGTTGAGGGTTGGTGGGTTTCTTGGGTTGGCGGGTTGTATGTGCGGTGTAGTGGGGTTTTGGACAAATAGGGCGGAGCTTTTGCGCGACGGCGAACGGGTCGTCGGCGAGATGGCGGGTGCGTTGCGGCATCGGGGGCCGGATGCGGCGGGGACCTGGGTGGATGCCGAGCGTGGGGTTGTGTTGGGGCATCGGCGGTTGTCGATCATCGACCTGTCGGAGTGTGGGCGGCAGCCGATGGTGTCGGGGTCGGGTCGGTTTGTGGTGTCGTATAACGGGGAGGTTTATAATTTTGAGGCGATTCGGGAGGAGTTGCAGGTTGAGTGGGGTGGGGAGCTGGAGTTTCGGGGGCATTCGGATACCGAGGTGATCGTCGAGGCGCTGGCGACCTGGGGTGTCGTGGAGACGGTCGGGCGGTTGAATGGGATGTTTGCGTTGGCGGTGTGGGATCGCGAGCGGCGTGAGTTGTCGTTGGTGCGCGACCGGATGGGCATCAAGCCGATGTATTGGGGACGCGTGGGTGGGTCGTTTGTCTTTGGGTCGGAGTTGTCGGTGTTCCGGCGGTTTCCGGGCTTTGAAGGCCGGACCGATCGGGATGCGCTGTCGCTATTGCTCAAATATAATAATGTGCCGGCGCCGTGGAGCATCTTCGAGGGGGTCAGCAAGCTCGAGCCGGGTACGATTCTCACGCTCGCCGACGATCCCGGCGCCGAGCCTATGATCGAGCAGTATTGGAGCGCGGCGGAGGCGGTTCGGCAGGGGCGTCGGGCGCCGTTCGAGGGCAGCCCGGCCGAGGCGGTCGATGCGCTGGAGGAAAAGCTGATGAGTGCGGTCGGCGATCGGATGGTCGCTGATGTGCCGCTCGGGGCGTTTTTGTCGGGTGGGATCGACTCGTCGACGGTAGTGGCGTTGATGCAGGCCCAGTCCGATGAGCCGGTGCGGACCTTTTCGATCGGGTTTCACTCCGAGGAGTATAATGAGGCTGTGCACGCGAAGGAGGTCGCCCGGCATCTGGGGACCGATCACACCGAATTATACGTCTCGCCGGAGGACGCGCTGGAGGTGATTCCGAAGCTGCCGACGCTCTTTTCCGAGCCGTTCGCGGACTCGTCGCAGATCCCGACTTATTTGGTCTCGAAGCTCGCCCGCGAGCATGTGACGGTGTCGCTGTCGGGCGACGGCGGGGACGAGCTCTTCGGCGGATATAACCGGCATCTGTGGGGGCCGCGGGTGTGGAACGCGGTGTCGAATGTGCCCGGGGCGCTCCGAGAGGGGGCGGCGCGGGCGATCGAGTTTTTGCCGCCGGATCAGTGGGATGCCGTCTACAGGAAGCTCGGCGTGATGCTGCCGGAGAAGCTCAAGGCGCGCCTGCCCGGAGATAAGCTGCATAAATTGGCGGGCGTGTTGCCGGCGTCGAGTCGGGAGGCGCTGTACGAGCGGCTGACGCGGGATTGGCCGAGCACCGCCGAGGTCACATGCGGCCACGAGGTCGTGCCGCCGAGCCACGAGCCGCCGGAGGACCTGCGCGAGCTCGATTTTGCGTCGCTGATGATGTTCTTGGACACCGTCGGGTACTTGCATGACGATGTGCTCACTAAGGTCGACCGGGCGAGCATGGCGGTGAGCCTGGAGGCGCGTGTGCCGCTGCTCGACCATCGGTTGGTCGAGTTCGCGTGGCGGCTGCCGATGGAGTACAAAATACGAGAAAGTCAAGGGAAGTGGTGCTTGCGGCAGGTGCTGTATCGGCACGTGCCCCAGGAGCTCATCGACCGGCCGAAGATGGGCTTCGGCGTGCCGATCGGCGACTGGCTGCGCGGCCCGCTGCGCGGTTGGGCCGAGGAGTTGCTCGCCGAGCATGCGCTGCGCGACGAGGGGCTATTCGACCCGGCGCCGATCCGGCGCAAGTGGTCCGAGCACCTGGCGGGCAAGCGCAATTGGCAGCATCATCTGTGGAGTGTCTTGATGTTTCAGGCGTGGCGGAGTCGATGACGAAGTTAGTCCATATCACCACCGTGCCGCAGACGTTTTTATTCTTCCGCGGGCAGGTTGAGTTCATGAAGGAGCGCGGCTACGAGATCCACGCGATCTCGTCGCCGGGTGAGCGGCTCGATGAATTCGGCCGCAAGGAAGATGTGCCGACTTATGGCGTCGAGATGCCGCGTCAGATCACGCCGCTGCAAGATCTGGTGGCGGTGGCGAAGATGGCCGCGGTGATCCGGCGGATCGATCCGGACATCGTCCACTCGCACACACCGAAGGGCGGCCTGCTGGGGATGCTCGCCGCGACCATGGCCGGCGTGTCGCCCCGGGTCTACCACATGCGTGGGCTCGTGGTTGAGACGGCGACCGGCCTCAAACGTACATTGCTAAAGACGACGGAGCGCATCTCTTGCGGGCTCGCGGATCGAGTGATCTGCGTGAGCGAATCGTTGCGTGAGGTGGCGCTTCGCGAGCGGCTGGTGAGCGCCGACAAGATCGACGTGTTGTGCGGCGGCAGCAGCAACGGCGTCGACGCGAGTGGCATATTTAATCCGGAGCGCTTAGCGCCAGATACGCGCGTGCAGGTCCGGGAGCAGTACGGGATTCCCAAGGACGCGGCCGTGGTCGGCTTCGTGGGGCGGCTGGTGCGGGATAAGGGCGTCGTGGAAACGGCCGAAGCCTGGCGTGAAATCGCCGAGGAGTTTCCGGAGGCGCATCTATTGGTGATCGGGCCGTTCGAAGAGCGCGACGCGGTGCCTGATGAGGTCGTCCGGGAGCTGAAAACCGGTGAGCGAGTACACCTGGCCGGGTTCTGCGAGGATATGCCGGCGCATTACGCGGCGATGGATGTGGTCGCGTTCCCGAGTTATCGCGAGGGCTTTCCGAACGTGCCGCTCGAGGCGGCGGCGATGCGGCTTCCGGTGGTGGCTTCGGACGCGGTCGGGTGTGTGGACGCCGTCGAGGACGGCAAGACCGGTGCGATTGTGCCCGTGGGGAATTCGGGGGCGCTGGCCGAGGGTTTGCGGGTGTATTTGCGGGATGCCGAGCTGCGGCGGAGCCATGGCGAGGCCGGGCGGGAGCGGGTGCTCGAGGATTTTCGGCAGGAGTATATTTGGGAGGCGCTTGATGAGACGTATCGGGAGTTGGTTGAGGGTTGAGGGTTTCTTGGTTTCTTGATTGGCTGGTTTGGTTGT
>CAYLTX010000134.1:16989-17926 GCA_964386725.1 uncultured Bradymonadales bacterium | reverse complement strand
GTAGCTGCGGGTGAGCGCGTCGTTGTTCGATGCGCGTAGCCCGTAGCGGTGGTCGAGTTTGTTGCACGCTTGTAGGGTGGGTGACACTCTTCGGCCCGCCGGTGATTGAGAGCCACACACCTCACCGTTATGATCGGGGTTGCGTCGACCATCTTCGACTCGCTGATGAAGGTGTCCTATGATTGGTAGTGTTGTGGAGCGGAGTATCTTGGCCTGCGCCGTATGCTGTCTGGCGGTTGGGTTCGGCTGTGATCGGCAGGAGACAAAGGGCAAAGAAGCGTCGCGGGCGGAGCCGGCGGCTGCGCGGCCGGCACAGCCTCCTGCGGAGCCTGCGGAAGAGTCCGATGAGGACGTGGAGGCGGAGTCGTCCGACGAGCCGGAAGCCGAAGCCGATGCCGATGCTGAAGGCGAGGACAACGCCGAAGCCGAAGCCGAGGTTCACGAAAAGCTCCCCGAACACCTGGTGGGCCCGTTTTTCAGTCCAACCGGGGACGGCCGCGTTTCGGTCGAAGTTCGCCCGCCTCAGCAGATTCGCGATACTGACGGGGCAGACTTTCCCATCCCCTACGAGCCCGACGACTGGCCCGAGCCGCAGCGCCAGCTGCGCGCGGTCGACGCGCTGACTTCCGAGGGCCCCGTGAGGTTGGAGCTGACCAAGGTCACCGCCAACTACAGGGCCGAGGGCACGAAGATCTATTATTCGTTGGAAAGCGAGTCCTCCGACGTCTTGGCCGGCGATGACCTCTCGTGGACCTTCGTCGCGGCACCCGGTGTCTTTCCCCCGGAGGCACGCATCCGAGCGTCCCAGGCGGAACCGGTCGAGGAGTCGGTGGCCGTCGGAGTCTGGGAGCGTTTCAGCGACGCTTTGACCAGTGAGGGGTTGTCCGGCCCGTGGGGTCGCAAGCTCCCCAAGGCGGTCCCGGCCCCGGGCCAGGTA
>CAYLTX010000134.1:0-16979 GCA_964386725.1 uncultured Bradymonadales bacterium | reverse complement strand
AGGCCCGAGCGCGTCTGGACAACACGGACCCTCGGAAGAACGACGAAGTATTCGACGCATATACCGCCGACTTTCCCGGTGATTACGCAAAGTGGGTGACGGTCAATCTCGGCTACGACCCATGCCTTTCGGCGGCCTACCTGGTCGATCAGACCGGCACGAAATTCACCGCGGTCGAGCCGGGGATGATCGGCTACCACTGCATCGAGCCCGACGCGCTCGCCGATCGCGACGGCGACGGCAACTGG
Source organism: uncultured Bradymonadales bacterium (assembly GCA_964386725.1). Classification (GTDB taxonomy): domain Bacteria; phylum Myxococcota_A; class Bradymonadia; order Bradymonadales; family Bradymonadaceae; genus CAYLTX01. Next base: position 16,731 of record CAYLTX010000134.1, on the reverse strand, counting down.
GGCGTGATCTACGTCCGCGGCGTCGAGACCCACCCCTTCGGTATCTATTGGATGGGCTTCGACGACAACGGAGAGCCGGTCACCAGCAGACTCAGACACATCGACTGAGAGGCGGTAGTGAATCGGCGCCACCGCTTCACCGATGCCTGAGAGCCATTCGGGCGAACAGCTCGCCTCACCAAGAGTACCCCAGCGCGAGGCCCCAATGAACCTCGTGGATGGCCCCCGAACAAGGCTGCGGCTCGTTATCCTCGCCAGGTGCAGGTGGCCCCCACACGGCGCAGCTCGACGAGCTCAACAAGAGGCTGGGGCCTACAGGCACTCGAAGAGAAACGCCGTTGGAGAAACGCCACTCGACAAAGGCTTCGGCGTCGAGCCAGAGGGCCAAATCGGCAGCGACCACAGCCTTGTGATCGATTTTTTCGCCGAAACTATCGGTGACCTCACGGTCGTCCAAGCTCAGGCCACCGGCGAGGCCGAAACTGAAAAAATCGAACGGGTACCGCAGACGGGCCAAGATCCCCAGCCTCGGATGCGCCTCGTAGAAGTCAACCTGGGCCTGCGCCTCCGCCGAGAACATGCGGCCGAAGGCATGCTCGTAATAGATCCCCATGTAGCCCCATCCGCGGTCGGTCACCGCAAACGCCGGCCCGGCCGACGACCACGAGTCATCCCACCGGTCCCCCTGGGCCAGAGCCGCGCTCGGCGTCAGCAGCAGCACGGCGGTCAGTAACACGAAGCCACGCACCGTGCGGTCGAACCAACGTTGGCGGCTTGCTCGGGTCAACGACTGTCTCATCATCTGCTCCATCACAAATATCTATCCCTCATTTAAAGCAGGCTGCTAGCGTTTCATTCTAGACCAACGAGAGCAAGACTTGCACTGGAAGCTGAGGCGTGGCTTGTCGGGTAGCCGGTGGCTTGTAGGGTGGGTGGCACCCGTCGGCCCGCATCGAGCCCGACGTGCCGGCGCTGGACGCGCCGTAACCCCCGTGGTGCGAGGGTGAGAATGGTCGGCGTCACGGGAGTGGTCGGTTCCCGATCCGTCATAGCAGCGTTGACGAGCGGGCCGGTTCCTGTGAGGCTGGACGACGGCAAGATATCCCGTATTCTAGGGTGGAGCCCGCAAGACTGTGTGCGAGTAGTTCGTTTTAGTCGAAGAGTATTACGATGAGCGAGATGACAGGCCATATTCTGGTTGTCGACGACAACGAGATGAATCGCGACCTTCTTTCGCGACGGCTGCGCCGCAAAGGCTTCGAGGTGTCGGTGGCCGTCGATGGTATCGACGCGCTCGAGAAGATGGACGCCGAGGACTTCGATCTGATCTTGCTCGATATCATGATGCCGCGCATGAACGGCTTGGAGATGCTCGAGCAGGTGCGCGAGGCGTACTCGGTGACCGAGCTGCCGATCATCATGACCACCGCCAAGAGCGACAGTGAAACGGTCGTTGAGGCGCTTAGGTCGGGCGCGAACGACTATGTGACCAAGCCGCTGGACTTCGGCGTGGTGCTCGCGCGGATCAAGACGCATATGGAGATCCACGCGCATACCAGGGGCTCCAAGCGCGGCGGGTTTACCCGGCTGAGCGACTCGGGCCAGTTCCGCTCGGTGACCAGTCGTTATTATTGCAGCCGGTGTCGAAGCAGCATCCAGAAGAACCCGGCGACCTGTCATTTTTGCCACCAGAGTCGGCCCGAGCGCGGCTGGCCGCAGGTTCGAACGGATAAATATCCGCACCTGGGCCGGACCATCGGTGATCGGTATTTTCTGAGTCGATTTATCGGCGGCGGCAGCGTGGGGACCGTATACCAGGCCCGCGATTTGGAGCTCAATCGCGAGTACGCCGCCAAGGTGATCAGCCTGAGCGATCCGGAGATCGGCGTCGAGCAGGACGAGCTTCGCGAGCGGACCACCCGCGAGGTCGAGGTGCTCTCGAAGCTGTCCAACCCGCATATCGTCAAGATCTACGACGTGGTCGTCGTCGAGGACGACGTCTATGCGCTGCTATTGGACCATGTGCGCGGCTATAGTCTGTCGAAGATTCTGGAGCGCGCCGAGCAGTTGAGCATTCCCAAGGCGCTCGATATCGCCCGGCAGGTCGCCCAGGGACTCTACGAGGCGCACCAGCTCGGGATCGTCCACTGCGATATCAAGCCCGACAATATCATGCTCGAGAAGCTGCCCATTCGCGGGCACTTCGCCCATATCCTCGATTTTGGCGTCGCCGAGATCTTGGAGTTCAAGTCCAAGCAAAACGGCTACTACGGCACGCCTTTTTATAGCGCGCCCGAGCAATTCCAGGACCCCGAGAGCATCGACCACCGCACCGATATCTACGCGTTGGGCGCGGTGCTCTTCCATATGATCGAGGGGCGCCCGCCGTTCGACGGCGAGAACGCCTACGAGATCTTGAATAAGCATATCACCGACTCGGTGCCGCGGCTGACGGCGGTCGACTCCTACGAGATGGACAATCGTTTCCTCGACGATCTGCTCGCTCGGATGATGGCCAAGTCTGCGGACCAGCGGTTCCCCGATTTGTCCGGATTCTTGCGCTACGTCGACACGCTCGTGCCGTTGTTCGAGCAGCGAAGCCTCGAGCGCGCTCAGCGCCAGGGCCAGTAGCTCGAGTGGGCCGGCAGCTCAAACGAATTGGGCGAGTAGCCAGCCGATGATGATCCCCACAAAGAGGGCGGTGACCACCGAGACCGGATCGACGCGCGTTTTGCTCTGCGTGGACGGTTCGCCGGTTAGTTGGTGGCTCGGCGTTTGTACCTGATCGCGTGCCGGCTTCCGTTCCGGCTTTTGTGCGGGCTTTTGTGCAGGCTTTTGTACGGGAGCGGGGTCCGCGTCCGACGCGGGTGGTGAGGCGGGCTTTGGAGGTGCCGGCGTGGGCTCCTCGGGCTCTTCTTCGATGCGACGGCCCCTGACGTCGAGCCCCTTGAGGACTCGGTGGGCCTCCTGGGCCATCTTCGCGCGCAGGCGTACGATGCCCGGGTGATTCAGGATCGGCGTCCAGTCCTCGCCCGGCTCGGCGATCTCGTCGGCGGCCATGACCGCGCCGTGCTTGATCAGCGTGACCACCCCCGATTGGTCGACCGGCCCGAACTCCTCGCCGGCGATACGCAGCATATAGACGCCCTCTCCGAAGGCGTCTCGGATCTCCTGGGTCGGCAAGACGATAAATCCGCTGCCACGCCGCCGGCCGGCCATGCCGGCGCCGGGCCTATTGCCGCCAGCATTGCCGCCAGCATTGCCGTCTTTATCGACCGGCAGACCTCTGAGCGTCGTATTGGGCTCGCCGTCGGACTCCTCGAGCGCCGGCGGCGGCTGGTCACCGTGCGAGAAGCCGTCGAGGCCCTCGTTGAGTATTTGCTCGAGCCGCTCGCGCAATGCCTGCTGGGTCCCGCCCTGTCCGCCCCCGGTGTTGCTCTTGGCAGAGGGGGAGGGCTTGGCGCCGGTGTCAATTTTCGGCAACGCAGGAGGGGGCTTCGCGGTCTTGTCGGAGGGGTCATCGCTCGGTCTCTCCGCAGAGCTGGCGGGATCCGCTCGCAGCGAACGAGCGAAGTCGTCCATATCCTCGAGCTCCTCGTCGGTGAAGCCGCCGGCGGACGACGTCGCCCCGAGGCCTTCGTCGAGGATGACCGGCGAGCTGAACTCGCCCTCGAGGCCGGCCCCGGCTCCGTCGCCGGGATGGCCGGCCGGAGTCAGCTGGACCACGGGCGTGTCTTCAGAAGGGGCGCGGGCAAATTCGGGGTTGGGCTCGAACGGCTCGGCACCGGCTGGGTCTTCGTCGGCTTCACCCACCGAAAATGCGTTTTGGCAACGCGGGCAGAGGACGACCGCGGGCAAGTGGTCCTGCGAGGCGGTCAGCCGAAACTTGGCCTGGCACTGCGGACACTCGACTTTGCTTTCGAAGGGAGGAGCGGGTTGGTCTCCCATACTAACTTCCTTCACAGACTGCTCGGTACAGGCGAATACTTTCGACGACATTGAACCTTATAACCCCAAGCGCAATTAAAATCGAGGACGGGCGCTGGAAACGAGCATTTTCGCCAGTCAAAAGCGGTATCGGATCGCCGCCGGAGACCCAACATACTCACAAATCAAGGCGAAACACAATCTCGCGCCGATCGCCGACGAGTTCAGCCGGCGGCTTCCAGTTACGCACTCGACGCTGGATGCACGTCAGCGTCCGGGCGGCGATGTCGTCGCTTGTCGGAGCGTTGACCTTGGCGTCGCGAATCGCGCCGGTGTCGTCGAGGTGCAGTGTGACCACGACCGACTCGGTGGCAGCGCTGGCGTGGCGGCAGCCGATGAGCCCATCGGATTGGTACCGGGCCCAGGCGAGCAGGCGACGGCGCTGGTTGGCGGGGCTGGGCGCGCCGACGTCGGGGAGTTGGCGCGTCTTGGTCGGCTTTGTGGGCTCGGCGGGAGCGGCCGGCGCGGGCGCCTCGCCGGAGTCGGGGGCGCCGGCGTCGGGCTCGGGGCAGCGGTAGACGATCTCGGCGGGCTTCTCGACGGTGCGCTCGACGATCTGCTCCTCGGGCGCGCAGGCCCGCGCGCCGAGCAACACGCCGACCCCCAGGGCCAGCGCCATCCCGGTCAATTGCAGAGCAGTCTCGCGCCTATTCATACGTCTCACTCATAAACCTCATCACAATCAGAGTGCCCGCGCGATCTTGGCGGCGAGGCTCTCCATCGCTGCCGATCCCTGCCCGGAGATCGCTTTGCACAGGTCGACAACCGTCGCGTTTCCGCCCCGGTTGCGCACGGACTCGCTAAACGGACGATAAAAGCGCGTCTGTGAGCCCTGCATAAAGTCGAGGGAGGATGCCGGGAAATTCGCATAAGCACGGCATTGCTCGTCGAATTGGGCCGAGTCGACCCCCTCGGCGGTCACGATGGAGGCGAAGAAGACATCGTCGGCGCCCAGCGACTCGTCGCCGGAAAAGGACAGCCACGACGCGTGGCCGTCGGCGTCTTCACGGGTGAAGTACTCCGCCGGCGAGACGCCGTCGAGCTGGCAGTCCGGCGCGCTCGGCTCGCATAGCCTGGGCGTGGCGGAGATGACCACGACCAGAAGCCCGTCGGCGGGAGTGCCGAAGTAGGCGCGCGCGGTGGGGTCGCCGGTGGTCGGCCGGTAGATGGCGCGCTCGTCGAGCTCCAGGCCGAGCGCGGCCAGGTTCTCGGCCTCTGCATCGGCCATCTGCTGGATATATTGGGCGCCGTTGTCCAGGGCATAAAAACCGATCGCCTCCTCGGTGGAGTTGAATTGAGCCTCCGGGTCCTCGCGGCCGTAGATGAGCGGGACGACTTCGCCCGAGCGGCGGTGCAGCGGGGCGAGCGCCATCTGGCGCACGGCGATACGGCGCTCGCCGAGGTGCATCTCCAGGTTGTTCAGGGTCTGCGAGTAGGCCTGCGCCATATTGCCCGAGCTTCGATCGAGCTGGGTGAGCACGAGCATGTCGACGACCGTCGGGTCGGGCTCGGAGGTGTTGCTGCCGCCGTTGTTGCCCGGCGGTGACTCGCGCACGATCATGCACGCCTGGCCGAGCGCGGCGATGGCGAGCAGCAGCACGCCCCATCGAAAGAGAGCAGCGACGTCGATTTGCGTCTTGCTGAGGGACTTCATGAAGGAACCTCCTGAGGAGAATGGCTCGTCTTATCGTGGGCTTGGCTGGCTTGAAGAGCGCGCGTATTTGCCGCCACGAGGTCGTGTCCGTCGCGGCGCATGACCTCCTGGAGGCGCTCGGTGAGGCTCTGGCGTGCGTTCAAGAAGGTGCGCCTGCTCACCGGAATGTCCAGCGATAGCTCAGTCTGGACCGCCTCGCGCTTGTCGGAGGGGGTGGCGTCGAGCACCGCGTCTCGCAGGCGGGCGTTGGTGCCGCCGGCGAAGTTGGTCAGCGTCTCGACCGGCAGGCCGTGGACGGTCTCGGCCAGGGCGTCTTTGGGCACGGTGCCGATGGCGGCCTCCAGACACATCATCGAGAGCAGCCGCTCGGCGACATCCGGTCGGTGGGTGAGCATCTCGCCGACCGAGTCGAGCTGCTCGTCGATGCGCAGGCTGGAGACCAGATCCCCCATGAGCGTGGCGCGAAGCTCGACCTCGCCGCCGGCGTGGGAGACCTCTTCGACGGCCTCTCGCAGCCGGGCGGACAGGGCGACGGCCTCCTGGCGGTCGAGCGTCTCGAGGTTGGCGTCCGAGAAGAATTTGCGGCGCTCGTCCTCGTCGAGGCCCTCCATATAGGAGGCGCGCAGCGGCCCGGGGAGCTTGGCGACCACATAGAGGGTCTCGGCGGGCGTGCAGCCGCGCAGCACGTGGCGCAGCCGAGAGGCGGAGATGCCCTCCAAAAACGCCCACTCGCGCGACAGATCCGGGTCGGTGTGGACCACGCGTGCGGCGTTGAGCCGGGCGTGAACCTCGCGAGCGAGCTCGCGGGCCTCGTCGTCGTCGAGCTCGTCGCTCATCGTGGCGACCTCGTCGCTGACCGCCTCGAGCGGCTTTCGCATCTGCTCGTCGCTCTTCAGGTCGCTCAAGATCTGGGGGCCGACCAGCTGCACGAGCTGGGCGACGCGCCGGGGGCTGTCGACGATCCAGCGGCGCAAGACGCGGTTTCTGACCGAGCGCGAGCGGTCGAGCTCGGCGCGAAGCGCGTCGGCGTCGACCCGCCGGCCGGAGGCGGCTTTGCCGTCGGCGCCGTCGTCGCCGGTGCGCGGAGCGTGGTCGAAGAAGAGCTCGGCGAGCCGGCGCATGAAGATCAGGCCGAGCGCGAAGACCAGCAACAAGACGAGCATCAGGCCCACCCACGGGATGAGCGCGCCGATGATCGCGGGCATCTGGTCCCACCAGCCGCCGGTCTCGGCCTGCTCGGCCGGCTCTTCTTCGGGCTCATCGTCGACCTGCGGCTGGGGCGTCGGCGGCTGAGGTTGCGGCTGGGGCATCGGCGGCGGGCGCTGGGTGCGCTGCCGGGGCTCTTCGGGCGTCGGCGGCATCGGCCGGTTCTGCGGGGTCGGGAAGTCGAGCATCTCCTGGTGTACCTCGACCTCGGGGGCGATATCCCGCAGCTGGTACTCGAGCATGCGCGGCATATTGGACTTGAAGTTTGCCGGCAATTTGCTGTCGATCATGATGGAGAGGGTCACCGACTCCGGCCCGACCTCGAAGGGCCGTGGGCCCAGCGACTCGAAGCCCGGCGAGACGCTGCTGCTGGGCTCCGGGTCGCTCATGACCACGTCGACGCCGACCAGCTCGCAGCGGCCCGGGCACAGCCGCGAGAATAGGCTCTTGGCCGACTGCTCGGCGCGCGAGGCGACCGCGTCTTGGCGTTCTTCGACGGCCCATTGAGCGCGATCGCTGCGACGGTCGGCCTCTTGAGCGTGTGAGCCGTCCGGGGCGAGGACGAGCGTCGTCGACGCGATCAGCGCGACGCAGAAGGCGGCCAGAGTGTGGATTCGCTGCATCATCATCATCATCATTCCTGTTGGTCCCGCGTGGAGTGCTCCGGCGCGAAGTCTTTCGGCGCGAAGTCTTCCGGCGTCGGCGGAGTGTCTATTTCGGCTCGCGGCGTCTTCTCGTCGGGGGTGGTGCGCGGATTTCGGCCCAGCGGGTGGATGCGAAGCACCACGCGCCGGTTGGCCGCGCGGATCTCGTCGAGCTCCTCGGCGCTGAGCTCCTCGACCTGCTCGGGATCGTGTAGGTCGACGTCGGTGGCCGCGCGGGTGTCCGCGAAGCCCTGGATCGACATGCGCTCGCTTTCCATGCCGGCCTCGCGCAGCCGCTTCATCACGTCGATGGCGCGGCTGGTGGACAGCTCCCAATTGGAATTGAACCGCCCGTTGGCGATGGGCACATCATCGGTATAGCCCTCGATGGTCACCCCGTAATGCGGCTCGAGATCCTCGACCAGGTGCTGGCCGATGGGCTCGAGCACCTCGGCGGCCTGCTCGTGGAGGGTCGCCTCGCCGGAGTCGAAGAGCAGGGCGTTGGCGAATTCGACCTTGAGGCCGTCCTCGTCGATACGCGTGGAGATCTGGCCGGCCAGCGCCTGGTATTCGACGACCTCGTCGATCTCCTTTTTGACCTTCTGGAGGTTGCCGATTTTGCGTCCGGTGAACGACTCGACGAGCATGTCGAATTTGTTCTGGGTGATCGTGGCGATGGACAATAGCAGCACGAAGAAGGTCAAGATGATCGTCATGATGTCGGCGTAGCTGACCATCCAGCCGAAGCGATTCGAGGACGCATCGAAGCTGATCCATTGGTGGCCAAAGCGGCTCTGATTGCCGCTCCCTTTTCCGCCTGCACCGCCGCCTGCACCGCCGCCTGCCGAGCTCTGTGTATGTGGTTTAGTCACGCTCGTTGCCCCCTTATGCCGTGGCCCGTTCGGCCGAATTCGCCGTGCCGATGAGTTCCTGGACTTCATGTAGCGGCCGGCGCCTGGCCAGCTTGAGCATCGCGTCGACGGTCAGGTTGATATTCTCGGCGCGCTGGGCGCCGAAGTCCGAGACCAGCCGGGCCAGCGGCAGATAGAGAAGGTGCGCCAACATCAGCCCGTAGAGCGTGGTCAAAAGCGCGATCGCCATGCCCGAGCCGAGCTTCTCGAAGTCCTTCATCTGCGACAGAAGCTGGATGAGGCCGATGACCGTGCCGATCATGCCCATTGCCGGGGAGAAGTCGCCCAGCGACGACAGCACGCGCTCGGCGCGCCGGTAGGGGTGGAGCTGCCGGCGGCCGAAGACCAGCGCGTCGGCCTCCATCTCCTCGATGTCGCCGCGCTCGAGCACGTGGCGGCCCAGGCGCTTGAAGACCGGATCGTCCTCGGACTCGATGATGTCGCTGGCAGCCTGGGCCTTTCCTGCACGCATCGCGCGGCCGAAGGCGAGCAGGTTCTCGGCCAGCCGCTCTCGCTCTCGCTCGGGTTGGTGAAAGACCGCCGAGCTCAGCCCTTTGATCGCCTCCCACAGCGCAGAGAACCGGTAGGTCACCAGCGTCAGCCCGATGGGCACGCCGATCAGTAAGATCAGCGCGTAGCGGCTCAGAAAGCCGTCGAAGTCCATCGAGAAATAACTGGTGGCCCACAGAAAAGATCCTGCGATGACCAGAGCTCCAATGATGACATGCATATGGTCTTCCTAGTGTGCGTCTGACTAACCAACGTCACGTGAATCGTTCGGCAGTGCTGGTTCGGGCTTGAGGCTTGGGGTGAGGCGACCTCAAGCCCCACGACCCAAGCCCGCCGTCAAGTCAACGGTCGAGACGCTCGAGCGCCCCGGCGATCATTTCGTTGTCCGGATCGAGTTGCAAAGCCTGTTCCCACGCCTTGCGAGCCAGCTCCTTGCGGCCCAGCTTCAGCCATAGGCTGCCCTTCATGGACAGGATCTTCACATCATTGGGGTAGGCCTCATCCAGCCGGCCCAGCCGAACCATGGCGAGCTCGTATTTGCCGTGCTCGTATAACTCTTGGACCTCGGCGATGCCCTTGAGGTAGCTGGGACGGGTGGGCGCGGGCGCAGACTCGGAGCGAGATTTTTGTTTATTCGAGGCCTGCTCGGCGGCGCCATCTTGGTTGTCATCGCCGTCGCCATCGCCGTCGCCTCGAGCCCGGTCACGGTCGGCTTGGCGGTCGACGGCGTTCTCGCCGCCCATGAACACACCCTCGCGCTCCATATCCGGGTCCTGGCGGCGCATATCCTCGAGCAACTCCTTGTCGGCCGCCGAGAGCTGGTCGCCCTCCCAATTGAGCCCGGCCTCGCGCGAATCCGGCTCGCCAACGCCTGGAGAGCCGCCTTCCAGCGGGATGCGCACCTGATAGCCGTTGGCGGTCGACGGAAAGCTGACCTCCCAGTCGCGCCGGCCGTCGCTCATCCGAATGACGTAGCTCTCCTCGGGGATGGAGCCGTCGCCGCGATATTGCGACCGGCTCGTCGCCGTCGAGGGCACCACGATCTGCGCCTTCTTGGGCTCGGGCGTGCTCGAGCAGGCCGTGGTGAGGGCGATGCCGGCTGCGAGAAGCAGCAATGCGTATCTCCGCACACTGCGCGGGCGTGTCTGTCGCGTCACTTGTTCCATGGTCATCTACCTTACCAGTTAAAAGTAACCCGCGCCTTGTAGCCCAGACCGCCGAGGTCGTGGCCGGCAAAGCGCACTGGAAGAAAATACATCAGGCTCACACCGGCCCCGAGGCGGAACTGGAAGATTCCCTCCAGGCCCCACTCGACGGCAAATGAGTTGCCTTCGGTGCCGGCCAAAAAGCCGCTGAGCGTCGGGCCGGTCCAAAAGGAGGCCTCGTTGAGGTCGGGGGCGCGCAGTCGGTATTGACCCGTCGCGCCGAAGAACGCGCCCACCAGCGCTTCGCTGCCCGGCTCGCCGGAGCCGCCGCTGCCGAAGTTGGCGAAGGCCTCCGCGCCGATGCCGTAGCGCCAGCGCTTCTCGTCGCCCAGAAGCTCGTGCAGGCGAATGCCGCCGGCGGCGCCCATGATGCCACCGCCGGGGATGTCGTAGGGGATATACGAGGAGCCGAAATAGGCCATATAGCCGTAGGCCGGGCGCTGCTCGAGCTTGCGCTCCAGCTCGGCGACGCGCTCCTCGCGGCTCATGATCCGGTCGCCGCTTCGCAAGATCGCCGCGGTCGTGGCGTCGGATTGATAGGTCTCGGTCCACAAGATGGCGCCGTCCGAGGCGCGCATCACCTCGGCCTGCATGGCCACGATATTGGCGCCCGGGAAGTACGAGAAGTGCAGGTTCAAAAAGTTGCTCACGCCGATGCGCTTGGCCTCTCGGGCCAGATCGGCCTGATCGACCAGCCCCATCGTGACTACCCAGTTGCCGTCCTCGGTGCGCGAGCGAAGCGCCTGGCAGGCCGTGCATCGCTTGACCGCGATCGAGGTCTGGGTGGCGATCGACGACAGCACGCTCGCCTCGACGAAGCCGCCGAATTGGCTCGACAGGTTCGGGCTCAGCCCCATCTTGCGAAACGCGATCGGCGAGACCACCGACGAGTCGAGCTTGCGCATATCGGCGGTCAGCTCGTCGGTGATCTCCTCGACGAGCTGGTAGATGTGGACCTGGTCCTGCGAGGAGTTGATCTGGCGGCGCGTCGACTCGCGGATGCGCCGATAGCGCTCCTCGACATGCTCTTCGACCACGCTCGGCTCGCCATCCTCGGAGGCGTTGTCCTGGGCGCGTGCGGGGTCGGCCTCGGAGCCCTCGTCTTGCTGTGCCCAGCCGAGGCCGGGGGCATAGAGGAGCACAAAGAGCGCCAGGCAGGCCGGCCAGAGTCTGCGGTATTTATGGGTAGTCAGCACGATTCCAAATACCTCGTCAAAATGCCCATCCGATCAACAACTCGAGATCGAGCGGGAAGAAATCATCGTTGAATGCCTGGCGCACCTCGTCGTCGTATTGCCCGACGTCGATGCTCGCCTCATTGAAAACCAGGTAGCGGTACAAGAGCCCGACGCGCATATGAAAGCCGTTTTCGAATTGTGCGTCGGCCCCGGCGCCGGCGGTCAGGATATGAAATTCGGTGTCGAGCATATTCACCGTGCCCGTTCCCCAGGGGGCGAAGGTGCCGGAACGATAGGAGAACGAGGCGCGCGCATAGGGCGTGAAGAGCGAGTCGTAAAAATAATATGTCGGCCCGAGGCCAAACTCGATAAAGTCATGGCTTCCCTCGATAAATCGGTCGTCGAGGTCGTGGTAAAAATTGACGTCGTCGTAGTGGAAGGTGGCCTCGACGCGAATCCGCGGGACGACGGCATAGCCAACGAGCAGGCCCGTGCCGGTCTCGGCGCGGATATGCAGGTCGGCGACCCATGGGTTTGCCCGGCGCACGATGGAGTCGTGCTCGCGCTGGTACTCGGCGTCGATGAGGCGCTGGAGGCGTTTCTCTTCGCGAATTTGGTCGATCTGGCGGCGCGCCCGATTCTTGCGCGCCAGCCGACGGATGCGACAGCGGCGGTCGGTGCCGCACTCGTGTCTCGCGCCTCGATCGGGGGCGGTCTGCGGCTCGCCGGTCGTCTCGCTGTCGATCACGCAGCGGTTCTCCACGCAGGAGGTCCCCTCCGGGCAGCGGGTGTGCTCGTTGCAATAGACGGCGGCTTGGGCGTCCCGAGAAGCGACACCCACGGCCACAAAGAGCAGACAGACGATGAGGAGGCGCTGGATCACCGGCGGCCTCCGTTTTGCTCGTCGTTTCGCACATTCTTTTGCTCATCTTCTCGCTCATCAGCCCAGCCGAAGCTCCACGACTCGGCGGGAAGATGCGTGCGCGGCACCAACGCCAAGAGATACGGCTCCGGCAGTGAAGGCACGACGCTGGGCTCGTGGGCGATCAGATCTCCCTGGCCGACGTATACCGTGCCCAGCACGAGCGGTGTGGGTTCTTTGGAGCCCACGCGCGCAGCGTAGCCGCGCGGGTGCTGCTCGAGCAATTTAGAGGCGAGTCCGTACAACTCGGTGAGCTCCGGGTGGACCTCGGAACGCTCGGCGTTTCGCAAAAATCGCTGGGTCTCGTCGATGGTGATCTCCAGCCAGCGTTGGCGCCGGCGCTCGGCGCGCGCGTCGTCTCCCCACTCGGCCATCGCCGGCAGCATCTGGCCCATCAGACGGGCGAATGTGCGGTCGGCGTGGGCGAAAAACTCCGCCTGGCGCCCGTCTCCGAGCGCCTCGACGACGTTGGGATTCCTGCGGGTCATCGCGCGCACCTGCTCGCGGAAGTCCTCCTCGTCGTCGCGCATCAACGCGGCCATGGCCAGCAAGCCGCGGTAGCGCGGGGTGTATCGGTGGTTGTGGTGGCGCGCGAGCAGCCAGTCGGCCGCGGCGGTCGCGTTGTTGACGTGGCCGTGCTCGAGCGCCACGCGCGACAACTGGGCCACGCGACGGAAGATCTGGCTGGCCGGTCCCAGATCCTCGAGCATCTCGACGACGCGAGCGTCGAAGTCGTAGCCCGCCAGAAGCGCGAGCGTGTCGGCATATAGCGCGCTCGAAAACGGCGACGCGTCGCTTCGGGACCCGCCGAGCGTCTCCATCGCGATGCGCAAGAAGCGGTCCTCGGCGCCCGACTGACGCGCGGCCAGCGAGACCCGATAAGCGAAGGGCTCGAACAGCGGCGAGTTGCGCGGCGGGCGCGGCTCGGCGAACTCCAGCGCATCCTGCCAGCGGGCGGCGTCGGTGGTCAGCCTGAGCGCGAGATAGCGCGCGTGCTCGTCGTTGGGCGGCTTCAGCCCGAGCTCGAGCGCCCGGCGCAGATCAGCCAGCGCCTCCCGCCGGCGGGCGTCGCGCGTGTTGGCGTCGCCACCATCGTCGGCGGCAGCCCCGAGCTTGGCGCGCAAAAAGAGCATCCGGGCGAGATCGCGGGTACGTGCGGGCGAGTCGGACTTTGAAGACAGCGGCGCGAGCAGACGCAGGCCTCGCTCCAACTCGCCGAGCTCCAGCGCCGTCCGGGCGCCGTGGACGCGCGCTCGCCACACCGATAGCTCGACGTTTCCACGCGTCTGCTCCGGTGTGAGCGCTGCTCCGAGCTGGGCGACGCGCTCGGCGGCGTCGAGCTGGGCGGCGGCCCACTTTCGGCGAACCTCCTTGGGCTTCGGGGGTTCTGCGTCGGTGTCTTCACCGTTTTCGCCGTCTTCATCGTCTTCGGGAGGCGCGAGCAGCCGCTCGTCGAGCGTCGAGCACTCGCTCTCGACGGCCACCGGCGCCAAACCCTCGTCCTTCCAGGACTCTTCCTCGCCCGGCCATCGCACCAGCGAATCATCGAGCGGCTGGGGCTCGCGCTCGAAGTAGTCGCCGTCGAACCACGTGGAAAACGCCGTCTGCGGGCTGCGCGAGGCGGTATCGATCGCCCACTCATTTTGCCGGCGCATCTCGAGTACGACCGTCGCGTAGGCCAGCTTCGCCATCGGCTCCTCGCCGTCGCGCCAGTCGGCGAAGTCGAGCGGCTGCTCGGCGCGCTCGAGCCCGGTGCAATTGACCAGGTCGAGCCAGGCTTGTCCGACCCGATTCCAGCCCATTCGCTTCCGGCTATCCGGGCCGGTGAGGTGGCGCTCCATGGCGAGCTCACGCTCGAAGGCCGACAGCTCGCGCTCGTGCAAGAGCTCGAAGGCGGCGTCGGGCTGCGACTCCGGCGGCTCTGCATGCACGCAGCCGCCGGCGATCAGCGGCATCAGGCCCAGGCAGGCTATTGAGCACAGCCACGCCGCTCGGTCTATTCGATGTGCGGTGGGGGGCATCATGGCGAGCCTCCCTGGGGCAGCGCGAAGCTCATGCCGACGCCGAGCATCGGCAAGAAGCTCAGCGAGGCCACCCATCCCCGGTTGCGATTCTCCAGCTGAAAGGCCATCTGCAAGTCGAGCTTGGCCTGGACGCCCCGCGCGTAGTGAGTCAGCACCGACAGCCCGACCGTGGCGGTGGGAAGCACGCGTCCCTCGGCCAGCGCGACGCCGGCGCCACCGGTCAACTGCGGGTCGAAGTGGACGACGAAGTCGTCGAGCACGAGCACCTTGCCGTAGCCGAGCGAGTAGCGCCCGCCGGCGGTCAGCAACATATTCTGACGGCGTGCATCCGGAATGAAGCCGGTCTCTTCGCGAATGTCGGCGGCCGCGTCGACCTCCCAATTGGCCATCCACAGCCAGCGAAGCTCGGCGCCAAACGATTCGCTAAAGTAGTAGCCGACGTCCAATCCGGCGCCCAGGCTGTGATAGAAGTCGTCGCGGATGGGCGCGGCGCCGCTCAGGTGGGCATAGGCGTGGTGTTTTTTGGTCGCGAAGCGCTTCTGCACGGTCGCCCGCGTACTTTCTTGTGCCCCGGCTTCCTGTGCCCCGGCTTGCTGCACCCCAACAAGCGCAGGTCCGCCCAGGCAGACCGCCAGCGCCGCCAGCGCGGCCAGGATACGGCTATGGTGGCTCACTGACTCCACTGGCATGCCTCCATGGGGCGGGGGACCGGTGGATTCGTCCAGTTATCGAATGTGCGGCCGCCGGCGGTGCGAAACGCGTGGTCGCAAAACCGGGAGCATACCTCGACGACGATCTCGACGGGCTGGTTGCGATAGGAGCTAAACTCAACCAGGTGCTGCGGGATGAGCTCGACCGTATAAAACGGCTCGACGCCGTCGGCGGCCGGCCAGGGCGCTGCGGGGCTCGTCGCGTCGAATTCGGGCGGTTGGCCTGGGGCGTTCCCGACGGCCGCATAGGGCGGCTGGGCGGTGCACACCTTGAAAAAACGCGGGTCGTCGGCGCCCTGCGGCCGGGTTATCGTCACCTCGGTCTCCGAGTCGTGCTTCATGGTCAAAAAGGGCAGGGTATTGTCGGCAAAGGCGTCGATATCGGCCTCGAGCGTCTCGTCGTCGATGGGGCGCCAGCCGGTCTGAGCGTTGCTCCCCAACGCTGCGCGCGCCCAGCCGTAGCCGAGACTCCAGTGGAAGAATTCGAGGTTTGGCTGGCTGGACGGCGGCGTGCTCAACTCATCGAGGTCGGCAATTAACTCCTCGTCGACCGGCAGACGGCTATTGTTGACGTATAGCCACACCACGCGCACGTCCTGCGGGTCGAAGGGCGCCGCGGCGACCTCGGATTCGAGCAGCATTTCACCGACCGGGTAGTAGCGGTTCGGCGACTGCGTGCAGTCTTCGATATCGTCTCCGCTCTGGGCATCGATCGGCAGATAGACGTCCAGGAGCTGGGGCTCGCCGCGGGCGTCGAACGCCTCGTCGACCATATCGAGCAGGCGCTCTTTAACGAGGTGGCACCGGCTCTCGTCGGCGATATGCAGGTCGAGCAAGACGCCGTAGATGATCGGCGCCTGCTCGCTGGTCGGCTCATAACGTTGGCGCTCGTAGAAGGTCTCGGCGCTCGGGTCGAGCGGCTCCGTCAAGACGGGGCCGGGCGTGTCACGGCGCTTCGGGCGCGACGCGAAGCATTTGGGTTGTTCGACCCAGCCGTAGTCGACCGCGCTCGGCCGGCCCATGGTGCGCCAGCGGTTATCGGCGGCCTCGGCGCAGTCCTGAGCGCGCTCGACCAACTGAAATTCGAAGTCTCGCCGAAGCGGCACGTCATTGGCCGAGAACCAATCGGACAGGCCGGGATCGATGGCGTCGTTATTGTCGATGGCGAAGGGAGCGATGCCGAAGGTCGTCTCGACCGAATGGACCTCGGGGCGCGGCCCGCCCCAGATTCCCTCGTGGACGGTGCGCACCGGCGAGGCCTCCGACGAGATCGGCAGTCGGCCGTCGACCTGGAATTGAACGCATTGCTCCTTGTTGCCGCAGCTGTAGGGCGCCGCCGGGTAGGGGGCCCGGTCGATCTCGATGGGTCGGTAGTCGCCGTCGCGGTACAGCTCGAAGTCGGCCGCCTCGACGTCGGCTTCCTCTCCGAGCTTCCACGATAAAAAGCTCAGGTCTTCTTGGCTCGAGTAGACGACGACCAGATCCCGGGCGGCGTAGGGGCTGCGCTCGAATTCGACGAACGTACACCCGCACACCAGCACACACGCCAAAACGGCGCCCATCGCGCTGATACGGCTGAAATGATCCGCCAATACCCGCATCACCCACTCATTGAAATACAAGGAATCCGTCGAGATGAGGGCACTGTAACAAAACAGCCCTCGAGCGAAAGTAGCGGCACACCACGACAGACTGCAGAACGTGTGCCAACGCGTACTGGCGGCTCGTGCGCCCGACTCACGGAAACGACGGGGAGATCGGGGCGTCAGGGGTGGAGCAG
>CAYLTX010000133.1:0-18125 GCA_964386725.1 uncultured Bradymonadales bacterium | reverse complement strand
CTCAACCCTCAACCCTCAACCCTCAACCCTCAACCCTCAACCCTCAACCAAAAACCTACCAACCCGGATTTTTCACCGTCCGCCACATCTCTTCAGCAGCCGGCGGATTCCACTGCGAGATTAAGCCATGATATTGCGCAGCGAAGACGAAGGCCGTGACGACGACGATCAGCGCCAGGTTCGAGGCGGGCCAATAGTAGGCGTCTTCGAGCTCTGCGTGATCGGTGATGCGGGTGTTGATCCCGCAGGCAAATGCGGTCAGCACGACGATGAACGCCGGTGCCTGCCAGCCGACGGCCCCGTCGAGGAGATAGGCCGGCACGACCACACAAGCGGCAGCGACGGCACCGACGAGCGAGGACAGACGCTTCGAGTAGAAGCGAGCGTCCGGCTCGGGCCGAAGCATTGCGGTGGTGACGAACGCCAGCATCACCGCGCAGGCAGCCAGATACGGCCCGTAGAGCACCGCATAGATCTCGAATATATTGGCCACGATGAGCACCGCGAACGGGAGCAAAAGTGCGCGGTACGTCGTGCGGACCCTCAGGGTGACCTGAACCTCGTTCGACGCCCAGCTCAACGCCCACGCAGCCATGCACAATAGATAGCCCACAAAGACCGGCAGCATCCACTCGAGGCTCCCCAGCGCCCAGGTGGCGTAGGCGAAGAGGGTCAGCGCCAAAATCCCGCCGGTGTCGAAGGGCAGGTGCCGCTTCGGGGTGAGCTTACCGACGAGATAATTGCCCAGGCCCAACCCCACTGAGGTCACCGCCAGCATCGCGTTTTGGACGGTCAACTCGAAGAGCGTGTCGACGGCGAGTTTCTCGAGCATCACAGCCGCGGCAAACGGGATGAACAGGTTGTCCGAGCCCTTCATCGAAATCGCCTCGAAGGCGGTCAGCAGCGCGGCGGCGGTGACGCTGATATTGATGATGTGCAACAGCGGCAGGTCGGTGAAAAGCCACGCGGTCCCGCCGACGGCGACGAACGCCACGCCAAAAAAGGCGAGGCTCCCCTCGAGGCTCTTCTCGCCTTCTTCGACCCGGTAGCGCACCCGTCCGTAGCGCACGCCCACAAGCGCGGCGCAGGCGTCGGCCACCCCCAGCACGAGCACCGAGGCGAAGTAGATCCATATCTGGTCGCCGCTCAATAAAAAGACCAAGAAGATGGCCAGCGGGTAGTACTCACTGCCGCGCGAGGTGCGGTCGACGCCGTGGATGCTGGCCAGCAGCTTGAAGCGCGAGGCAGCCCCGAAGAACACGGCCATGCCCACCGCCAGCGCGCCGACCACCCAGGGCGACTCCACCATCAGTGGAAACAGCAGGCACACCCCGGCGCTGGCCAGGTGTACGAATTTGCGGCTGGTCTCCGGGTCGGGAGTCCCCAGGCGGGCCCATAACTCCCCGCCCAGGAGCACACAGACCAGGGCCACGATGATGATGGCCGCACCGATGATATCGCCGAAGGCGTGAATCAACGCGCCTCCTCGACGATGAAGTCACCGTAGAAGAAGGCCTGGTCGCGGCTGTGCAGATCTTTGGAGAGCGACTCGAGGTAGCGAAGCCTATCCGGCACGAGCTTGTGGCCGTGGCGCGGGACCATCATATTCCAGTAGGCGAGCCGGCCCTGAGGCGCGGCGGCGTCGGCCAGGTCTTCGAGGATATCGATGGTCGTCGCCTCGTCCAGATACTCGAAGATATCCGACAGGTTATAGCCGGCAAACCCTTGCTCGCCGCACTCACGGGCGGCTTGCTCGACGCGGCCGCGCACCAGCGTCAGCCGGTCGAGCCCGTCGCGAATCGCATCGAATCGCTCCTCGCGCAGGTACACCGGCAGGGTGTCGCCGAAATTGCCGCGCAGGATGAAGTTCAGATACGGATTGTCGTGGGTGGGGAGCACCGTCAGCGCGTACTCGGTGCGCCGCAAAATCTCGCCGCCCACCGACCCGTCGACGTAGCGGAAGAACTCCGGGTCGCGCCCGAGCAGCCCCATGACGCGACGTCCAAAGAAGATCTCGAATAGAAAGCGCCACCGGCGGTTCGACCAGACCTCGTCATAAAAGCGTCGCCGGCCGGCCTCGTCGCGCGGCTCGAGCAGCGCCTCCATACGCTCCTGCGTGTGAATCAGCGACAACACCCTGGTGCGAAACACCTCGAAATACCGCTCGAATTTGCCCGCGTGAATCGCCCCGCGCGCGATATCCTCGCGCCGCGTATCCCAAAACGCCCGATGCATAGGCTCGAGTTCGTCGCGCAACGTCCGGTAGACGTCCAGGCGGTCGTCCGCCTCACGCACCCCCAAAAAGCGCAGCAACTCGTCGTAACTCAGCGTCCGAAACGCGGCCACCCGAAGCCCGAGGCAGGCGAGCTGAGGCAAGCTCAGATCGACCGCCACCACGCTCGCCCCGGTCGACAATAACGCCAGCGCGTTGTCGCCCGCCGACGCCACCGACAACACTTTATCGCCCGGACCCACATCCAGCGCTTCGAGCAATAACTCCGCGTCCTCCCAACAATTCGCGTAGCGAACGAGCTCGAAGGTCGCTCGTTCATCGACGTGAGATTCGGCACTTTTTTTGCGCACGGTGCCGGACATTCCATGGCTCCACAAAGGTTCGCTCGGTCAATGCTTGGAGTATGTCAGACGAAGGGCAGGGATGCCATTGGAAAGCAACGCCTGCGCGATCTGGCAGACGTTCCTCACCCAGCAAATGCACCCGCGCAGCAAATATGCTAAGTCACGGTCAGCCTAATTCCCCCGGTATACCGTGAGCCTGTTGCCCGACATTCGCCGCGTCCTGAAGCTGCTGCGCCCGGAGCGCAGGCGCTACACTGCAGGATTGACCTCGCTTTTCGTCCTGAACACCGCGGACGTCGCCGCGCCCTTGTTTTTGGCGCTGGCGGTCGAGCTGACCAAGGCCGAGCTCACCGGTGCGGCCGCCGAGGCGCCGCCGCCGTTGACCTTGGTCGGGCTCGATGCGGCCGCCTTTACGTTGGTGATGGCCGTCGCCGTCTATCTCGGACTGCAGCTTATCGCGAATATCTGCCGTTATCCGATGCTGATGTGGACCGCGGTGCCGTCGCACCAGATCGGCCAGACGGTTCGCCGGTCGATCGCGAGTCGGCTGTTGTCCCAGAGCCAGTCGTTTTACGACCGGGCCAAGTCGGGCAACCTGATGTCGATCGCGACGGCCGACGTCAACGCGATTCGGATGATGTTGGGGCCGGGACTCCTGGTCGGCGCCGACACGCTCATGCTGTCCGCGCTGGTGCTGACGGTGATGTTCGCGCTGAGCTGGAAGCTCGCGCTGGTCGCCCTCATCCCGCTGCCGTTGATCTACCTGGTCACCAACAAGCTCTCGCATCTGGAGTACGAGGGCTTCGAGGCCGTCCAAGAGGATCTCTCGGACATGACCGAGCGGGTCCGCGAGAGCTACGCGGGCATTCGGATCATCCAGGGCTTTGCCCGCGAGAGCTTCGACCGCGCACGTTTCGAGGGGTTCTCGCTTCGCCACTACGCCAAAAACCTGGTGCTCGCGCGGGTGAGAGCAGCGTTCGACCCGACGTTGGACTTCATGCTGGGCCTGTCGACGGTGCTGGTGCTGGTCTTTGGCGGCATCTGGGTGGCCGGCGGCCAGATCGGCGTGGGCACGTTCGTCGCCTTTCTATTTTTGATTCGCTATCTGTCGGGGCCGATGATCGGGCTGGGCTGGGCGATCTCGCTCTTTCAGCGCGGCCGGGCTTCGATGGGGCGCGTCCAGCGCCTGCTCGACGAGCCGATCGAGGTCACCGACGCGCCCGATGCCGTCGAGGCCGCCGCGTCGGGGGACATCAGCATCCGAGGGCTGACATTCGGCTACGGCGACGACGAGCCGGTGCTCTCGGACGTCGATCTGACGATTCCAGCGGGCACGACTCTGGGTGTTTTCGGGCCGGTCGGCTCGGGCAAGACCACGCTCGCCCGGCTGCTCACCCGGATGTACGAGCCGCCGCGGGGCACCGTCTTCCTCGACGGCGTCGACGTGCGCGACATCAGCCTGGACAGCCTGCGCCGCCAGATCGTGCTCGCCCCGCAGGAGACCTTTTTGTTCAGCAACACCGTGGAGCGAAATCTGACGCTCGTTCGAGACAATAAGCAAGACGATATCACCGACCGCGAGCAGGTCATCGAGTTCGCCAAGCTCGCCAAGTTGCACGGCGAGGTCGGGGAGTTTTCCGACGGGTACGAGACGATGCTCGGCGAGCGCGGCGTCAATCTGTCCGGCGGCCAGCGCCAGCGCCTGGCGATTGCCCGCGCCATCGCGGCCGATCCGCAGCTCCTCGTCCTCGACGACTGCCTGTCGGCCGTCGACGCCAATACCGAGCACGCCATCCTCGAGAACCTGCGCCGGGTCTTCGCCGGGCGCACCGGCATCATCATCTCGCATCGGGTGCGCGCGGTGCGCGACTGTGATGCGATCGTCGTCTTGGACGGCGGAGGTGCGGCGGACTACGGGACTCACGACGAGCTGATGGCGCGCCCGGGCTATTACCAGACCATCGCCCGCGAGCAGCTCGCCATCGAAAAAGACGCTATCGAAAAAGGCGCTATCGAGGAAGATAAGAGCGCCCACGTCGAGGAGCCGGCACTATGAGTTCCTCCAAGGCCACGAGCATCGAGAAGAAGGCGATCGAACTCGCCGATGATCCCGTACTCGCCAATATGCTCGAACAAGAGCGCATCGAATCCGAGCAGCTCGACTGGACGCTGCTGGTGCGGCTGATGCGCTACATCGCTCCGCATCGGGCGCTGGCGCTGGGCAGTATCGGGGCGGCGATCATCGAGTCGCTGCTGATGACGCTTCCGGCGTACGTCATCGGCCTGGCGCTCGATCGCATCATCGGCGGCAGCCGCGATGCGATCTTCATCGACCGCTGGCTCGACGCGGGCGCTCGCCTCTTTGGCGCAACCGACATGGACGCGATGATCATCTACTTCGGCGCAGTCGTCGCTACGGCATGGGGGCTGCGTTGGGTCGTCGGCGTGGGATCGTCTTATCTGGTCCAGGTGCTCGGCCAGCGCGTGGTCCACGACTTACGGGTCGATATTTATCGGCATGTGACTGGCATGGATCTGGGGTATTTCCACGACAACCCCGTCGGCCGGCTGGTCAACCGGACGACCTTCGACGTCCAGTCGCTCTCGGAGCTCTTCTCGGACGCGTTCGCCCAGGGACTGCGAGATAGCACGTTTATCCTGGTGCTGACGGCGGTCATCTTCGCGCTCGACCCGGTGCTGGCGGCTATCCTGGTGGCGTCATTCCCGGTGCTCATCGTCGTCGGCGCCGTCTACCGCCACTACGCGCGGCCGTTTATGCGCACCCGACAGGCGGTGCTCTCCCGGATGAATTCGTGGCTGGCCGAGAACCTGGCCGGCATGCGCGAGAACCAGTTGTATCGCTGCGAGGAGAACCGCCGCGCCGAGCACTACGCGCTGACCGAGGCCCACCAGGCGGCGGTGACCAGCGAGATCCGCGCCTGGGCGGCACTGCGCCCGGCGATGATGATCACCACGGCGGTCGCGACCGCCGTGGTGCTCTTTGTCGGTTACGGCCGGGCCATCGAGGGCCTGGTGACGGTGGGCGTCCTGCTGACATTTTTGCAATACACCGCCCGGCTGTGGGTGCCGATCCGCAACCTCACCCAAAAGATCAACGTCATCCAGACCGCGCTCACCGCCGGCGAGCGCATCTTCGACGTGCTGGACACGCCCGCGAAGATGACCGACGCGGCCGACGCTGACCCGACGCTCGAGGTCGAGCAAGGTGCGGTCGAGTTCCGCGACGTGCGGTTCCGATATGCGGCCTCCGATGAAGATGTCCTTCGCGGCATCAGCTTCGAGGCCCGGCCCGGAGACCTCATCGCGCTGGTCGGCGACACCGGCGCGGGAAAGACGACCATCGTCAGCCTCATCTCACGGTTTTACGAGGTCGACGACGGCGCTGTGGTCGTCGATGGGGCAGACGTCGCCGACTACACGCTCAGAAATCTGCGCGCGGGCGTCGGCATCATCCCCCAGGATGTCGTGGTCTTTGCGGGCACGTTGCGTGACAACGTCACCTTGGGCGCCGAGGTCGACGACGACTACGTCATGCGATGTCTGCGCGGGGTCAGCGCCGAGAGCCTGGTCGACCGCTTCGACGACGGCCTCGACCACGTCCTCGAGGAGTCCGGCCGCACGCTATCGGCCGGCGAGCGCCAGTTGCTGAGCTTCGCGCGCGGATTAGTGGCCAACCCACCGATCCTCATCCTCGACGAGGCGACCGCCTCGGTCGACACCGAGACCGAGATGACCATCCAGGCCGCCCTCGAACAGCTCACCGCCGGGCGCACCTCGATCGTCATCGCTCATCGTCTCTCGACCATCCGAGACGCCGACCAGATCCTCGTGCTCGAGCACGGCGAGATTATCGAACGCGGCACCCACGACGAGCTGCTCGGCCGGGGCGGAGCGTACGCTGAGCTGCACGAGCGCCACGAGGGGTGAGAGCAAGTTCTCCGAGCTCCTAGCGGGTCAACGAATTGATTCCAAAGCGTTGCATGGACGTCCTGCTGCTGACTACTTTCTCGATATAATAGGCCCCGTCGACGATATGAGTCACATGGTCCTTAAACCCAACTCGAGGCAGCAGTATAATGAACCTTTCGGTCTCCGATCCGACGTCTGTCACGCTCCCTTACCGAATCAACGCGGGAGCAATCCTGCACCGTGAGAATGGTCGCATTCTCATGGGAGAACGCAGCGACACTCGTGGTGCGTGGCAATTCCCTCAGGGCGGGGTCGAGGCTGGCGAGTCTCGAGAACAAGCCATGTGGCGCGAGCTCAGCGAAGAGCTCGGTCTGAGGCGGCCGCGGCGGCTGTGCGATCTCGTCGCCGTCGGCCCCGAGGTTCGCTATGACTTTCCCGACGACGTCGACTGGCCTCTCGCGCGGCGTTACGCCGGCCAGCAACAGACATTGTTCTTGCTCGAGTATCACGGCACAGACGCCGACATCGACATCCACGCCCACAAGGAGCGCGAATTTTGCCAATTTCGCTGGGTCGACTTCAGAGAGGCTCATGACTTGCTTCGTCCGAAGAAACGAATCGTGCTCACCCGATCGATTATCGAGTTTTTGCACGTGCTCTGAGTCCCATGCTCTAAGGTGAGCGGTGTCACGATAAGGTGAGGTTGGTGGGGCTGCGATGGAGATTCACCATCGCTGAGGTGAACTCTTTGTGAAACTACCGGTGTGCAGGTAGACGACTGTTGATGGGTGTATTAGCGATTTCGGGTGTGCTCGGGGGCCCAGGCCCCGTCGACCTCGACTCGCCGAATCTCTGCAGGTCCAACCATGTATTTATCGAAGTGCAGGCTCACCATCGTCGTCCTCTTTTCTACCGCACTTTTCGCGAGCTGTGCGTCGTCGAAGACGACTCCATCGGTTGCCAATGGTCCGTCCAGCGAATCGAACCAGCCAGGCGTTCAGAATGTCATCCTCCTCATCGGTGATGGCATGGGGCCCCAGCAAATAGGGCTGCTCGAAGAGTACGCCCGGCACGCACCTACCTCCGTATACGACGATCGGCCCACTGCGCTCGCACGGGCGATGAGAGTCGGGCAGGTCGGCGTGGCGCTGAATGGCCCGGCGAACGCGTTGGTGGTCGACTCGGCCTGCTCGGCCTCACAATTGGCCAGCGGCCAGCCGGCTCTGTCCGAGACGGTCGGCCTCAATGCTGAAGGTGAGCCCGTTCCGACCGTGCTCGAACTCGCCAGGTCCAGGGGCAAGGCGACCGGTCTGGTCTCGGACACCCGCCTTACGCATGCGACCCCCGCCGGGTTCGCCGCGCACGTGACCCACCGCTCGATGGAGAACGACATCGCCGCGCAGATGCTCCAGGCACGTGTCGATGTGATGCTGTCCGGCGGGTTGCGCCATTGGATCCCTGAGTCGGCCAACGAGCCGGGTTCGGTGCGCGACGAGTTGCGTGGACGCATCGGTGAGACGCTATCGCTTTCGTCGCGACGTACGGACGAGCGCGACTTACTCGGCGAGGCGGCTGAAGCCGGCTACGATCTCGTTTTTGACACACACGGGCTCGATTCAGCAGAGGGTGACCGACTGCTCGGGCTCTTTGCTTCATCGGGCATGATGAATGGTATCGAGCACACGCGAATCCGGGACGATGAGCGGCGCCAACCCACGCTTCGCGAGATGACCGCAAAGGCCCTCGACGTGCTGGAGCGAGACGAGGACGGATTCTTCTTGATGGTCGAGGGTGGCCAGATCGACTGGGCGGGCCACGCCAACGATGCCGGCTGGCTGCTGCACGAGTTGCTCAAATTCGACCAGACGGTCGACTACGTTCTCGAGTGGGCCGCCGAGCGCGACGATACTTTGATCGTGATCACTGCAGACCATGAGACGGGTGGCTTTAGCTTTGGCTATACGCGGCATGACGTGCCCGAGCCGAGCCAAATTGAGGGCAGCGCCTTTGAAGACAAGCCTTTCCGGCCGAATTGGAATTTCGGCTCATACGACCAGCTCGACGGACTTTACGCACAATCCGCCACCTTCGACGAGATGCTGCGCGAATTTGGCGAAGGCGACCAGCAGACCCCCGAGGCTCTGACGGCGATCGTCAACGCTCATAGTGAGTTTGACATCACCGTCGAACAGGCGCGACGGATCTTGAAGGACGAGCCAAACCATTTTCGTTCCGCTGATCACGGCGTGCTCGATGCCGAGACCTTTCCCGCCGTCGACGACTTCGAGGCGTTCTACGTATTTGGCGAAGAGGTGCGCAGCGCGCTGATAGCGCGCGCGATGGGGCGCAAGCAGAATATCTCGTGGGCGAACGGCACCCACACGCACACGCCGGTGCCGGTCGTGGCGATCGGACCCGAGCAGTACACCACGCGCGTCGACACCATGCTCCACCTCACTGATGTCGGCGCACTTCTGATCGACGCGGTGCATTCGCGTTAGCCAAAAGGGGACGCATTGGGTCATCGGGTGCGTCAATTATGAGTGTCAATTATGAGTGCCGGGCACACAACACCCCAGATCTCATGTGGGTCTGCGCGGTGTGTGCCGGACATCCCAACACCCCGTGTGAAAAGAGATCGCCAAGGAGAAGTCGGATAGAGCGCACGCGGACGGCAGCGTCGGGGCGCGCAGCCTCCGTGCTCGCCGCCGGGGCTCCGTCCCCGGCCGTAGCGTGTCGATGGGCTCGAGTGCCAGTACGCGCAGTTTGTGCGAAAGACGACACGTTCGGCGCCGACGGAGCATGGTCAACCCGCATAAACGAACGCGCTCCAGCTCCAAGGTGTACGGCCCGTCGGGGAACATGGTTCTTGTTGTTGGCCAACGTCGACGATCTGCCTGTCGACCCCGATATCCGCAACTCGAAAATCATTACAAGGTGAAAGATCGTGCGCTTGCTGTTATCCTGATGTCCAATTTTTGCCGCAGTGTGGGAAGTGATGGTCGCTCGAAAATTCTCATCAGTCATCTTAGTCGTTCTTTCGGTTACACTCGCCGCTTCGTGCGACCAAACAGTCGAGTCTTCGGCGGGCTCAGATCCCTCGGTGCCAGCCACTCATACCCGCCTTAGCGAGTTGTCTTCGCTACTGCCCGCCACGGCGGATTGGAGCGTCGAAGGCGAGCAGAGCGATGCTTTTTTGGGGCGAACGGTTGTCGCGGCCGGTGACGTTGACGGCGATGGGTATGAGGACGCGATTATCGTCCGCGCGACGTCTGCCATGTCCAACACCGCCGAGTTGTACCGCGGATCGGCTTCGGGTTTGACATCGACACCATCTTGGTCGGTCAATTCGCCTGTGGGTGGCGCGGTCGCCGAAATGGTCGCCTCTGCCGGTGATGTCAACGGCGACGGCTACGACGACGTGGTCGTAGGAAAGGCCGACGCGTGGGGATCGGGAGCGCACCTCTATTATGGCTCGGCGTCGGGGTTGAGCAGCACGCCGGATTGGACGTATTCGGTGTCGGGCGCAGAGTACAACACGGTGGGGCGGAAGGTCGCTTCAGCAGGTGACGTTAACAACGACGGATACGACGATATCGTGCTCGGCGGCCATCTGGCCAACAGCAATCACAATAAGGAGGGCGTCGCTGTGGTCTTTTTTGGCTCGGCGAGCGGGCCGGCCAGCAACCCCGACTGGAGCTATCACGGAGGGGTAAGCGACGCCGAGTTCGGCTCCGCCGTGGCGTCGGCCGGAGATCTGAACGGCGACGGCTACGACGATATTGCCGTCGGAGCGCCCAAATACAATGGCGAAGCCGGTCGCGTCTACGTGTTCTACGGAGGCTCATCAGGACCGTCGTCGTCGCCGTCTTGGACCAAGACTGGCGGCAGCGGCGATAAACTCGGCTTCTCGGTCGGTTCGGCTGGTGACGTCGACGCGGACGGCTACGATGACGTGCTCGTCGGCGCCTACTGCTGGGGCTCGTATTGCAAGGGGTTCACATCCGTATACTACGGTTCGAGCTCCGGGTTGAGCAGCTCCAACAACTGGGGGGAGTCCGGGCCGCACACCTCGTCTCAGTTCGGCTATGCGCTCGCGGGCGCCAGTGACGTCAATGCCGACGGCTATGACGACATCGTCATCGGGGCCCCCGGCTACCAGAACGGAACGTTCGACGACTATGAGGGGGGCCTTTTCGTCTACCTGGGCTCGGCTTCTGGACTCGCCTCGTCGCCGGAGTGGATCGGGGAATCGGACGATAGCGAGGCATACCTGGGTCGATCGATCGCCATGGGAGACTTTAACGGCGACGGCAACGCCGACGTCCTTGGTGGTGCGCCCGAGTATACCAACGGTCAATCCAGCGAGGGAGTCGTATTCGGCTACTACGGCGCAAGCCTTTACGCCGAAGATCTGTCGGTGGCGACCGACGAGGATGTCAGCGTGACGATCACCTTGGCCGGACACGTCGGGGCGTCCGCGACCCCCACATATGCGATCTCGGCCGATCCGACCAACGGCACTTTGAGTCAATTCGACAGCGCATCGGGCACGGTGGTCTACACTCCCGACCCGGATTACAACGGGTCTGACCAGTTCACCTACACGGTCTCCGACGGCACCCAAACCGCAGGGGCGGCGACCGTCGATATCACGGTGCACTTCGTCAACGATCCTCCCCAGGCGGTCGACGATAGCGCGACCACGGTCGAAGGGCAGGCGGTCACGATCGATGTGCTCCAAAACGACTCCGATCCAGAAGGCAACTTCGACCTGGATTCAGTCGACTCGCCGTCCCACGGAACCACCAGCATCCAGAACGGCCAGGTCCGTTATACGCCCTCCAACGGCTTCAGCGGCACTGATACGTTCACCTACACCATCTCGGACCACCTCGGTGTCACTGATAGCGCCACGGTCACGGTCACCGTAACCGCGCTGAACGATCCACCGAGTGCGACAGACGACTCGGCGAGCGTCGATGAAGACCAAGTGGTGACCATCGATGTGCTGCAAAATGACTCCGACCCCGACGGAGATCCGTTGACGATCGACTCGGTGACCACACCTGCCAACGGCCAGGCGACGATCGTCGCTGGAGAGATCGAATATGTACCAGACGCTGATTATTACGGCTCAGACAGCTTCAGCTATACGATCTCGGACGGCAACGCAGCGTCCGCGACCGCTTCTGTGACGGTCTCGGTGATGGCGGTCAACGACGCGCCCCTGGCTGCTGACGATTCGGTGGTGACTCTCGAAGACACGGCGGTGGTTATCGATGTGCTCCAAAACGACACCGATGTCGACGGCGACACGCTGACGATCACGGCGGCGGGCTCGGCGACCAACGGGGCCACTTCCATTCAGGGCGACCAGGTGCTCTACCAGCCCAACTCGAACTATTCAGGGACGGACACGTTCACCTACACGGTGTCTGACGGCAACGGAGCGACCGACTCGGCGACGGTCAACGTGACGGTGACACCGGTCAATGATGCGCCGGTGGCGATGGACGACTCGGTCGCCACCGACGAGGGCACGGCCATCGACGTCGATGTGCTTGCGAACGACACCGATGTTGATGGCGATACGCTCGACATCGCGTCGGTGGGGACGCCCTCCCACGGTACCGCCACCATTCAGGCGGATATGGTGCGCTACACCCCCGCAGCCGACTACGTGGGCAGTGATTCGTTTGGCTACACGGTATCTGATGGCAGCGGAGCGACCGACTCGGCGACGGTCAGCGTCACGGTTCATTCCGTCAACGAGCCGCCGACGCTCGTTGCGCCGACGCCGACGACCGATCTGACGGCGACCGAGGGCACCGAACTTGCCTTTGAGGTGGCCGCCGACGACCCTGACGCAGACATCTTGACCTACGATGTGCAGCCGCGGCCGGCCGGTGCGTCCATGGACACCGCCACGGGCGACTTTCGATGGACGCCGCAATACAGTCAGGTCGGCACGCAGACCCTGACACTGTCGGCCAGCGACGGGCAGGCCACCGACAGCCGGAGCATCGAGATCGACGTGGAGGCGCTGGATACGGATGACGACGGGTTGCCCGACGAGATCGACAGTTGCCCCACAGAGGCAGCGTCAACGGCCGATGGCTGCCCGGACGATGGTGACGCCGGCCCCGACGCAGGTGGCGACGCCGGTCCGGATGCCGGAGCAGACGTAGGCGGCGATTCCGGTCCCGATGCCGGAGCAGACGCAGGTGTGCCGGATGCGAGTCGGGCGGACGCCGCAGGTGACGTGGATGCAGACACTTCCAGCAGAGACGTCGGTCAACCGGATACCCGCGTTGATGCCGGCACCGACGACGCCGGCTCCGGCTCGGACGCCGCCACCGTGGTCATACGTGACCCGACGACCGAAGGCGACCAGGGGTGTGCGTGCAATAGCACGGGCGGCTCCCTCGGGGCTTCGCCGTTTGCCTTGTTGGGCTTGGTGATCGTGTTGGGCGTGCGTCGTCGGTGCGCAGTGAACCGGTCTCACAGAGCGGGTTGACCCGCGTTTGGGCACATCTGAGTGCGAGCGCGCCGTGGACTTTATTCACGTCTAATAAATTGGAAGACGAAACAACTACGGGCTGGGTATCGCCCTCATGCAAAGACGAAGACCGCCTGGAACACGCCCACGCTCGACAGCCGCGTGGTCATCAATGGGAGTGCGCAGCTGGCTCTGACAAGGCTGATTAGCGTCGCCGCCAGCGCCCCAACCACTCTTTGCCCTCGCGGCCCTCATGGCTCGCCGTGGCCGGCTCCAGATAGAACGGCTCGAAGCAAGGCTCGAGCAGGTCTCGGACCAGATCGGGGCTTATCGGGTACGGCGGGCCGTCGAGTGGGTCTTGGTTGTCGCCCGGGTCGACCACCGGAAAGATCAGCGTCACGAGTTCACCGCCAGTCGCCAACAACTCGTCGACACGCTCGGCCCACCGCGGGCGCATCTCGGGATCGAGCGCACACAAAAATGTGTAGTCCCAGATGACGTCGAATGGCTCGTCGGGCTGCCAGTCGAAGAAGTCGACGGTGACCATTTCCGCCCACTGTTGGGGGATACCTTCTTGTCGGCGAAGCGATTCGAAGCGTTCCCTGGCTCCGTCGGCCAAGTCGAGGCCGACAGCGTGGCGATCGGGGGACGCCAGGGCGAGTACGTCGTAGCCGGAGCCCGCGCCGGGAACGAGCGCACGACCGGCGGGGAGCTCCTCGCCGTCGACTAGCTCCACTAAACTCGGGGCCGCCCGTCCGGCATCCCAAGGGGTGCGTCCTTCTCGCCAGGCTTCTTGCCACGTCATCGATACTCTCCGCTGCTTAGTCTGAATTCACGCCGCGATAATTACACAACGCCTTGTTCGGAGTCCAAGTGGTTCGCGTCGGGGAGGGGGGCGCCCCCAGGTTCGCTCAATGAATGAGGTGCGGACCTGTTTCGCAGTTCGGTCGAGCAGCCGTCCCAGCTGTGCGCATCGCGATGACGGCGAAGGGATCGACAGCAGCTCTCGGTGTTGTAAAATATCGGGCAAGAAAGAGTGACGGCGTCCCTGCGGGCTAAGCGGTGGACGCCGTCGATGCCTGCGTGAACCCAACAACAGGAACCACAATCTCCGATGAGCCCGTTTCATGCGGGTGATCGGCCGATCCGGCAGGTCCGGCTGCCAAAAAAGTACGCAACGATTTTCCGATTCTGCCGATAACCAGAGTGAGAGTCACGAAAACAATGCGTATTTTTAGCTGCACTGCAATCCTTCTCGTGCTGACTATCGGATGCAGCGACCGAAGCGAATCGGGCGGCGATGCAGCGACAACCGGTGTCAGAGTCGATGTGAGCTAGTTTTCATGGGTATATGCGGCCCTTCCTGGCTCCCATACCTCGCTCGTCGAGCGTCCTGAATGTGTCGATGTCGTCGAAATCGGACGCGCGTTGGCAGATCACACCGCCTCGTCGTCTTTTCCCGATGCATATCGGGTCTTGGGGACTCGTCGGGAGGTGCCGCAGACGCAGCAGTAGTGCTGCTCGATGCGCTGCTTGGCGCTGGGTTTGACCCACGCAATGCAGCCGGTTTGGTGGTTCCCGCTGTTGTCCGTTGTTGCTAGTTCCTGATGTTGTTGGGGCCGAGCAGACGTGAGCGCTCTAATCCAGATCGCGCCGGCCGAACTCTTGGTCGAGCATGTCCATGGCATCGCCAAGGTCATCGACGACAGCGACCAGAATGTCGACGTCGTACTGAGAGTCCGGTTCGAGGAAGCAGACCACTCCCTGCTCGTCGATGCTCACGACTTGGAGATCGTCCTCGTGTGTCTTCCAGAAGTCGACGAGCTCGTCTCGAATCGCCGCATGGTCGGTGAAGAGGGTCGCGGACTCTTCGGTGGCGAATCGCGTTGGGAAGATGGCGTCGAAACGCTCGTCGGCGGTGTCGAAGGACGACAGCGCATCGTGGTGGCTAGCCGGCGGCTCGGTGGTGCTGATGTCGATGGGCTCGCGCGTGGCCTCGCGGCTAAAACACGCGGATATATCGCCGGCGTCGGGATCGACGAGGAGCAAAAAACCCCGGTGCCGGCCCCGCACGGTGCCGACCTCGCCGTGTTTGGTCCCGGGCTCGAACGCCAACTGGTGCTGCTGCGCCCAGTCCGGTAGCCTCGAGCGCGCCGCTTCAATATCTGCGCGACGCCCAGCCTCGCGTAGATTGCTCGCGAATCGGGTCAGTCCGAAGCGAAGGATCATCGTCACCGGCAGCAATAACAATAATGTCAGTGCGATTACCCATGCGACGTCGACACTAATATACTGTCCCAACCACTCTGGGGCGATATACGCCGCGCCGGCCAGAGTGAGCCCGCCGACCAGACACAGGATCCGGAAGCCGTTCCACAGGTTGGGTATGTTGCGGTTCTTTGGCATATGGACACCTCGTCAAAGTCGACTCCAATTACATTGTTCGATGTGTCCGTGAAAGTGAAGCAACCTCGGTGTGGCCGTGGCACGGCTTCTCGTATAATATTCGACGTCCATCTCCCTTTTACCTCTTAGCCATGGCCATCGAGGGCTTCACATACCAAAAGGAGCTCGCGAAGGGTCGGATGTCGACCGTGGTGCGCGCCATCGAGGATGCGACGGGTCGGACTGTCGCCCTCAAGATATTGCACGACCACCTCGTCGACGAAGAGCCGGTCCGCCGGCGGCTGCGACGCGAGCTGGCCGCGCTGCGCAGACTCGACCACCCGTCGATCGTGCGGGTCGACGACCTCATCGAAGAGGGCGACGAGGTCGCGCTGGTCATGGAATATGTGGAAGGTGAGTCGGTCAGAGCGCGCGTCGAGCGCGCCGGCCCGATGGACTGGGACGAGGCAAAGCCGGTGCTGGACTCGGTGTTGGCCGGCCTGGAAGAGGCACAGTCAAAGGGCATCTGGCACCGTGATCTGAATGCCGACCATGTTCTCATCGATGAAGAAGGGCAGGGCCGCATCGTCGGCTTCGGCCTCGCCCGGGTCGACGAGCTCGTCGGCCTGACGATGCACACCCGGGTGCTCGGCGCGCTCGAGGCGATGGCGCCCGAGCGCGTCCTCGGGCTCTACTACGACGGCCGGGCGGACCTGTACTCGGTCGGCGCGGTCGCCCACGAGATGTTATGTGGCCACCCGCCGGTCGACGGGACGATGCAGGCGGCGTTCTCCCGGGCGGCAGACGAGCGCAACCCGGCCGACGAGCTGCCCGACGACCTAAGCCCCCAGGCGCGCTATCTGCTGGAGAGGTCCTTGGTCAGCGACGTCGGCGCCCGCTTCGCGACGCCCGCCCAGATGCGGCGAGCGCTCGAGGGCGTCTACGACGAGCAGTTGTGGCGAAGCTGGGCGACGCGACAGACCGAGAGTTGTCCGGAGTGCGCGGCTCCGACCATCGAGGGCCTGCTGGCCTGCATCGAGTGCGGCCACGAGTTTCGGCGGCTCATCCAGCGGCCCGGCGACGGCGATCTGATCGTCGAGATCATCACGCCCAAGGAGGCCTTCGAGCCCGACGTGTGGTTCGAGCAGAACGCCGAGCCGGACTACCTGCCGGGCAGCGCCTTCAACGACTTGATGGGGCTGCTCAACTCCTACGAGGACACCCAACACGCCGCCGACGGCGACCTCGCTTATCGCTCGCCGCCCTATATCCTCTTCGACGGGCTGACCGACGAGGACGCAGAGCGCATCTCGAAGCTGCTCGACGAGCGGTCCATCCCCCACAGGATCCACCAGGGCACTCTCGACGACTCGCCCGGCGCGCTGCGCCGCCGAATCGGGGACCTCTTCGAGCAGGAGACCGAAAATCGACGCGAGGTCTACAGCGTCTATGAGGAGCACCAGAAGGATGGATCGAAGGCCGAGTACGCTTTCGACAAGGAGGTCGACAGCAAGCTTTCGGGCGGGCTTTTGACCGTGATTTACTCGATCTTCGTCATACCCATCGTCCTGCTGACGAGCGTCGATCCAAAGAAGTTCGTGGCGGGGCTCGCCACGCTGTGGGTGATTGTCTACGCGCTCATGACCTCGACGGAGACACTCGGGCTAGAATTCGGCGTGGCTGCCATCATCGGCTTCTTGGCGACGGCCTTCGCCACGAGTCTGGCAATGAAGGCGGCCCGGCGCGGCGTGAGCCGGGGCGGCGAGGGAGAGCGAATCGGCGGGAGGCGCTTGATGATTCCGACCGACTCCCTCGAGTCGATCTCGACCGGCGGCGCCCACGCCTTGCCCGAGCGCACCGGGTCGGTCCTTCGCGGGCTCGGCCGCGACTCGGTTCGCCGTGAAGTCCACGACGTCATCGTCCTCGCCGTTTCGCTGGCGAGACGAATCGACGACGCCGACCAAGTGTCGCTCGAGGCGCTTGTCGACCGGGTGCTCGACGTCGCGCAGCGCCTCGACGAGGTCCAGCAACGCGCCGAGAAGATCGACACCGCCGAGCTCTACAGCCGGCTCGAGCGCCTCGACGCGCGTATCGATGCCCGTATCGAGGCGCTCGGCGACGACCAGGCGGCCGAGCTGGTCGAAGAGCGCATCGCGACCCTCGAAGAGCTCGATGCCCACGACGAGGCTGTCCTGGAGGCGACCCGCCTGAGCTCGACCCTCCAATTGGCCCGCGGCGCGCTGCTCGATCTGCGCTCGTCGCCCGAAGAGGACGTCGTCTTCGATTTCGACGTTGGCAGTCCACAAGAGCGGCTCGATGACGTGCGCTCATATGTCGAGGCACGTACAGAGGTCGAGGAGGTCGGCTCGTGAGTGATAATTCGACGACCATCGCGGGGGAGACATCTGACACCCGTTATCGACCTGCCGGTGTCATCGGCCGAGGCGGCATGGCGACCGTCTTCCGCGCCTGGGACGAAGCGGCCGAGATGGACGTCGCGCTCAAAGTCCTGCACGAGCACCTGGCCGGCGACGACGCCATCGTCGAGGCCTTCGAGCGTGAGGCGGCGATGATGCAGTCGCTGGACCACCCCTCGGTGGTGCGCGTCTTCGGCATGACGCAAGTCGACGGCCGGCGGGCCATCGCCATGGAGCTTTGCGAGTCGGACGACCTCGCCGACCGCCTCTCCAGCCGCGGGCAGTTCGACGAACAAGAGGCGGTCGACATCGCG
>CAYLTX010000132.1:11355-18142 GCA_964386725.1 uncultured Bradymonadales bacterium | reverse complement strand
AGGCATCGTCGAAGCCAGCCGCCGAGGTGCTTACGTATTTCCAGATCCCAGCACTTAGTCGCCGATCTCGACGACGTCCTCGTCGTCGGCGCGTTGGTCGCGCTCGAGCTCTGCGGCCATCTCCAGGGCTTCGGGCAACCCCTCGATCATCGCGCGAAGCAGGTACGACTGTAAGAAGAAGAGATAGCTCATCGTCAAAAAGCGGGTGACCGGATCATTGAGCGAGGGCACGAAGCGGGCCAGGGCGCTCGTCTTGGAGTAGGTCCCATCGGTTTTTTTCTCATCCGAGTTGCTCTGCGCGAGGTCGCTCTTAGCTTGGCCAGTCAGTCGGCGAACGAGCCCTTTTAGACGGGAGTTTTGCTCCCCAGGTTCGGCGTCGTCATCGGCCTTTGCCTCCCGAGAGGCGAAGGCACTCTCGTCGCCTGCGGCCATACGGGCCAGCGGCTTGAAGCGCTCGTCGATGGGAGCCTGCTCGAAGTACAGAATCTGAGCCTGTTGATCGGTCGGCGGCGCATCTTCGCGATCGAGAGCGACCAGCGAGCAGAGCAGAGTGAGGAGGCGGTCGCTGGCGCGTTCACGCAGATGTTCGAGGCCCCCGGGCGCTCCCCCGCCGGGTCCGGCTGATAGGAGCATCTCGAGCAGATCGCTCTCATAGGTGACCGCGTGCTCGATGACGACGTGGAGGGTTTGTTCGCGGGTGTGGCGTTTTTCGAGCGCGTCGACGAAGTCGAATAACAGCCTGGCCGGAGGGTCCGAGCGAAAGCCGGCGCGCATCGCCGTCTGGGCCAATCCGGCCAGTGCTCGTTGGAGTTGGCGGGCGTTTTCGGGTTCGGCGAGCTTGAGCATCGCCTCGCGCGCTTTGGCCTCGATAGCCGGGGCGAGCGTCTCGTCGAAGGTTTTGCGCACCCGCGCCAGCAGCTTCGAGGGGGCTTTCTCGACGCGCTGGCCGGTCGAGGTGACCGCTCGGCGCACGCGCATGAGGAGGTTATTGGAATCGTTTTCATCGCTCATCATGGACGGCCTCGCTCA
Organism: uncultured Bradymonadales bacterium; assembly: GCA_964386725.1. GTDB lineage: Bacteria > Myxococcota_A > Bradymonadia > Bradymonadales > Bradymonadaceae > CAYLTX01. The sequence continues at coordinate 17,113 of CAYLTX010000132.1, read as the reverse complement.
CGGGAACAGAGCAGGTGCTCGCCCGCGTGAGAAAAAGAGTGGAGAGAGTGGTTGCCGCGACGACTTTTGTGAGCATGTTTGCACTGATCGAATGTCATGGGCTACAACACGCCCGTCCCAAGGGCATGACAAGTTCTAGCTCGTGCCTATTGTTTTCCAGAACTTTTTTGCGCGGGCAGCCTCGCTGCCCGGTGCCCCACCGATGGTGCCCCGAGAACCCGCGCACGTTGTTTTTTCGAGTCTTTCGAATAATGGCTCGTAGCTAATCTGTTGTGAATAACCGTAAGGGTGGCTGCAGCCCGACTGTTCGAGTCGTGCGTGGGTCGCCCGCTGAAGGGGGTTCGCCCCGATAGGCGGACTCAGCTTCTATCAGAAATCGTGTCTGACAAGGAAATAGATATGTCGGAAATGCAAGGAGTTTCCCAGGATCAGTTGTTGGAAGGTATCCAAGAGCTGCCGGTCCTCCCACTGCGAAATACAGTGCTTTTCCCCCAGGTCGTCGTGCCTCTGGCCGTCGGCCGTCCCAAAAGCGTCAAGCTCATCGAGGAGGCCAGCGAAAACGACCAGCCCATCGCGATCCTGACGCAGAAGGATCCCGAGACTGATGAGCCCACCACCGACGACCTGTACAAGGTGGGCACGGTGGCGCGCATTCTCAAGGTCGTCAAGATCGCCAGCGACAACTACAGCGTGATCATCCAGGGCCAGCAGCGCATCGATCTCGAGGAGATGCTCCAGGAGGAGCCGTTCTTCAAGGGGCGATTCGAGATCCAGGAGGCGCCCCAGCCGACCCCCGAAGATCAGGTCGAGATTCAGGCGCTGTTTCGCAACCTCAAGGGCACTGCCAAGCAGGTGGTCAAATTCATCCCCGAGATGCCCAAAGAGGCCGGCCAGATGGTCGATGGGGTCGATGACCCCGGCCAGCTATGTGATTTTGTGGCCGCCAATATGGACATCGAGGTCGAGGAAAAACAAGAGATCCTCGAGACGCTGCCGCTCAAAGAGAGGCTGCAGACGGTGGTCACCCTGCTGGCTCGCCAGCTCGAGGTCTTGCGCGTCAGCGACAAGATCCAGAGCCAGATCAAAGAGGAGATCGACAAGAACCAGCGCGAGTACTACCTGCGCCAGCAGCTCAAGGCCATCAAGGAGCAACTCGGCGAGCTCGACGGTGAGGGCGGCGATCTCGAGGAGCTGGCCACCAAGATCGACGAGAAGAATCTGCCCGACGAGGTCGAGGAGAAGTGTCGAAAGCAGCTCAATCGCCTGCGCATGATGCAGCCGGCCTCCAGCGAGTACGGCGTCACGCGCACCTATGTCGAAACCCTCCTCGACGTTCCGTGGCGCGAGCAGACCACCGACAAGCTCAATATCAATGACGCCCGTGAGATCCTCGACGAGGACCACTACGACCTGGACAAGGTCAAAAAGCGCATCGTCGAGTACCTGGCCGTGCGCCAGCTCAAGAAGGACATGAAGGGCCCGATTCTGTGCCTGGTCGGTCCTCCCGGCGTCGGCAAAACCAGCCTGGGCCGCTCGGTGGCCCGCGCGCTGGGTCGCAAATTCGTGCGTATCTCGCTGGGCGGAATTCACGACGAGTCCGAGATTCGCGGCCACCGTCGTACCTACGTCGGCGCGCTGCCCGGTCGTATCGTCCAGGGCCTTCGCAAGGCCGGCACCAACAACCCGGTGTTCATGCTCGACGAGCTCGATAAGGTCGGCCGCGACTTCCGAGGTGACCCCTCCGCGGCGCTTCTGGAGGTGCTCGACCCCGAGCAAAACGACACCTTCAGCGACCACTATATCGAGTTGCCCATCGACCTCTCGAACGTGCTGTTCGTCGCCACGGCGAATATGCTCGATCCCATCTCGGCGCCGCTTCGCGACCGGATGGACGTCATCGAGATCCCGGGCTACACCGCCTACGACAAGCAGCACATCGCACGCGAGTACTTGATCCCCAAGCAGCTCGAGCAGCACGGCTTGGACACTGATTACCTCGAGATCGACGACGAGTCGCTCGAGTCGATCATCCGCAACTACACCCGTGAGGCCGGCGTTCGCGGCCTCGAGCGTCGTATCGCCGACGTCTGCCGTGGTGTGGCCGTCCAGGTCGCCGAGAAGGAAGAAGAGGCGCGCGCAGAGGTCAGCGTCCAGCTCGAAAAGGACAACCTGATCGATTACCTCGGGCCGGAGAAATTCCAGCACGAAGTCGCTCAGCGAACCTCTCAGCCGGGCGTGGCCACAGGCCTTGCTTGGACACCTGCCGGCGGTGACATCCTCTTTATCGAGTCGACGCGCATGCCCGGCAAAGGTGAGCTCGTGCTCACCGGTCAGCTCGGCGACGTCATGAAGGAATCGGTGCGCGCGGCGCTCAGCTTCATCCGAAGCCACGCTGCAGATTATGGCATCGACGAGAACTTCACGAAGGGCCACGATATCCACATCCACGTGCCCGCCGGCGCCATCCCCAAGGATGGTCCCTCGGCAGGTATCACGATGTATGTGTCGCTGCTGAGCCTGCTGACCGGCGTGCGTGTTCGCAGCGACGTCGCGATGACCGGCGAGATCACACTTCGTGGAAACGTGCTCCCGGTCGGCGGTATCAAGGAGAAAGTCCTGGCCGCCCATCGCTCCGAGATCAAGCGCGTCGTCCTTCCCAAGCGCAACGAGAAGGACCTCATCGACGTCTCCGACGAGATCAAAGAGGATCTCGAGATCTTCTTCGCCGAGCATGTCCAAGACCTCGCCGAGTACGTCTTCGACGACGAACTCCCCGGCAACGTCCGCCGCGATGGTGAGTCCAAAGAGGAAGTCGCCGAATAAGCGTCTTTTCGAACGCCTCGACTAAAAAAGCCCCTCGAACCGGTCCGGTTCGAGGGGCTTTTTGTATCGAGATGCGTCGAAATTATACAAATTCCACGTCGACGATCTCGACTTCTTTCTGGCCGCCGGGTGTGGAAATGGTCACCTCTTGGCCGACGCTCTTGCCGATGATGGCGCGAGCGATGGGGCTCGAATACGAGATTTTTTTCTCTTTAATGTCGGCTTCGTCGTGGCCGACGATCTTGTAGGTCTGCTCTTCGTCGGTGGAGAAGTCGAAAATGGTGACCGTGGCGCCGAAGACGACCCGGTCGCCGGACATGCTGGAGACATCGATGACTTCGGCGTTGGCGATCTTGCCTTGGAGTTCCTGGATGCGGCCCTCGACAAAACCCTGACGCTCTTTGGCAGCGTGGTACTCGGCGTTCTCACTCAGATCACCGTGGGCACGCGCGACTTCGATCTCCTCGACAATTTTGGGACGCTCTACTTTCTTGAGCTTGTCCAACTCGTCCTTGAGTCGTTGGTGGCCTTCTCTGGTCATCGGAATCTTGTTCATTCTGTCCTCGGATAGAGTTATCGAACAACACGAACGTGCCCGGCTGCAGTGGGCGGCCGGGCACTAAAGCTTAAATTGGATGCCGAGCAGTCTAACACGCTCGGCTACTTCATTGTCAAAAGGGCTAACAAGCGAATTGCTAATTTAATTCGCGATGGTAGTCCTGCAAGGACTTGACCGAGGGTTTTGTGCGGGCGACTTCGGTCATCGCGTCCGCGGCCGCGCGCGCGGCCGACAGCTGGGTGTAGTAGGGGATGGATTCGTTGACCGCGGCGCGCCGAATCGATCGGCTGTCGCGGATGGCCTCTGCGCCGATGGTGGTGTTGATGACCATGTCGATCTCGCCGTTGATGACGGCGTCGACGATGTGGGGCTGGCCTTCCTTGACCTTATTGATCATGCGCACCTCGAGGCCGTTTTGGCCGAGGTATTCGGCGGTCCCACGCGTGGCCACCAGATCGAAGCCCAAAGCGGCGAGCTTCTTGGCGATCGGCACCGTCGCCCATTTGTCGGCGCCTTTGACGCTGACAAAAACCGTGCCCTCGGTGGGCGGTTCGTTCGACGCGCCGATCTCGGCCTTGAGATAGGCCAAGTTGAAGTCCGGGTCGATGCCCATGACCTCACCGGTCGAGCGCATCTCGGGGCCGAGGATCGTGTCGACCTCGGCGAATTTACTGAACGGAAAGACGCTCTCTTTGGCCGAGAAGGCCTTCGGGATAACCTCCTGGGTGAATCCCAGGTCACCCAGCGTCTCACCGAGCATGCAGCGGGCGGCATAGCCTGCCAACGGCACACCGATGGCCTTGGCGATGAAGGGAATCGTGCGGCTGGCGCGCGGGTTGACCTCCAAGATATAGACGTCTTTTTGATCCTGAACGGCAAATTGCACGTTCATCAGCCCGACGATGCCGAGTTCCTTGGCCAGCGCAATGGTCTGCTCGCGGATGACCCGTAAGACCGCCTCGGAGAGGTGATAGGGCGGAGTGACGAAGGCCGAGTCGCCCGAGTGGACGCCGGCTTCCTCGATATGCTCCATAATTCCGCCGATGACCGCCGTCTCGCCGTCGCTGATACAGTCGACGTCGACCTCGACGGCCTGGTTCAGGAATCGGTCGATGAGCACGGGGTTGTCGGGCGCCTCGGATTGGGCGCGCTCGAAGACCGATTCGAGCTCGGCCTCCTCGTATACGATCTTCATGCCGAGCCCGCCGAGCACGTAGCTGGGGCGCACCAGCAGCGGATAACCCAGTTGCTCGGCGGCGAGCTTTGCCTGGTCGAGGGAGCGCACCGTGCGCGCCTCGGGCTGCTTGAGGTCGAGCTTCTCGACAATCTGGTTGAATTGTTCGCGGTCCTCGGTGCGATCGATGACGTCGTGGTCGGTGCCCAGGATATTGACGCCGTGCTCGGCCAGCTTTCGGGCGAGCTTGAGCGGGGTCTGGCCGCCGAATTGCAAGATGACGCCGACCGGTTTCTCGTTCTCGACGATCGCCATGACCGTCTCGAAGGTCAGCGGCTCGAAGTACAGCCGGTCGGAGATGTCGTAGTCCGTGCTGACGGTCTCCGGGTTGCAGTTGACCATGATGGTGCGATAGCCGGCCTCGCGAAGCGAGAGGGCGGCGTGGACGGCGCAATAGTCGAATTCGATGCCCTGGCCGATGCGGTTGGGACCGCCGCCCAGGATCATGACGCTGTCGCGCTCGTCGTAGGTCGCTTCGTTGTCGCCGCGCTCGTAGGTCGAGTAGAAGTAGGAGGTGACCGCCTCAAATTCGGCCGCGCAGGTGTCGACCTGCTTGAAGACCGGCTGCACGTCATTCTCGAGGCGCCATTCGCGCACCGCTTCTTCGGTGCTGCCGATGCTGTGGGCGATGTCCGCGTCGCCAAAGCCCAGCCGCTTGGCCGTGACCAATAGGTCGACGGGCACCTGTGCTCCGCCCGAAGCCTCCCGGGCGAATTCCTCGAGTGCGTTATCGCAGTCGACGACCGTCTGGAGCTGGTCGAGGAACCACTTGTCGATGCCCGTGATACGCGAGACGGCGTCGACGCCCAGATCGTGGCGCAACGCGTCGAAGACGTACCAGAGGCGCTCGGGGGTGGGGTTCATCAAATAGGGCCGAAAGAAGTCCTCCACGGCGCCGGCGGCGAGGCCTTCGGGGGGCTCGAGTTGGGGCAGAAAGCCGCCTCTTTTGATCTCCAGGCTTCGCACACCTTTGAGCATCGCCTCGGGGAAGGTCCGTCCGATGGACATGATCTCGCCGACGGCTTTCATCTGCGTGGTCAGGCGCTTGCTGGCCGCAGGGAACTTCTCGAAGGCGAAACGAGGGATTTTGACGACCGTATAGTCGAGGACCGGCTCGAAAGCCGCCGACGTGGTGCCGGTAA
>CAYLTX010000132.1:0-11345 GCA_964386725.1 uncultured Bradymonadales bacterium | reverse complement strand
CGTCGAGGGTATATCCGACCGCCAGAAGGGCGGCGATCTTGGCGATCGGGTAGCCGGTCGCCTTACTGGCCAGCGCAGACGAGCGGCTCACGCGCGGGTTCATCTCGATGACCACACGGCGGCCGGTCTCCGGGTCGACCGCAAATTGGATATTACAGCCGCCGGTCTCCACGCCGACCGCTCGAATGATCTGGAGCGCTTCGTCGCGCATCGCCTGATACTCGCGGTCGGTCAACGTCTGGATCGGAGCGACGGTGACCGAGTCGCCGGTGTGGACGCCCAGCGGGTCGAAGTTCTCGATGCCGCAGATGATGATGACGTTATCGTTGCGGTCGCGCATCAGCTCGAGCTCGAACTCCTTCCAGCCAAGCAGGCTCTCGTCGATGAGCACCTCGTTGGTGGGGCTCTGCGACAGTGACCACTTGACGTAACGCTCGAATTCGTCGCGGTTGTAGGCGATATTTCCGCCCGCGCCGCCCATGGTATAGCTGGGGCGCAAGATGGCCGGAAAGCCGACCCGCTCTTGGATCTTCCAGGCTTCCTCGACCGACCGGGCGATACCGGCGGCGGGCTGCGCCACGTCGATGTCGTCCATCAGTGCTTGAAATTGCTCGCGGTCCTCGGCGCGATCGATGACCTCCGGGGTCGCGCCGATGAGCTCGACGCCGAGCTCGTCGAGGACTCCTTGGGCGCTGAGCGCCTGGGCCAGGTTCAGCGCCGTTTGGCCGCCCATGGTGGGCAGCAGCGCGTCCGGGCGTTCCTTCTCGAGGACCTGAGCGACGAAATCCGGTGTCAAAGGCTCGATGTACGTGGCATCGGCCAGCTCCGGATCGGTCATGATGGTGGCCGGGTTCGAGTTGACCAGCACGATGCGATAGCCCTCATTTTTGAGGGCGCGGATCGCCTGAGTACCCGAATAGTCGAACTCGCAGGCCTGCCCGATGACGATCGGGCCAGAGCCAAGAATGCAGATGGTTTTGATATCTTGCCGGCGGGGCATGGATACGACCTCATGCGGCGAAAGGATAGGTGGTATCGCGGGGCGTTGGTTCGCCGTCAGCGACCGAAGTCACACTGGGGGCTCCAAAGCCGCGAGGATGACTAGTGAAAAAATGCTCGAGGCGCAAGGGCCGCTCGAGAGTTCTTGTCGGCGTGCGGACCCCATTGCCGGCCGGGGCGGTCTGTTGGAGCCGGTCAGCCAACGCACGCTCGGCGAATTTTATTCTGAAACTTTCGCACCAGGAAGACCTCACGGCCCGGTCGAACGGGCACACCGCTGGTCAAAAAGCCCCCGGCGATGTCGCAGTCCGGGTCGGCCCAGCCGAATTGACGCGAAAATCCGATATGCCCGAACGTGCGCTCGGTGTTTTTGCCGAAGATATTGAGCGGCGTGTGTTTCCGGCCGAGCATAAAACCCAGGCTATATCGCTGCGGGGTCAAAAATAAGGTCCAATCGAGCCTCGCCATGATCTGCTCGCCGGTGGCTCGGGTGACCTGTTCCTCGGACAGGACGCGTGTCCCGCCGAGTTCCCCGCCGTTTAAGAGCATCTGGAAGAAGCGCGAGCACTCCTCGGCGGTCCCCACGACATTGCCGGCCGGGATGATCGAGTCATAGACACTGTCACGGTTGATGACCCCGAGCGCCTCGACGACGTCGACGTCCATGAACCGGCTGATGAGGTCGGTCATCAGCGCAGGGGGCATCTCGTCGACCCGCTCGACGCACGCCGTTCGGTGGCGCTGGTTGTCGGGCGCGCCGAAGTTGAACGTCTCGAAGCCAAGCGGCTCGAGGAGCTCCTCGCCCAAAAATGTGCGCGCGTCGCGTCCGTCGACCCGGCGAATGATCTCGGCCAGGATGTAGCCGCCGCTCAAGATGTGATAGCTCGCTCGTCGGCCGGGGAAGTGATGCGGGTCCTGCTCACAGATCTGCGCGATGATGCGGTCCCAATCGCAGATGAGTTCGTCGCTCAAATGCCAGAAGATCATCGGGATGCCCGCGGTATGCGTGAACACGTGGCGAATCGTGATGTGGCGCTTGCCGTGCTGGCCGAACTCGGGGATATACCAGTAGACGGGATCGTCGACGTGAATCTCGTCGCGGTCGAGCAGCACATGCAGCGCGGTCGAGACGACCGACTTGCTGATCGAGAAGTTCAGAAAGCGCGTATCCAGGCCGGCCGGCTTCCAGCCGCCGTCGGGGTCGTTTTGCGCCCGATACTGGCCGACAGCCTTGTGCAGCACGATCTTCCCGCGCCGGCGAATACACACCTGTAGGGCCGGATATTTCCCGGTGGCGTGAAGCTCGTCGATGAGCTGGCTCGCCTCGGCTACCCGGACTGGGTCCATGCCAACTTCAGAGGGGGTGACTTCGCAGGATTCTTCCACGGACGACCTCGACGTACATCGGTCAAGTGAGTGAGCACTTAATAGCACAGCCGGCCGCGACGCACGAGTCGACACAACCGCCCGTGTAGACTAATCTCTGTGCATCCACTGGACCGGCGTTCGAACTCAAGTTGCAGTAGACTCCATGACAGCTCAACCCATTCGGCTTGGACCCTTCGAGGTCGACGAGATCATCGGGCGCGGAGGCATGGGTGAGATCTGGCGAGGCGTGCACCTCCCCCAACAGGTGCCCGTCGCGGTCAAAGTGCTCACCGAGCACAGCGCCCGCCGCGAGGAGTATCTACGGCAGTTTCGCAACGAGATTCGCTCGGTCGCCGCCTTGGACCATCCGGGCATCATCCTGGTCTTCGACCACGGCGCGGTCAGCGAGGAGGCAGCGGCGGCCTCCGACGGCAGCCTCGTCGCAGGGAGCCCCTACCTGGTCATGGAGCTCGCCCGCGGTGGGGCGTTGTCCAAATATATCTCCAGGCTCAATTGGCCCGGCACGCGCCACATTCTGTTCAACGTGCTCGACGCGCTGGCCCACGCCCACGCGCGAGGTGTGGTCCACCGCGACCTCAAGCCTCACAATATTCTGGTCGGTTGCAGCCGCGGGGATCGGATGGGTCTGAAGCTCGCCGACTTTGGGCTCGCCCACCCGCTGGACCTGACCGGTCGCACCGGCATATTCGACACCGGCTGGGGCACGCCCCACTATATGGCGCCCGAGCAATTTCGCGGCCGCTTTCGCGACTATGGGCCGCATACGGATCTCTATGCCCTCGGGGTGGTCGCCTGGGAGCTGACCACCGGCGCATGCCCGTTTGACGGCGCAAACGTCATCGAGATCAGCGGCAAGCATCTCCACTCGGAGTTGCCGGCCTATGAGCCCCGTTATGCCGTCCCCGAGGGGCTGTCCGCCTGGCTGCACAGACTTTTGCAAAAGGAACAAGCCGATCGCTTTCCCACCGCCGCCGACGCCGCCCACAGCCTGGCGCGCTTGCTCGGTGAGCCCTCGACGGGCGCAAATGAGCATGGAGAAGACCCATTTGGCAGCGGCGACCACGAAGCGAGCCGTGAGATCGGCTTGGATTCGCCCGTCGATGCGAGCCTGACGCCGGTGCAGCCTTTCGACAGGGAGACCTCGTCGCCCGGCGACGCCGTGGCGCGCCAAGACGCCGATACGCTCCACGAGATCGGCGCGACCACCCAACTGCTCAATATCACCGAAGGTGACGCCCCGCCGGTCAACCACGCGGTGACGGTCGACTTTGCAGGCTGGGGTGAACAGCTCGAGCGCGCAGCGTCGAATACGGCAGACGACGAGTCCGGTGCGAACGCCGAACTCGCCCCGGTGGTCTCGCCGCCGCTTCCCGACGACTGGCGCCAGCCCGTCCCGGACGCACCGTCGACGCAATTGCTCGGCGCCGGGCTGGGCCTGTTTGGGCTGCGCACCGTGCGCCTGGTCGACCGAGACGCCGAGCGCGACTGGTTGTGGGACAAGCTGGCCGAGGTCCACCGCTTCCACGAGGCGCGCCTGGCGTTGCTCGAGGGCCGGGCGGGCACCGGAAAGTCGCGGCTGGCGCGCTGGCTGACCGAGCGCGCCAACGAGGTCGGCGGTGCTCAGGTCTTGTCGGCCATGCACAGTCCCGTGCTGGGTCCTGCAGACGGGCTCTCGGGCATGGTCGCGCGTCATTTTGGCTGTGTCGGCCTGGAGCGCGACGCGATCTCGAGACGCCTCGAGTCCATCCTGCGCCGGCAAGGGGTCACCGAGCCTTACGAGTGGAACGCGCTCACCGAACTCATCGTGCCGCGGGGTAGCCTCGACACGAAGCAAAAGGGCAGCGTTCGTTTTCGTACGACCCGGCAGCGCTATGCGTTGCTCCGGCGCATGCTCGAGCGTATCGCGCGCCGAAGACCGCTGATTTTGTGGCTCGACGATGTGCAATGGGGGACCGATGCGCTCGGCCTGGCGGCGCATATGCTCGAGATCCAACGCGCGACGCGCTCGCCCATCTTCATGGTGTTGACCGCGCGCAGCGAGACGCTGGCCGATCGTCCCACCGAGCGCGCCATCTTGGAGCGGCTGATGGCGCGCGATCACGCCCAGTCGTTAGCCATCGACGAGCTTCCGGCGGCGGACACCTCGGAGTTGGTGCGCAGGCTCTTGAAGCTCGACGGTGATCTGGCCGCTCAGGTCGAGCAGCGATCCGACGGCAATCCCCTCTTTGCGGTGCAACTCGTCGACGACTGGGTCTCGGCAGGCAAGCTCACCGTGGGCCCGAGCGGCTTCGAGCTTCGAGACGGCGAGAGCGCGACCTTGCCCGACCACATCCACCAGCTCTGGTGCGATCGCATCGAACAGCTCGCCGATATCGAAGGCGAGCAGTCGCTGCTCGGCCTCGAGGTGGCCGCCGCGCTCGGCCAAGAGGTCGTCCAGGAGGAGTGGCTCGAGGCGTGTCGACGCGTAAGCGAGAGCCGGTCTGACGACCACGACTTCGAGCGCCTGCTAAATCTCGACGAGACACTCTTCGTGCGCGGGCTGGCGCGTTCCATCGACGGCGGTTGGCGCTTCGTGCACGGGATGCTGCGCGAGAGCCTCGAGCGGCTCTCGCGCGAGGGCGGCCGCTTCGCGCGGCTCAACAGTATATGTGCCGACGTGCTCGCCGATCTCTATGGGGCACAGAATCGCGCGGTCGCCGAGCGGCGTGCGCATCATCTGATCGAAGCCGAGCGTCTCATCGATGCCCTCGAGCCGCTTCGGCTCGCTGCTGCGTTTCACGCCGATAGGAGTGATTTTCAACTCGCCCACGACCTGCTCGATCGCCGCGGCGATATGTTGAGCGCGCTCGACGTCGAGGAGTCGTCGCCGAGTTGGCCCCAGGGATGGGTGCTGCGTTCACAGATCTTCGAATACGAGGCCAATTACGGCAGCGCATTGACCTGGGCGGAGATGGCCGTCGAGCACGCGCGCAACCAGGGCTGCCCGGAGCTGCTGGCGCCGTCGCTGCGAGCGGCCGGACGCGCCCAGCTACACCTGGGGGACTTCACTCGGGCCCATGATTGTTTTTCGGAGGCTCGCTCACTGGCCGAAGCCGACGGAGCGGACCGAGATGTGGGCCTGAGCCTGCTCGGCCTCGGACGAGTCGCGCAGCTTCGTGGTGACTTCGACACGGCCAACACTCACCTCGAGCGGGCAGCGGGTCTGCTCGAGCACAGCGACGACGAATTGGGGCTGGCTCGCTGCTACAATGCGCTCGGTGACATCGCTCGACAGCGGCGCCAATTGGAAGAGGCGCGAGGCTTCGCCGAACAAGCGCGGGCCCTATTCGACGCAGATGGCCATCAGGTCGGCGTCGCCGACTGTTTGAACGACCTCTCCGAGCTAAGCTTGCTCCGGGGGGAGGTCGACCTCGCCGAAGAGCTATGTGAACGAGCGATTCAATTATACGAGTCGGTCGGCTCCAACCAGAGCATGCGCGTGCGCTTACACTTGGCGTTCATCGAGTTGCACCGCGGCGAGTTCGACAAGGCCAGGGCGGCGGTCGCCTCGACCCGACACTACTTCGAGCGCGAGGCGCAGCTCGGGGCGTTGGCACATGCCGACGTATTGCTAGTCGCCTGCGCCGCCGCGGATGGGGATTGGACCATCTTCGACGAGTTGCTCGAGGAAGCCAGGACGCTTGCCTCTCAGACCGGCCTGCGCGCTCCGCGTATTGGCCACGCGGCGACGATTGGCGCGGAGCTGGCCGAGGAGTTCGACGAATTCGAGCGCGCCAACGCCGCAAGGGCGCTCGCGCAGCGGTTTTTCGGAAATTAAAGTCAGGAAGCCGCGCTTCGCGGGTCGGCCGAGCTGCGGCTGGTGATGCCTTCGACGCACCGGGGGCTGCGCGGCAGAAAGACCAGAAAACGCGAGCCCTTTCCTTCGGCACTCTCCACGTCGATGCTGCCGCCGTGCATCTCCGTAAATCGCTTGGCGACCGATAGCCCCAGGCCGATGCCGCGCTTGCCGAATTCGAAGTCACCGGAGGAGTGGTGGCGCGACTCGAATGTGCTGAAGAACGCGTCGAAGATCTGGGAGATATCTTCTTCGGAGATGCCGATGCCCTGGTCTTCGACGCAGAACGTGATCACCTCGGGGTCCTCTTCGGAGGCTGCAATCTTCAGATGGATCGCTTGGCCGTCGTGGGAGAATTTGATGGCGTTCATGATCAGATTGAGGAAGACGTCGGTCAGCTTCTCGCGATCGGCATGGATTTGATCGACGCCGGGCCCGATGTGGACCTCGAGGGTCTGCTCGCGCTTGAACAAAAAGGGCTCGACCTGCCCGCGCACCTCGTCGATAAATTCGGCGACCGACAACTGCTCCAAGTTCAACGTCGAGGCCGGCCCCTCATTGGAGAGCATCTTGAAGATACGGTTGGAGATGCTCTTCAGGCGCATGGCACTCGAGTCGATGCCGCCGAGCGCCTTGTCGGTGACCGCGCCGAATTTGCCGTCGAGCTCCTTTCTGAGCAAGAAGACATACCCCAAGATGATCGCGATGGGAGTGTTCAGCTCGTGGCTGACGACTTCCATGAAGACATTCTTGACGCGATCGAGGCTCTTGAGCTCCTCGTTGGCCTCGCTGAGCTGGGTGTTTTGCTGCTCGAGGCGCCGGTTTGCCTCTTGCAGCTGGCCGAGCAGGGCATCGCGCTCACGTCGGCTCTCGTAGTACTCGAAGGCCTGGGCGACGAAGAGCTTGAGCTCGGCGGGCTTCCACGGCTTGCTGATGTAGCGGTAGACGTGGCCCTCGTTAATCGCGTCGATGACGTGGTCGATATTACTATAACCAGTGAACAAAACTCGCACGATCTCCGGGCGAGTCTCGCGCAGTTTGGCGAGAAACTCGATGCCGGACATGCGCGGCATGCGCTGGTCGGTCATCACGACCTGGACTTCTTGTTCAGCGACAATGTCGAGCGCCTCCTGCGCCGTGCGCGCAGTCAACACTCGATACTCCTTTCGAAACAGACGCTGGATGGCGTCTAGAATGTCCGGCTCGTCGTCGACGACCAAGAAGGTACTATCTTGTCGACCGGTGGGCATAGGGTCCCGCCTTCGGGCAAATTACTTCGTCGGTTCGCTCACTGACCGTCGGGTTCTACGGGGCGGCCAATTCGCCAAAACCGCGCGAATTACAACTACTTCTGAACTTCAATATTGCTCTGGGCTGTCGGCAGACTACCAAAAGACCCCGGTGACGCAAGTATCTTATATGCGTCATTCTGCCGGCCTCTACACGCTCCAAACGGGAGCCCAACTCCCACCAGAGTTCATCCGCTGTACACTAAGGAGCAAACGCCAGTTTGGCGCGCTTCATTCCGTTCGGAGTCGAGACTTGGCGGTTGAATTTCTACGCATCGGTGCTCGGTCGAGCTTCGAGCAGCTCCAGAAACTCGGTCTCACCGACGATCGCAATCGAGGCGCCGTCGTCGTTATAGCGCTCGGCTTTTTTGAGCTTACTGCTGCGCCAGCCGCCTTCGAAGCGCTCGATATCGGCGTCGCCCATGACGAGATAGTCGAGAGATTTGATCACCGACGACGGCGTCTCGCCGCCGAGTTCTTTGACCCGTTGTTTGGCAATCTTGCGGGTCATCGATTCGAGCGCGCCCGTAAAGAGAAAGGAGCGGCCGGCGACCGGGGAGTCGATCTCGTCCGGATCGACGGCCGGCTCGGGAAAGACGAGCTCCAATTGCTCTCGAAGCGAGCCGATCAGGTCGGCGTATTGGTCGAAGCCGGCGGTGACCTTCTCGGCGATGACCTCCCCGATGGTGGGGATCTCGACGAGCGTGTCGGCCTCGACGGCCAAGATGGCGTCCAGGTCCTCGAAGTTCTCGGCCAGGAGCTCGGCGACGTGGCGGCCGAGTTCGTCGATGCCCAGCGCCCTCAAGAAGACGTCGACGCGGATCTCTCGCCGATCATGGATGCGCGAGATGAGCTTCTCGGCGAGCTTTTCACCGACCCGCTCCAGCGAGGTGAGCTCCTCGACTGATAGGGTATAGAAATCCGACGGTTCGGAGACCAACTCCTCGTCGTACATCTGCTCGAGTAGCTTCGGGCCAATCCCTTTGATCTCCATTTGACTGGTGAAGTGCTCGAGCTGCTTGAGCCGGGCGTTGCGGCACGAGTCGTCATGTTCGGCCAATAAGACATCGCTATCCCGGAAGGTCTCGGCGCCGCATCCGGGGCATTGCGCGGGGATCTCGACGGGGGCGTCGCCGGCCTCGAGGACCTTTTCGAGGTGGGGAATGACCCCGCCGCGTCGCATCATGAGCACCCGAGAGTTGAGCGTGAGCGGCTCGTCGCCGGCCACCGACTCCATGATCGCCAGGTTGTGCAAGCTCACCCGGGTGACCACGGCGCCGGAGAGCTCCACCGGATCGACGATGCCCACCGGGTTGATGGCGCCGGTGCGCGAGACATTCCAGTGGACCTCGCGCAACACGCTCTCGCCGGAGTCTCCCTGGAATTTGTAGGCGATCGAGTAGCGCGGGTGATGCGCAGTGTGGCCCAGGCGTCGCTGTTCGTCCGTGAGGTTGGCGCGGAAGACCACCCCGTCCATCTCGTAATCACGCGTGTGTCGATCGGTGTCGATCGCGTCGAAGGCCGCCTGGAGCCCCTCGAAGCCGACCGTATGCCAGTCGACGGTCTCGAAGCCGAGCTCCGATAGCCAGGTCATCTTGTCGGCCTCGGAGTCGAACTCTACGCCGAGCACGTCGTAGGCGAAGAACCGGATGCCGTAATCGGCGGTGGCCGCGGGGTTTTTGAGCTTGAGCGCGCCCGCAGCCAGGTTACGCGGATTGGAGTACTCCTCGGCGAAGCGGGTCTCGAAGACCGACAGCGGCATATAAGCTTCGCCGCGCACCTCGATGCTGTGAGTGTCGATGCTGCGTGGCACGTCGATCAGGTGCATGACGTTGCCGGTGATGAGCTCACCGACGCGGCCGGTGCCCCGGGTGGCGCCGACGATCAGCCGGCCCTCGGCGTCGTAGCGCAGGCTCACGGCGACGCCGTCGATCTTCGGGCTAGCCACGGCCTGGCCCTCGAATTTGTCGAACCACTTGTGGAGGGTCTCTTCCTCATAGCATTTGTCCAGCGAGAGCATCGGCGGGTCGTGGGCGACTTGCTCGTCGCCGTGCAGGTGCGCGGAGAGATCGACCCCGGCGCCGGCCGGCCCGATCGCGTCGAGCACCTCGCTGTCGGGGTGCTTGTTGCGCAACGCCTCGACGAGGCGGTCGAACTCCGGATCGCTGATCTGCGGGGTATTCTCGACCCAATACAGTCGGTTGTGCAGTTGGATCGCGTCCTCGAGTTGCGAAATGCTCATCGAGGCCCACTCAGTGGTGACGGTGGAGTCAGACATAGGACCTGGGGGGTTGGGGTAAATAAGTGGTTTCGCATCCGTTTTCGGATTTTCGCGCAGTTTGCGCCCGAGCGGACGACGGCTGCCAGCTGGGCTCGAGGCTTGTGGCGTGGGGCTTGAGGTGCCTTTCCCCAAGACCCAAGCCTCATGCTCAATCCAGCAATTCGTCACGATCTGGCAAAAGATCTACGTGAAGCCACATTAAGTTTCAGTGAAGTTTCTTACTATAGGAAGGGGCCGGATGTGTAGGGCGATAGATTACCGGTGAAAAGTCCGGTTTTTCGGGAAGGCTTCGACACCGCGAACCGTTATCGATTCGAACGCCGACCCTTGAATGCATACAAAAAAGTATGATATTGAACGGAGGCCGCTTGAAAGTATACGAAATAGTATGCTAAATCCCGCCGCAACTTGCTGGAACGGGGAGTAAACCCATGAAGATAAGCGCAATCGAAGAATATGGCCTCCGGTGCTTGCTGCGCGTGGTGGCCCACTCCGAAGAGGATCCCGTCCCCGCGCAGACCATCGCCGACCAGGAAGGCATGAGCGTTCCGTACACCCAGAAGATCCTTCGGGTTCTATCACAGGGTGAGTTGGTAGAGTCCAAGCGCGGCGCATATGGCGGCTACTATATTGCCCGGCCTGCGGAGGACATCTCGGTGGGCGACGTCATGAGGGCCCTCGGTGGATTCATCGAGGTCGAAGATCTCTGTGAGCGACATACCGGCGAGCTGAAGGTGTGCAGCAACGCGAGCTGCTGCACGATTCGGCCGGTTTGGTCCCATATCTCCGAGTTTGTCATGGAGACTATGGACCGCATCCCGTTGAGTGTGTTGACCGAGGACGAGCATGCGGTGCGACGACATCTCGCCGGGCTGACCGAGTCGGTGGGTACCGCAGCTTCCGCGGTGCAATAAGGCGCAAACCAGGCTGCGAATTTTCTGCGGGTCTCAGGCCCGCGAGTTTATACGACGAAGAGGTAAAACGATGAGCTCCGAAATTAAATCGATGATGGACCAGCCGTATAAGTACGGCTTCAACGCCGACATCGAGACCGACACCTTTCCGCCCGGGCTCAATGAAGACGTGGTCCGCGCCATTTCGGCCAAGAAGAACGAGCCGAAGTTCATGCTCGATTTTCGCCTCAAGGCGTATCGTCATTGGGAAAAGATGACCGAGCCGGACTGGCCGAACGTCAGCTATAAAAAGCCTGATTTCGACGCCATCAGCTATTATTCGGCGCCGAAGCAGATGCCCAAAAAGGACAGCCTCGACGAGGTCGACCCCAAGATCCTGGAGGTCTACGAGAAGCTCGGTGTGCCGATCAACGAGCAGAAGATGTTCCAGAACGTGGCCGTCGACGCCGTCTTCGACAGCGTCTCGGTGGTCACCACCTTCCAAGAAGAGCTCAAGGAAGCGGGCGTCATCTTCAGCTCGATCTCCGAGGCGGTCGAAAACTACCCCGAGATCGTCGAAGAGCACCTCGGGACGGTCGTGCCGTATACCGACAACTTCTACGCCACGCTCAACTCGGCGGTGTTCTCGGACGGCTCGT
>CAYLTX010000131.1:0-18743 GCA_964386725.1 uncultured Bradymonadales bacterium | reverse complement strand
CCGCCCGCACCACGCACGATAAACCTCTCGCCACGCACTCGGCGCGTGCGCCTCGACGAGCCGCCGGCCGACCTCGATTGCGCGCTGCTCGATGGCCGAGTGTAGCTCGAAGCCGCGGCTGCCGGCTTCGGTCGCCTGGGCGAGGTCCTCGAAGCGGGCGCGCACCGTCGGGTCGCTGACCGGGTGGATCTCCTCGTGGAGCACCTGGATGAGCGCACATACCGGGGCGATGTCCAATGCAACCGCCACCCGGTGGCCGCGCTCTAATGGCGCGCCGCGGCCGTGCGTCCAGCGGCCGCTGGCGAGCGACGGACAGTCGACGATGGTGAGCGGCGGCTCACGTTGTGCGGAGGCCCACAGGTGGCTGCGGAGTTCGGCGAGTATGCCGAGTTGTGCCTGGAATGCCTCACTGAACTCGCGATCGTCTGGCGGCGTTTGCTCGCGCGCCTCGAACTCGAGGACGTCGGCCATAAAACGCGCTGCGCGCAGGCTGTCGTCGTCGCGAAGCGCCGGCAGTCGGCCGCGTCGCAGCCACTGGAGTTCGGTGTCGAGGTCGTCAACGTAAAGAGGAATCACTTGCAGGTATATACGGCCAGGGGCGGCGCGGTATAGCGCTTCGAGCTCATCTCGCCACGGCTTGTCGTGGCGGTCGGCACGGTGGAGGTTGGCAGCGTCGGCGCCCAGATCGAGATGACTGAGCACGAAGTAGTGCAGCTCGGCGTGGGGCCACCTTTCGACGCGCACGTCCACTACGAGGCCCTTGGCTTCGGCTTGGTGAGCCAGCCGTTTTCGCCGGCCAGCACGGGTGCGGCCACGCGGGCGAGTCGGCGTTCGTGCCACTGTTCGTCGCGGTAGGAGAGCGCGACGAGGTCCTGGGGCTGAAAGCGCGGGCCGAGCAACGCGCCCAGCCGCCCTCCGGAGACCCGCAGGTGGTCCTCGAAGCCGGCCGGCAGCCTCGGCAACGCTCCGGGGATCCAGATCGCGTCGAAGATGCCTTTCAAGCCGTCGGTGGTGGTCGCCGTCCCGGTGGTGACGGTGACGTTGTCGCGATCGGCCAGCGCCTTTTTGACCTTGCGTGCCGACCAGCGCGAGCCGGGGTGGACGGCGACGACCTCGCCCTGGGCGCCGACGAGCTCGGAGAAGAGCGCGGCGACGTAGCCATTGACGGCGAGCATGTTGGCGACGCGGTCGCCCAGACCGGGGTTAATGGCCTCGAAGGCGATAGCACAGGTGCTCACCCCCAGCCACGCGGGCGGATCGCCTTCGCGCTCGGGGACATCCATGCGGCCCTTCAAGAACGCCTCGGCGGCCTCCTCGCCGAGGTACTCCTCCGGGGCGACCTTGAGCAGCGCTTCGATGAGCGCGCCGGTGCGCAGCACGCCGTGTTCCAGCAGCCGCCTGACGGCCGACTCGCGCCGGCGTATCTGGCGATCTTTGACGTGCAGTCCGATCGGAAATTCGACCACGTCCACGCCGCGCTCCGAGATCGAGAGCTTCCCGGTGGGCTCTTTGCTGCGCTCGGCGTGGTCGAGCAGGCGTTGTCGCATATCACCGCTGATGAGCTTTTTCTGCTCGGCGAGGCTTCGCTTGAAGACGCGGTCGATGCTGCGGCCCTGGCCGCGAAACTTCTGGTGGACCTCGTCGATGATCGGCGCGTAGGCCTCGTACATGAAGTTGACGCGATCCTCGAAGCTGACCTCGTCGCTCGGGTCGATATGCTCGGCTCGAAACGCTCCGTCATACCAGCTCTTCCACCACTCCTTGTGGTAGAAAGTAGTGCCGTGCTCTTGCTCGTAATGCTCCATCACCTCGTGGACGTGCGAGCCCGGATATAGCCGGAACGGGTCGAGCGAGACCCACCCGCAGGTGTCCTTGGCGGAGGCGAAGAGCTCGTAGACGAAGTCGCGGGTCTGCCGCATCGACTCGCGGGTCTCGCCGGGGTGGCCGATGATGATATTTCCCGCCCAATTCATACCGTGTTTTCGGCTAAGCCGCGCCAGGCGCCGCTGGGCGTCGAGGTATTTATCGGGCCGGCGTGCCTTCTGCATCAACTCGAGCATGTCGGGGCTTCCGGCCTCCATGCCGATGCCGATGGAGAAGCGTGCCTCGGCCAACAGTTCGACATCCTCGTCGTGCAGGTCGTCCGAGCGCGTCAGCGTCCAGTATTGGCGCGGAAGCAACCCGCGCTCGATGATGCCGCTGAGGACCTCGCGCCGCCAGCTTCGCTTGAAGCCAAACAGCGGGTCGGCCAGGTTGACGATCCAGCGGCTCAGATCCGTGAACGCGGAGAGCCGCTCGAGCTCGTCGACGGCGCGCTCGGCGCTGTAGGATCGCCACTTATAGCCGCTCTTGGAGCGCTCCATGCAAAAAGTGCAGTGGTAGGGGCATCCGCGCGACAGATAGATCTGGAATTTACGCCCGAGGTCGTGCGCGCGCGGCCAGTAGCGGTCGAGCAGCTCCCACCGATACGGCGGCAGGCTGTCCAGATCCTCGACGACGCCCTTGGGCCAGATGACGTGCTCGATGCCCTCGCCGGCCAACAGCGACTCGCAGATGCGTCGAGTGGGCACCTCGCCCTCGCCGGGGATGACCGCGTCGAAGGGGGTCTGGTCGAAGATGACGTCTTCGGGCAGCGCGCTGACGTGATAGCCGCCGGTGATCAGCGGCACGTCGGGATACAGCCGCTTTAGAAACCGCGCGAGCGCCATCACCCGCATATAATCGAAGCTCGTATAGCAACTGACCCCGATCGCCAGGTACGGCCCGAGCTCCTCGAGGGTGCGCTCGAGGTGCTGCCAGTCGCCCCCTTCGTAGTTGAGGTCGAGGAGCTCGACGCGGATATCGACGTGCTCCTGAACGTAGCCGCCGATGCTGACCAAGTGTGGCAGACCGAAGTCCATATCGGTCCACTTGATGATGCCGGGCGAGATGAGCAGCAGACAGCGGTCGGACATCGGGGGTCCCGGTCAGGAGGTGCGGCCCATCGCGGCGCCGGGGCATTCGACGGCGGGCTGGGCGCCGCCGAGCTCGTCGAGCCATTCGGGCCGAAGCGCCAGGTACCGAAACGGCTCCGGGTGGGTCACCTCGCCGAAGGTCGCGAACGCGCTCTCCTTACAGCCGCCCTGGCAGGAGCGCTCGTAGGTGCAACCCTTGCACAGCTCGGGCACGCTCTTTTTGAATGTCGTCTGGTACTTTTCGATCCGGGCGTGAATTTTCTCCCAGCCCTCGTCGACGATATTGCCCAGCAGCTCGCTCGAGAGGTTGCACGAACGCATATTGCCCATCGGGTCGACGGTCAAATTCGGCGAGCGGGTGCCCGTGCTACAAAAACCGAAGCGCACCCAGTCATAGCGCTCGATGCGGATCAGACACGGTGGAATGGGCATGGCCGTGGCCACGCCGATTTTATAGCGCCGCGCCAGCGTATTGGCCGTGTTCAAATTATGCTCGACGTGCTCGACCTCGGGCATCAGCCGGTTGATGTGGTGGACGGCGCCGCCGGTGGGCGACATGCGATTGTAGGTGATCTGTTTGACGCCCAGCAGGTGGCACAGCTCGACGACCTCCTCGAAGTCCTGCCAATTCTGGCGCATGGCCACAAAACACACCTGCACGGGGATGCCGGCCTCGCGCAGATCGATCGCCGCGCGCACGGTTTCGTCGAAGCAATCTGCCCCTTTGAGAAGGTTATGGCGCGCAGGATCGGCGGATAGCAAGGTCAACTGCACGGCGCGCACCCCCGCGGCGGACAGCCGCCCGATGGCCTCCTTGTCGAGGTGGCTTCCGTTGGTGATGATCTGCACGGTGTCGACCAGCTCGCAGGCCTTCTCGACGATGTCGAGCGCGCCCTTTCGGAGCAGGGGCTCGCCGCCGGTGATGGTGATATGCTTGGCGCCGCTTTCGACGACCGCCTTTTCCATCATGGCCATATAGGCGTCGGGCCGAAGCTGGCTGGGCTTATAGCCGCCCTGAGGGTCGCCGTCTTCTGCGCCCCACACGTTGTAGCAGTGGCCGCAGGCGTGGTCGCAGCCGGCCATCAACTCGAAGTCGAGCCGGGGGACCTGGTGGTCGGAGTCGCTGTGGAGAATGCCCATAGAATTCGGTCAGGCTAATTTGTCGTCATCATCGAGGCGCTCGAGGACGTCGGCGGGCAGGCGCTGGCGCATCTTGTCGAGGATACGACGCCGCTCGGGATCGGCCGAGCCGACTTCGGCACCGTCGGCCGCATCGGCGCCGTTCGCGTCGGCTGCGTCGCTGGCGTCGCCGGTGTCAGGCTCGTCGGCGTCCGGTCCCGTGTCGGGCGGCGGCGGGGACAAGCAAGGGCCGATATAGGCATCGGCGTCGTCTGCGTCGGAGGCATCTGCGTCGGAGGCGTCCGCGTCGGGTTGATCGGTGTCCCAGCCACCGTCGGGCGGCGGCGGGGACAGACAGGGACCGACATCGGGGTCGTCGTAGCCCCCGTCATAAGCCGGCGACAGACATGGCCCCACATGGAAATCCGAACAACCGGCTTGGGTTCCCCCGAGGCTGACCGCAACGAGGAGCAAAACCGTCGAGATAAGCCCCGCGGCGATGCCGCCCGAGGCAGAGACCGTACATGCCGTGAGCACTGAGCCAGCCAATACCAACAGTGAGACGATCAACAACCACCGCGACATTCCCTTCCGCATCATCGCACTCCCTCAACCAATTACTCAAACAGTGACCATTAGCCTAGCAGAAGAGGCAGATGGGTGCTAATCGGCGCTCGCCGGCTTATACTCCTCGTCGCCGTCGAAGCGCAGGATGACCGACCAGCGGCCGATGGAGACGCGGTCGGGGATGGAAAGCTCGCCGTTGAAGCGGCCGCCGGAGTCGGTGCGCAGCGTGCCGAGTTCGATGAGCCCCTCGTCGGAGTGGCCACCGACTCGGCCGAGGTAGACAGCGACTTCGCGCTTGCTCAGCGGGCGGCCGGACTCGGTGAATAGGCTCCCGTGCAGGCCGAGTGCGTTTCCGCGAAAGACCTCGATGGCGTCGGCTTTGACATCGATGATGACCTCCTCGCGAGTGTCTTCCGGCGCCTGTTCGGCTGGCTCGCCGAGCTCTTGCAAATCCCCGTCGGCATCCATCATCTCGGACATATCGGCTGCCTGCTGATCGCCGAGTTCCTCCTGGGCAGCCTGCTGCTGATCGCCGGCTTCATCTCCTTGGTCTGCGGCCTCTCCATGGGCTGAGGCGTCGTGAGGAGCTTGGTCCTGCGGAGCTTCAGCGCCGGCTTCGTCTGCACCTTCACCGGCCTGCCCGCCGTCGCGGGGCGACATATCCTGGGTATTCATGCGGTCCATCTCGGCGGCGAAGTTGGGCGGCTGGGGCAGCGGGTCTTGGCCGCCGTCGTGGGTACTCCCGCCGGATCGGCCGGTATAGCTCAGCTCGTCAGCCGCCCCGCCCAGGTCGATGCGCCGCCAGCCGGTCGACGGCCACAGGATCTCCACGAAGGCGTGCGCTTCGTTGTAGACGTAGCGGGTGGGAATGCCGAGCGCACGCGCCGAGATCATAAAGGCCAGGCTTCGGTGGCGACATACGCCGATTTGCTCGCGCGACAAGGTCGCGTATAGATCCTTTCCACGCATCGCGTCGGGGAGTTCGCGTCCCTGGAAGTCGCGGTAGTGCTCGACGAGCGCCTCGAGCGCGTCGGCGGGCGCCATCTCGCGCGAGATGCTCAGCGTGCCGAGCACCTGGGCGGCGACCGTCGCGACATCACGCGGCAGCTCGGGCGTGGCGCGTGTGGAGAATTGCGACCAGCTCACCTGACGGTCGATCGGGCCGCCGAAGTAGCTCTTCGGGGCGGCGATTTTGATATTGAGTCTGAGCACGCCATCGTAATCGGGGCGCACGTAGAAGTTGTCGGCCTCGTCGCGCACGAAGCTCATCTGGACGTCCGGCTCGGCCTGGACCTCGAGGATACGCTGCGTCGGAGCCACGCTGGGCAGCGGGTGGAGGTCGCCCGCCTGTGTGCGCATCAAAAAGGAGCCCCAGAAGACATCCTCATCGGCGCGCGCCGCGCTCTGGTCGACACCGATTCGCTCGTTGTTCTTCGAGCGAAGCATGAAGGCATAGTCGCCCGATTGATATCCCACCGCGTTTTGAACCACGCCGCGCTTGTATGGGATGACGCTGGGCTCGAAATTGGCAAAATAATTGAGCTGATCGACGCGGTCGGTGCGGTCGTCGAGTTGGCTGGATTGGCCTCTGGGCTCGAGCGGCCCGTAGGGCTCTTTGGCAGATCCCATATCGACCGGGCCGTCGGCGCCGAAGATGACCTCGTCGTCGGTGGGGTTGACCGACAGGCCGGGCGGCTCGCCGGGGGAGATGCGCTCCTCGCTGGACGCCGGACGCGCGCCGTCGCCGCCCCCGGCCGCCGGTCTGGGCGAGCTCTCGACGTCCCAGGGATTGAAATATTCGTGGAGGACGACGTCGTCGGCACGCGGGTCGCTCGAACTCTGGTCTTGGGCGTAGGCCGGGCCAGCACCCATCAGCAGCGCGGCCACCCCCACGGCCAGCAGAACCGGCGGAGTCCAAAGATATCGTATCATGGTCATCGGTATCCCTTGCGACCACCAGCGCTACTCATCATCAGCATGACCGGCCCCAAAAAGCGATGTGTTTCGCCCGCGTCCATGGAAGCCTCGTCAACTCGCTGATTTTCGATCACTCACGTCATTTTCCGTGAATAATCGAAATTAGCCGTGAGAAACCATAACTATAACGGATTTCCATGAAAAATCATTTCTTGCGAGCATCACCCGGTGGCTCGGACAGTCCAGCCGACGGAGGCGATCAGGGCGACGGCACGCCGGTGGTGGTGATGAGCGCCTTGAGGTCTTCGTCGTCGAATTCGAGGCCGATGCCGAAGAAGTAGTCGCGGCGCTGGTCGTTCATGATGTCGTCGACGCCGCCGATAATATAGGCGTATTCGAAGAATTCGACGCTGGCCATCGTGCGCACGCGGGGGTTGCGATCGACGGAGAAGTCGAAGATGTCGGCCTGGAGTTCGATGGACTCGTCGCGGGTGAGCACGAGGTCGCCGCCGAGGCCGCCCGAACTCTCCATGATGCCGAAGCGCCCGTAGAGCGTCGCCCACGGAGAGGCCTGCCAGCCGCGGGCGAGCTGGGCGCTGAACTTGAACTCGTCGGTGGTGGTGACGGTGGTCTCGCGGTAGATCGGATCTTCGGTGTCGGAGCGGTTCGTGCTCACGTCTTCGCGCACGATGCTCGACGAGCCGCGGTAGTCGTCGATGAACTGCAGCAGGTAATATTTCTCGTGGCTGGGCTGCAGCTTGAGGCCGGCGACGTTTTTAAGCTGGGCGTGCTGGACGTGGTATTCGCTGCGAAGCTCGACGATGGTCTTGAGCTTGGCGACCCGGTCGACGAACTCCTCGGCGTCGGTCAGAATCCTCTCGGTCTTCTGAGCGATGACCGGGCTGTTGACCAGCGAGCCGAGGGTGCCCTCGCCCTCATTGACCTTGTCGGTGATATCCTGGACGTTCTGCAGGCTATAGTTGAGCGAGTCGAGCGTCGACTGCAGCCTCGACAGCGTGCCGCGCAGCGTACCCAGACCGGCCTGCAAGTCGCCCGAGGACTGCCCGATGATGAATTTGACCTCCTGGACGACCGTTCGGGTGTCCTGGATGATCTCGGTGAGCGCCTCGGTGCCGACGTCGGTGAAGCGGCGAATATCCTGCGAAATCATGTCGGCGTTGCCGACCACGCGTCCTAGGCGCTCACTATTCTGGTCGACGAAGACCCGCAGAGTGCCCAAAATTTCCTGCATATCGGCGAGCATGCGCTCGATCTTTTCCTCACCTTCCTCGCCACCAAAGACGGCCGAGAGCGACTCGGTGATCTGCTGGATGTCGGCGCTGATCTCATTGAAGCGCTCGAAGAGGTCCTCGGGACCGATCGCCTCGGTCACATTCTTGATCCGATCACCGTCCTCGAGCACGTCGCCCTCGGTGCCCGGAGCGATTTCGAGGTAATAATCCCCAATGAGGCTGGCCTGTTTCTTGGCCACAGTCGCGCCGTTTCGCCAGTAGTCCTCGCTCTCTTTGATCCCTTCGTAGAGCGTAATGTCCTTGGTGATCTTGATGTCGACGCGCGCTCGAGTGCCCTCCAGGCCGATTGATTCGATGCGCCCAATAGGGATGCCCGACATCATCACCCGCGAGCGCACCGCCAGGCCGGTGACGTCACCAAAGTAGGCGTGGACGGTGTAGCCCTCGGCTTCCCCAAACCCGGACTCACCGGTCAGTTGGAAGAGCATGAAGATCCCCGCCGCTGCAGCGACAAGGACCAATACGCCCACCTTGAATGGAGTCACGATATTCTCGAGCTTCATGGACTTCTACTTCCGTACGACGAGGACCCGGTATGAACTCATATGAGTCATTCCCACATGATCACGGTCAGGATATAATCGATGAACAAAATCATCACGCTACTGGTCACCACCGATGAGGTCGTGGCCTCGCCGACGCCCTTGGCGCCTCCCGAGGCGTAAAACCCTTTGTAGCAGCCGACCAAAGCAATGACCATGCCGAAGGCGGCCGCCTTCACCATCGACTTGAGCAGATCGACGGGCAAAACGAATTGGCGAATCTTGTCGATGAAGATGCCCGGATCGACCCCGAGCACATAGACCGACAGCAAATAAGCCGCCACGATGGCCACCAGGTTGAACAACATGGTGAGCACCGGCAGCATGATGAGCGTGGCGAATACGCGGGGGGTGACCAGGTACTGAATCGGGTTGACGGCCATGACGGCCATGGCGTCGATCTGCTCGGTCACACGCATCGTGCCCAGCTCGGTGGTCATCGAGCTGCCGGTGCGCCCGGCGACCATCAAACCGGCCAACACCGGGCCGAGCTCGCGCACCACCGAGACCGCAACGGTCCCGCCGACGAGCGTCTCCGCGTTAAATAATTTGAAGGCGTAATGAGACTGGTAGGCGAGCACCAGCCCAGCGAATACGCCAGTCAGCAAAACGATGGGCAGACTGCCCACGCCGACCGACTCGAGCGACTGAAACCAGATCCGGATCCGATACGGCGGCCGAAACGCCCAGATGACCGCCTGGACCAGCATGATCATCATCTGGCCCAGCTCTTCGATCACCCCGATCGTCTTATTGCCGACCGCCTCAATGCCAGCTTTGATTTTACTTAGCATCACAATCCATCGGCTGATGGGTGCATTCTGCACGAGCAAGAATGCTGCCTGTTCTGAACGGGTAGCACACGAGCAGTCGGGCTGCAAAAAAGGCTCGTCGATATGCGGGCCATTCAATCCGCCACATATCGAGGGGGCAAGCGGGCGCACAAGAGCAACTTTCTGGTTCCTCGGTTTGTGTGACCCACTCGCTGCGGGTACCATGCCGCAAAGAAGAGCCCTACTCCGTCGTATCTACCTCCAGACGCTCATGAAGTCAGCCTATCTGCCGAAGCCGTATTTGGCGACCCTGCTCGTAATTTGTTGGCTTCTCGTGCCCGTTGGCGCTGCGGCGCAGCAAGCTGCGGACAACGCCGACGCCTCTGACGACGAGCTCGAACCAATCGACGTGGCCAGCGAGGTGCTCGTGCGCGCGACCAACACCGCGTTCGACGTCTCTTCGGAGCAGGCCAACGCCTCGCTCGTCGGCGACGCCGAAGGCGAGCGCGACTACGAAGAGATCGCCGAGCTCGAGCAACTCGAGGACAAAGATCTCGACGCGATCCTCGTCGGCCACAGCGACGAGTGGGACTCGCAGCTGCTCGCGCCCTTTCGCGGCTCGGTCAGCTCGTTGCACGGAGATCTCGGCTACGTCGCCGAGCTGCACCAGCTGTCGAGCTCGGCGCCGTCGGGCGCCGACATGCTCGACGTGCCGGCCGTGCGAAAACGCTTCGAGAATACCCAGGTCCTCGGGCTGACCATGCACGACGACCCGCGGGTTCGCGCCTATCTGGACTTCTTCGACGGCAACGGCAAGCCGACGCTGGCCAAGTGGATCAGCCGCAAGAGTCGATTCGCCCCGCTCATCTTGAAGACGCTGCGCGAAGAGGGGCTGCCCGAAGATCTGATCTATGTGGCGATGATCGAGAGCGGCTACAGCCCGTGGGCGAAGTCGCCGGCCGGTGCGGTCGGCCTGTGGCAATTCATCTCGTCGACCGGGCGCGGCATGGGCCTTCGCATCGACGCCTACGTCGACGAGCGGCGCGACCCGGTCAAGGCAACCCGGGCGGCCGCGCGCTACCTGACCTACCTGCACGATAAGTTCGGCTCCTGGCCGCTCGCCCTGGCCGGCTACAACGGCGGCCCGGGGCTGGTCGCCAAGACGATCAAAAAGTACAACTCGAATAATTATTGGTTCATCTGCCGCCAAAAGGGCATGTATAGCGAGACGCGGCGCTACGTTCCCAAGGTCATCGCGGCTGCGCTGGCCACCAAGAACGCCGACCTTTTCGATCTGGACGTGCTCGAAGAACAAGCCGAGCTCACCTTCGATGTCGTCGAGGTGCCGCCGAAGACCCGGCTGAGTCTGGTCGCCAACGCCGTAGGCACCGATGTCGACACCCTCGAGGAGCTCAACCCCGAGCTGCGCCGCGCCCACGTACCACCGGGTAAAGACAAATACGCGCTGCGCATTCCGTCGGGGACCACCGACAAATTCGTGGAGAATTTCGACAAAATTCAGGTGCGCGACGGCGCCGAGCATATCACCTATCGGGCCCGCTTTGGCGAATCGGTGCGGATGATCGGCGAGCGCATGGAGGTCCCGCCGCGCGTGATTCGGGCGGCCAATGGCCTCGAACAAGGCGAGCTGCCCAGGCTCGGTGCCGAGCTGATCATCCCCGAAAAGTCGCTGGGCACCTGGAAGCCCAGGAAAAAGTCGACGTCCAAAAAGGTCGTCTTGCTCCCCTCGGGCAAATTCGACCACCCTTCCCTGACCCGGTATTTCTATAAGGTCAACGGGGGGGACACCATCGAGTCGATCGGCCGCGGGCTGGGCATCAAGCCCTCGGATCTGGTCATCTGGAATGACCTCGACGCCGACGCGCACCTCAAAGAGGGGCTCTATCTGCAGATCTTTTTGCCCGCCGACCGCGAGGTCGACTCTGTGGCCCTCGAAGCCGAGGCCGAGGTCAACCCCATCGTCATCGGCAGCAATAAATACAGGGCGTGGAAGCGCAAGAGAGCCCGGGGCTCGAGCGCAGGTAAGCACTGGCATCGGGTGCGCTCCGGAGAGAGCCTGTGGCTGATCGCACGTGATCACAACGTCACCGTCGCCAAGATCAAGCGCTGGAATCCGAGGATTCGTCGCAACCCCACGCTGCAACCCGGCCAAAAGGTCCTGATTTATCGGGGTCGATGAGGCAACGGGGATTTTGTGGCTATAGGAGCGCCTCGATGAGCTGCTTGGCCTCGGGGCGCGTCCAGTCATATTCGCCCGCAAAACGCGCCACGATGCGGCCGTCGCGGTCGATGATATAGGTCTCGGGCAATAGCTCGGTGCCGAAGGCCTCGCTGGTCTTCGCCGAGCCGTCCCAGAGCACCGTCATCGCGCTGCGCTCGCCGGGCAGGAACTCCTGCATGAACTGGCCGATGACCTGCTTTTCAGGGTCGAGGCTCACCGCGATCATCTCCATGCCGCGGTCCTGGTACTGGCGCACCAGACGCTCCATGCTGGGCATCTCGCGGCGACACGGCTCGCAAAACGTGGCCCAGAAATTCAAGAAGACGACCTGCCCGCGAAAGTCGGACAGCCGGCGGGTCTGGCCGGTGTCGGGCTCCTGGAGTTCGAAGTCCGGGGCCGGCCGGTCCACCCACTGCCCGTCGAGCTCGGAGACCGCCTCGACTACGCCCGGCTTGTCGGAGAGCTCCCACGGCGCCAATTGCACGGCGAGAAAGGCAGCGACGGCGCCGCCGAGGATGGCTAATTTTATCCACTGACTATTCATCTGCTTGCTAC
This sequence comes from uncultured Bradymonadales bacterium, assembly GCA_964386725.1. Taxonomy (GTDB): domain Bacteria; phylum Myxococcota_A; class Bradymonadia; order Bradymonadales; family Bradymonadaceae; genus CAYLTX01. Next base: position 6,761 of record CAYLTX010000131.1, on the reverse strand, counting down.
TCCTGACTGCACTCATCACCAGCACTGCTCACCAACGGTTGCGAAGCTCGCGTACCGTACGAAAGACGGCCTCTTCGCGCGAGTCCGATCGTAGGGACTGCTCGGCGAAGACCTCGGCCTGCTCGGACTCGAGGCGGTCGGCCAGCGCCGGATCATCGAAGCGCATAAATGGATTATAGGCTCGCTCCTGACCCAACGTGGTCAAGAATAACTTGCCGGCCTCATTCTTCGCCCGGGCGTCTTCGAGCAACTCCTCGGCGCGTTGGTTGTCGGGCTCGATGGACAGAATGAATTCGAGGTTTCTCACCGAGTAATCGTGGCCGGGGTAAAAGACCGTGTCCTCGGGCAAATCGCGCAGCACGTCGCGAAAGGTGCCGAAGAGCACTCCCGGATCCCCGCCGAACGAACAATTGCCGGCGCCGCCCACGAAGATGGTATCACCGGAGAACAGATTTTGCCCGGCGGCGACACTGATATGGCCCGGCGTGTGCCCGGGCGTATCGATGACCTCGAGGCTGCGCTCGCCCAATTCGATGGCATCCCCGCCGGAGACGCGTCGGTCGATGGGCTGCGATTGTCCGGAGTCGACCCGCTCGGCGTCGCCCCGGCCGGTGATCAGCTTGGCCTCGGGGAAATGCGAAAATACCGTGTCGTTTCCGCCGATATGATCGTGATGAAAATGGGTATTGATGACCACTTTCAAGTCGGCGCCATGCTCCCGGACGGCCTCGACGGCCCGTTTGCCGTCGATCGGATCGATCAACGCCGCCTGATTCGCCTCGTCGGAGAGCAGGTAGAAGTAATTATCGCTCATATTGCTTTTGATGACGTAGACGTCCATGAAACCTCCCGCGGTCTATCTATCAATATTGGTGGGCTAGCTAGGTTCGTCGGCAGTTCGGCGCGCGCGACAGTATCATAGGGGCGCATCCGCCAATCACAAGCGCGCCACCAGCGTCTCATTCCCGCACCCGGCATGGGAGGCTACCCGCTCAGCCTTCTGAGGTGTCCCCGGAGTCGGCGCCGAAATCGACCGGGCATCCCGCGATCATCGATCCACACGGCAGCCTCGCCGGCCTCCTCGGCCAGAACACAGGCCCAGCGGGCCAGTCTGTCGACACGCGCAGGCACCTGCCACGCGCCGGTGATCAGCCAGGCACTCACCGGCAGTCGGCGGCGGGCGCAAAACCGCACCACGGCGCGAACGTGCTCCAGCGAATGGCCGTCGACCAGACGAGCCTGAGCGGCGCTGGGCGCATCGCTTCCCTCGCCCATCGCGATCTGCACGACGACCGCAGGGTTTCGGCTCGAGGTGGGCCGGCCGAGGTGAACGTGTGGTGCACGACGTCGGTCGAGGATCTGGCGAAACGCATCGATGACAGTTCCGAGCATGGCGGCTCCACGTCGAAGGAATGTTTGCTGCGAGAGACATCCACCACTACTATGGTTTTCGGCAGAGTTTGCCCAATCGTTGCGTGGAGCCAGACCCAAGACCACCCTGAAAGAACCCAAAACCGTTAAAACTCAGTCACTTAAACGCCTGAGATTTTATCCCAAATATTAAAGAGCCGTTATTGTACTCGCACCGATCTGCGTGTTAAGATGCAATTCAGCGAAATACTGCCAGACACCCATCCTATGAGCCTATCCGCAGACGTCTCCATGGCGGAAAACAAGCCAGAAACCTTCGTTCCGGGGGCCAGGGTTAATCGTACCGCGTGGAGATGGCTTCGATGCCTCGCCTTCGCTGCGGCTGCGATAACCCTGAGCTCGGTCACCACCGGTTGCTTGGTCGACTTCGACGAGTTCGACGAGCGCGCCACTCCCATCGCCGATGCCGCGGACGCTGCAGACACAGCAGACGCCGCGGATGCAGGCGATACGGATCCTCCAGACAGCGCTGATGCGGATATCGAGCCCGACCAGCCAGCGATCGGCTCGCAATGCCAGGCCGACGCCGACTGTGGCGATGATCTCGTTTGCCGCGGCAGCCTTTGCACCCGCGAATGCAGCGCGGATGACCAATGTCCGGAGTCGACCTCGTGTCGGCGAGTGGGTGTCGAGACGCTGTGCCTGGCCGATTGTGACGCCGAGGACAGCTGTGCGGGAGTCGCCGACCGTGATGATCTAAAATGTGTGACGCTGGTCGGCGATGCCGAGATGGGCGCGCCGGCCTCCGGCGTAAATTCGTGCATGGGTGACGAAGACGGTGACAGCGTCGGCGACCTGGTCGATAACTGCCCCCAGGTCTCCAATCCCACACAAGTTGATCGCGACGGAGACGGCCAAGGCGACGCCTGCGACGACGAGCCGCTGTGTCATGCGCTCGCCGACAACGGCCTGCTGGACTTCGGCACGACCACCTACGAGCACGCCGACTTCCGTGTCCCGGAGACAACCACGCTCGATTGGCTGCCGGTGATCGGCGGCGAAGATGACACCGGCGCCCCGGTTGCGTCCAAAGCATTGCTCGACCGCAGCAGCGGCGAATGGATTGAAGCAGATGACTTCCTGTATGCAGCCTCGGGTCGGGCCGTCGCTGCGACCACGGGCGACCGCTACGTGGTCACCCCCGGAACACTGGGCGACGACGAGGTCGAATTCGGTGCCCATATTCTACTCGCGAGAGACGGCACCTCGGAGCTCGGCCCCGATTATTCGCTCGGACTCCACGACAAGACGATGGCCACCACGGGTCTGGGCCAGTTGCTCGTCCACGGCTACAGCGAAGACGCCGACTCGACGACCAACGACTGGCAAGTGCGCCGATATGAACCGGCCAATGGCCAATACCAGACTGTCACCACAGGCGAGGTAACCGATCGGGTCGACTGGCACGCCACCGCGGATCTCCAGGGTAATGTGATCATCTATTCGCAGGTGCAGCCTGCCCTCAACGTGATGCGCATCCTTCGATTCGACCCGCTGGGCCAGCCGATCAGCTCCAATAACGTACAGCTGCCCTCGCGTGAGCCGCCGGCGACCGGACGCTTCAATCCGTTCCTGCTGGCCGGGCCCGGCAATGTGCTTTATGCCTTCGACCGTGACACCGGCTCGGCGGTGCGCATCGACCAGTCCTCCGGCTCGGTTAGCCGTGTCAGCGAACTCGACCTGAACATCAGTCCGCGGAGCGCGCGCTTCGTATCGGTCCCGGGCTCGCCTAGCTTCATCCTGATCGAGCGCGATTCCGACGACGCGACGCAGTTGCAGGCTCGAGAGTTCTTCTTGCCGTGCCTGCCGGGCACCAATTCGCTGGACAGCGACGGCGACAACGTGGCTGATCTGATCGACAACTGTCCGGTGGTCGAAAACGCTAACCAGGCGGACGCCGACAATGACCTCATCGGCGATGCATGTGACGATGATGCGGATAACGACGGCATCCCGAATGATTCGGACTTCGTACTCGACGATGACGAAGTCACCGAGATTTCGATGGCGCTCGACACCGACAACGACGGCACGCCCAACGAGAGCGACGACGACTTCGACGCCGACGGCATCCCCAATAGCGCCGATCGGTTCCCCTTCGACACCGACAACGACGGCGTGCCCAATTGGCTCGACGACGATGATGACGGCGACGGGTACTCCGACGCCGACGAACGATCGAGCGACTCCGACCCTCTCGATCCGGTCAGCTTCCCCGACGTGGGCACGGTCTCCTGGGTACGCGAGACCGATGCGGGTCGCACCATCGAGTACGCGCCGATTCCCAACACCGGCGATGTGACGAGCCTGACGGACGTGAGCGGCGAGCCCTCCCATCAGCCGCGATTTTTCGGCGATGGCAGTCGGTTCTTTGCGCTGGCCGGCGAGCCCGGCACGGCCACCGGGGTCCAGCTCATCGCTGCGAATCCGGGCGCCGACACCCCGATCGAGACCTTCGAGACCGGTGAGACGCTCTTCGGCGCCACGCTGACCGACGCCAGCTTCGACGCCGACGATCACCTCACCTCGCTCATCGCCGTCCATCCCCACCCGGACGACCCCGATCTGCGGCGCCTCTCGACGGTCGACCTCGCCGAGGACACGTTCACGCCGCTCTTTACGGTATTTGGAGACGTCGCCTCGCCCAGCGCTGCCGACTCGCAGGTCGCCTTCGTCGGCGCCCCCGACGGCTGTGTACCCTGCCGCCAGCCCTATGTCGTCAGCACCTCGGGCGGCACACCCTCGGCGTTGACCTCGGCGGTCGAAGCGCCGACCGGGTTGCGCTACGACGGCAGCGCACTGCTGATGGTTGCCCGCGCATCCAGCGGCGAGGGGACCTCCGCTTGGCGACTGGTCGGAAGTCGCATCACCGAGCTTCGCCCGCCCGGCACGATTGACGTCGACTCGGTGGCCGGCGTCGGCAGCAGCGGACATGTGGTCGTGAGCGCGCGCAGCAGCGCCGACGCGAGCTATAACCTGTGGCTGTACAATACGCGCACCGACACCTGGCACTCTGTGTCGTCGGGCGACGATGACCTGATCGATATCGACTGGGTCGCTTCGGTGCCGCCGCTTCCGGAGCCGGTCGACGACACCGAGCAACCCCGTTGAGACGGAGGCCTACGCGCGTGGAAGTTTGAAACATGCGCTGTTAGTGATACATCTACTAGTCATGAAATTGATGCTCGAGATGCTCGTACACCTCCCCGGTTTCACCGCCAGCATGTGTATGAGTCTGAAACACGATGGCTGAAGAATCGCCACAGAAATTCGGCAACTATACCCTGCACCAGCTTATCGCTCGTGGAGGCATGGCCGAGATCTATCGGGCGACGATGCCCGGAATCGGTGGGTTCGAGAAAACCGTCGCCATCAAGAAGATCCTTCCGCACCTGGCCGAGAACGAAGAATTCATCACGATGCTCAAGGATGAAGCCAACATCCTGGTGAGCATCAACCACTCCAATATCGCGCAGGTCTACGATCTCGGCAAAATCGAGGACACCTATTATATCTCCATGGAGTTCGTCCATGGAATCGACCTCTCCGGGGTCGTCAAGGGGTTGAAGCGCAACGGCGAGACGGTGCCCATTCCGCACGCCGTCTATATCGCCAGTTGCATGTGCGCCGGGTTGCACGCCGCGCATACCAACACCGACAAGCAGGGCAACCCGCTGAATATCGTCCACCGCGACGTCAGCCCGCACAACGTCATCATCAGCTACGCCGGCGACGTCAAGTTGATCGACTTCGGTGTGGCCAAGGCGGCCGTCAAAGAGAGCCACACCCAGATGGGCGTCATCAAGGGCAAGCTGCTGTATATGGCCCCCGAACAGGCGATGGCCAAAGATTTGGACGGCCGCGCCGACCTCTTTGCGGTTGGCCTGTGCCTATACAAAATGCTCACCCACGACCTGCCCTTCCGCGGTGAGAACGAATTTCAGATCTACAATAATATCCTGTCCAAAGAGATCGTCCCGCCGCGCCAGCTCAACCCGGACGTGCCCGAAGAGGTCAACCAGATCGTGATGACCCTTCTGCAGCGAGATCCGGACAAGCGCTACCAGGATGGTTACGCGGCCAAGCAGGATCTCGAGCGCGCCCTGCACAATGTCGCCCCCGGCTACACGGTCAATCGGCTCAGCCGATTTATCGAGGAGAACTTCAGCCGGGCCGCCAAACAGGAGCAGCAAGACGATCAGGATATCTCGGGTCCGGCCGGCGTCGCCCCGCAGACCCCGTCGGCCAACTCGGTGGGCACCGGTCAGTTGACCAGCGGCAATGATATCCCCGAGGTCGAGGTCGACGGCCACGGAGACAAGACTCAAAAGCGCCAGCGAGTCGCGGCGACCTCGCAGAGCGGCCCGCAAAGTCCACCGCCCCACCCGCCCGGGGCCAACGAGCGGCTGCGCACACATACCAGCAATGAGAGCACCGGCAACCTCGACGTCAACGAGTTGGCCGAGGGCGCCCGCGCCGAGACCAAGAGCGGCCCGCCGGCGGTGGTCTACTTCATCGCCGTGATGCTCCTGGTCATCGGCGGCCTGGTCACCTACGGGCTGATGGGCGCTCCGGACAACGGCGGCGAGACGACGTCTGAGGACGCGCAGCCCGGCGCAGCAGCCAAGGCCACCGTCAACGTCTCGCTCGACTCCGATCCCGATGGCGCGCGGCTGTACCGTGGCGACGAGCTTCTGGGCTCCACCCCCCATGAGTTGACACTTCGGCGCAGCGACGAGCCGATCGATTTGGTGCTGCGCAAGGAAGGCTACGAGCAGGTCGAGTTCCAACTCGTGCCGGACTCGGATCTGAACCACGAGCTGGAGCTGAGCGCTGCCGAAGACGACGGTGATCCGACGCTGGACTTCGACGAGGCCGACTTCGATCCCGACGCCGATGATCAGCTCGACGACGATGAACAGAGCGACGACGGTCGCGCACCCGGCGATGACGACGAGGCGGGGCAAGCTGCCGGCGCATCGGATAGTCGCTCGGGCTCCAACGAAGGCAGCGCTCCCAAGCGGGCATCCAATGATAATTCGGAGGAGTCCGCCAATCTCGAAAAACAGCCCGAACCCGATGTACAATAAACCTACAGAAGGATCGGAGACTACCAGAAGGCCTGTGTAGTATCCCTCGCGCACGCCGGTGAATCGCAATTCGTTTTGGCCGAGAGAAACGCCCTCACCGTCTTCGACCAATATTTTTTGCCCCCGCTCGCCGCCTGAAAAGTAAAGCAGCGAAACTTGCAACCCATTGTCACCTTCATTAATCCCGCGTACAATGAAACCTTCGGTCGAACCGGGAACCGTCGTCACCTCGCCAACAAC
>CAYLTX010000130.1:0-18871 GCA_964386725.1 uncultured Bradymonadales bacterium | reverse complement strand
CCGACAAGCAAGTCGCCGACAAGCAAGTCGCCGACAAGCAAGTCGCCGACAAGCAGGTCGCTTTTGTCGATCAGCGCATCGAGCTCATCGACGAGGATATCTGGGGGGAGTATTTCCAATTGTCGCGCGCTGAGCCGGGCTATGAGGAGATCATCGAGCGCTACGGGATGCGAACCATGCTGCTGTGGCCCGAGGAGCAGTGGCGGCTCATTCAGACGCTCCAGGCAGATGCCGATTGGACGTTGGTGGGCGTCGACGAAGGACACCTGCTCTTTATCCACAGCGACGAGCGCGAGCACATCACTCGATGGCGCTCAGCACCCAGCGAAACAGAAGAAGAGAGCCGATGATGAACACCCCGTCGATGGCCAGCATGACCTGAGCCCAGCCCCAGATGGCCTCCGGATCGCCGCTCTCCAGGATGAGACTGGTCGCCTTGACCCCGCCGATGACCAGCGGCACCACCAGCGGAAAGAGCACAATCGGCAGCAGCACCTCGCGCAGCCGGTTGTGCACGAGCATCGCCGAGATCAACGTGCCCAGCGCGGCAAAGCCCAGCGTGCCCGCCCCGAGGGTGAGCACGAAGGCGAGGAATTGCTCGCTGAGGTCCACGTCGAAGGCCAGCGCCAGGATCGGAACCAGGACGGCCTCGAAGACGAACATGAACAACAGGTTGACCAGCAGCTTGGCGAAATAAAGGCTGGTGTGGGTGCGCGGAATCAAGGCGAGCGCGCGCAGACACCCGCTGTCTTTTTCCTGCGCGAAGGTGCGCGCGATCGCCAGCATGCCCGCGAAGATGACCGCCACCCACAAGATGCCGGGGAAGACCAACGAGACGGTCTGGTCGTTTCGGTAGAACGCGAAGGTGAAGATCACCATCAGCAGCACCGAGAACGACACGGTCGTCACCAGCGTCTCGCCGGTGCGCAGCTCGCGGCGCAGGTCCTTTTTGACGACCGCCAGCGTCTGGTTGAGGAAGGTTGGGTTCATGGGCTTGTCGAGCAGGGCAATCAGGCGTGCGTTCGGTAGGTCTGCGCTAGATTTTCATCTTCGCCGATGGGGGCGAAGTGGGTGAGCTTGCCGCGGCGTAAGATCGCCAGTTGATCGGCGAGGCCGTCGAGGATGTCGAGGTCATGGGTGATCAGCACCAGAATGCGGCCGTCGGCGCGCAGCCCCTCGAAGATCTCGGCGATCTGGCGGCGACCGCTCTGGTCGAGGCCGGTCATCGGCTCGTCGAGCAGGAGGATCGACGGGCGGTGGAGCAGGGCGCGCGCCAGCGTCAGGCGTTGCTTCATGCCGCGCGAGTAGGCGTCGGCGCGTCGATCGGCCGCCTCGGCCAGCCCCACGCGCTCCAGCCAGGTCTGGGCCAGCGCGGCGGGATCGTCCAGGCCGTACATGGTGGCGAAGAATTCCAGGTTCTCGCGGCCGGACAGCTCCGGGTAGACCAGCGAGTCGTGGCTGACCCAGCCGATCTTGTGGCGCCCCTTTTTGGCGAAAGTCTTCCAAGGGTGGGCGCCGTAGCGGATCTCGCCGCTGGAGGGGGCGTCGAGGGTGGCCAATATATTGAGCAGGGTTGTCTTGCCGGCGCCGTTATCACCGACCAGGCCGGTCACCGTCGCCGGCTCGAGCTCCAGGGAGACACGGTGCAGCGCGAAGACGCGCCCGTAGACCCGCGAAACCGAGTCGAGCCGTATCGACTTCATGCGGCTTGGTCCTGTTTCAGGGTGCGGATTTTCTTCATCACCAGGGCGATGCGCTCCCTGAGCAGGAGTCGCTCGCGCTCGTATTCGAGCTCGCCGACCTCGCCGTCACGGTAGTCCTCTTCGAGCAGGGCGAGCTCGTCGAGGAGCTCCTCGCGCTCGTTCTCGAGGATCTCGAGCAACTGGCCCGACTTCTGCGAGTCGCTCATACGCTTGCGCTCGTTTCGGGCGAAGCCGAAGACGAAGAGCGCACCCAGGAGACCCAGGCCCAGCGCGATCCAGGCGCCCAGTGGCCGGTCGAAGGGGAGGCCGGTGAGCTTGAAGCTGAAGGCTTCGCCGGCTTCGAGTTCAGATCGCTCGGCGGTCAGGTGAACTCCGGTATTCTGGGAGCGCCGGGCGGCCATACCCTGGGCGCCGTCTCGCTGCTCGACCTCGAAGCCGGGCGCCGCGAGAGCGACGTCTTCGAAATACGAGACCTTGAGGCGCTCGCTTTGCGGCTCGATCGGCACGACGATCTCGACGTTCTTGGCCGGGTAATCGAGCGTTTGCTCGTAGACGAAGCTGGGGGTATCTGCCGTCATCGAATACTGAACGGTCACCGGCACCACCTGGCCGGGCTCGAGCGTGCCGCGCCAGAACACGGTGCTCTCGATGACCTCGGTCTCTTGGGCGGCGTTGACGTTGATGCCCTTGGCCTTGACGGGCAGGTTGAGCGGAAGCCCGTTTTCGAACTCCTCTCCGTCGAGCATGCTCGTGTCGAGGACGCGATCATCGTCGAGGGTGAGCATCCACATCTGCTGGAAGAATAGGTGGTCTTCCCAGATGTGGACGACCGTCTGCAGGTTCTCGAGGGCTACACCGCTGGTGTCGGCGCCGACCTCATAGACCGGCACCGACAGATCGGCGCCGTCTCGGGGGACGACCTGCGGGCTGTTGAAGCTGCGGCCGCCGTGAGTGGTCACGGCGTGAAGCCGCAGGCCTTCGTCGACGATGCTCGCGGGCACGTCATCGAATGTAGCCTGGCCGGAGGCGTCGCTGAGCGCGGTCCATTCGTGGACCGGGTCCGGATAATTGGGCTCGAAGGGGCCTTTGACACGCGCGGCGCGCAAGATGACCGGCTTTTCGGCCAGCGGCTCGTCCTCACCGGTTGCGTGTACCACGCTGACGCTCACCGAGAGGGTCTCTCCGGTGGGTTCGGCGGGCTGTTGCTGGTCGGCGGGCTGTTGTCGCTCGGCGGGCTGTTGCCGCTCGGCGGGCTGTTGCTTCTGCTGCTGTTCGTCAGCAGCCCCGTAGTTCCCCTGGGCGAAGCCCGACGTCGGGGCGAGCGCCACGGCTGAAAGGGCGACGATGCTAGATGCGATAAGTCGCTGGAAATTCATGTCGCCACCTCGGATCCGGGATTGGAGAGCGCGCGCGATTCGATGGAAGCCGTTTGGGAGTCGGCTAGCTGGTCATCAGTTGCCGGTTTGTCGTCGGTCATATTGGTGCCGCATCGGCTGCAAAAACGCGCCTCGGGCTCGAGGCGCTTTGTGCACTCGGGGCACTCGATAAAGGCGGCTTCGGGCTCGGCCTTCTGGGAGCCGCGCTCGGCGCCTTGTTGAGCGCGCTCGGCCTCGAAACGTGCGAGCCTGCGCTCGAGCTCGTCGTCGATCGCCTCTTCCCAGCCGCGACCGCCGTGGATCTCGTTGAGCTCTTTCATGACCTGGACGGCCTGGCGCTCGTAGTTGGACTTGAGCTCCTCGTAGTCCTCCTGGGAGAGCTTGCCCGTCTCACGATCGAGGGTGATATCCCGAAGCTCCTGGAGCAGCAGTGCGCGCTGTGAGGCGAGCTCTTCGACGCGGCGAAGATCCTCGTCGAGCAGCTCGAAGCGAAGCTGGTCGCGCTCGCTCGACAAAAACGGCGTGACCACGTTGTAGGCCGCCACCAGGGTGAAGATGACGGCGACGATGATCAGAAGCAAGGTCATGAGGGGCCCTCCGAATCGACGGGCTGAACAACGGTCTCACCGGGAAGCTCCGAGGCGCTGACGGTCTTTTGCCAGCGCATCGCCGAGCCCCAGTCGGTCGTCGACTCGATATGCCAGATGACCAGCGGCGAGAAGATCAAGCCCACCAGCGACAGCGCGGCGACCGAGCGGCCGAAGCCGAGTGGCGAGCGGCCCAGCGTGGACACCGCGTCGCGAGAAGGCCACAGGCAAATGAAGGTTCCCAGCAAGAGGATCACACCGGCCAGCCAGAACCACCAGGTGAACGGCCCGACGAAGACCTTGAAGGTCGCCGACTCGCCGCCCTGAGAGGCGCTGACAAACGCCACATAGAAGTCTTCGAGCGGGGTCGACTTGATGTCGATCTCGCTGGTCATCATCTCGTGGTCGCCAAATTTGGCCTTGCCGGGGTGCATCTCATAGACAAATTCGCCACCGCGGCTGATGTCCATATTGGCCAAGATGAGTTGGCGGCCGGGAGGATTGTCCTCGCTCAGCCCCTTATAGGTGGCCGTATAATCGCCGATCTGGACCGACTCGCCTATCTGCAGCGCGACGTCCTTTTCGATCTTCATGGCGTTTCCGGCGAACGCCAGGAATGCGAAGACCACGCCCAGGTGGACGAGGTATCCGCCGTAGCGGCGCCGCTGCTTGCGAAACAGCGCGCTCAGCGCCTGGAAAACGCTCTCTTCGTGAGCTCTCTGGCGCGCCGAGACGCCACGGTAGAATTCCTGGACGATCGTGGCGGTCACGAAGACACAGCCGGCGACGGTCGCGATGGCATAGAATTTGTCGAGGCCGGTGGGCACCACGCCCAGATCCTGGCCGCGCAGATACCAATAGCCGAAGATCAGCGCCGGTGCGCCGACTGCGGTGGCCACCAGCGGCCCGACGAAGTCGCGTTGGAAGTTTTTGAGGGTCGCCCGCCGCCAGGCGATGACCGTGCCCACGCCCATCATGATGAGCATGATGATGCCCAGCGGGATCATCCAGGTGTTGAACCACGGAGGCCCGATGGAGACGTCCTGGCCGGTCATGCCTTCTTTGATCTTCGGCCACATCGTGCCGAAGAAGACCACGACGGTCATCGCCAAGAACAGCCAGTTATTGAGCAGGAAGCTCGCCTCTTTGCTGGCGACGCTGTCGAGCTTTCTGGAGCTCTTGAGGCTCTTCCATCGCCAGGCAAATAGCGCCACGCTGATGGTCGTCAGTGTGACCAAAAACGCCAGGAAGTAGTCGCCGATATCGCTCTGGGCGAAGCTGTGCACCGACTCGATGAGTCCGCTCCGGGTGATATAGGTGCCGAAGACGGTCAGCAGGAAGGTAAAGATCATCAGGCCGACGTTCCAGCGCCTGAGCATGCCCCGGCGCTCCTGGATCATCAGCGAGTGAATCAGCGCGGTGGCCAAGAGCCAGGGCATGAACGCGGCGTTTTCGACCGGGTCCCAGGCCCAATAACCGCCCCATCCGAGCTCCTCGTAGGCCCACATGCCGCCCAGGATATTGCCGACCGACAAAAACAGCCACGGCACCAGAATCCAGGCGCGGGCCGCTTTGACCCAATTGGCGCTCTTGCTGCCGGTGATCAGCGCGGCGATGGCAAAGGCAAACGGCACGGTCATCGAGGCCAGACCGGTCAGCAGACTCGGCGGGTGCAGCACCATCTTCGGGGTGCGCAACAGCGGGTTGAGCCCCTCGCCGTCGGGCGGCGCGTTGATGATCTCGTAGGCTTCGAAGGGGTGGGAGCCGAAGGTCAGGATGAGCAGTAGGCCTGCGATGACGCCCAGGCAGACCATCGTGACCCACGGCATAAACTCCTGGTAGGAGTCGCGGTAGACCCACAAACAGATCGCGGTGAAGAACGACACGATCAGCACCCAGAATAACAGGCTGCCGGCCTGGCCGCCCCAAAAGGCGGCGATCAGGTAGAAGAGAGGCATCCCCTGATCGGCGTTCTGGACGACGTATTCGAGGCTGAAATCGTGGGTGAGCAGGGCGTGCCACAGCACGCTCGCTGCGATGGCGATGGCGCCAAACGCGGTGAACGCTGCAAAGCGGCTGGCGTGAATAAAGCGCCTGGAGCCGGTGCGCCCAGCGACAAACGCCAGCGCAGTACCCACCAGAGAGACGTAAAGGGCGAGGTAAATCGAAAAGCTGCCGAGTGCGTTCATGGTAGGTACAGTGTCCTAGGTGGCCTGGTATGGGCGTGCGCTCTCAAATAGACGGGGACCCAAACTAGCGTTGGGCTCGAGGACCTTTGCCTTGATGGTCCATCGGGCCTTCCATCTCGCCCTCATAACGGCTGGGGCATTTGACCATCACCTCGTCGGCGACCAGCGTGTAGCTGTCGTCGACGGTGCCCTGAGCGACGACCTCGACATCTTCTTCGAAGGTGTCGGGCAGCGCGCGGTTGTAGGTAACCGTGATGGATTTTCCCTTCTCGCGCAGGTTGAAGGTGCGTCCGAGCTCGCCGTCGTTGCCCACGATGGTGCCCGGCTCGACCTGACCTTTGAGGCGCACGGTCTGGCCGACCAAATCGTCGCCCTGCGCGACCGCCTCGTCGATGGTGTAGAAGTAGGTCTCGGCTTCCAAACCGTCGGTGACGACGTAACCGACCAGCGCGACTGCGACCAGGAGACCGAGCACGAGCGCCCAATTACTGCCGCCTTCGGAAGGCGTACCCTCGAGGTCGTCAAACTCGTCGAAGGGCTCGTCGTATCTATCTGTATCTTTAATATCCATGGTCTCCTCGCCTCCAATATAGTCAGCGTTGGAACAACGAGCGCCAGGCGCGCTTCATTCCCTGCGAATATCCGCAGTTTTTGCGCACATATTCGCGCGCCGCTCCAAGCGCTATATGTCCCCTCCCTCGTTACTGAAAGTGGGCGATAAATACAAGCGCAGGGCGTGTGGAAACCCGACACTACCTTAGCGAACACAACCAGCCCACGGGGCGCACCCCCTCGGCGACCATCAGCCGGAAATGTGCCTCGCCGCCCTCGATGGGCACGCTCGCCTCGGGCGGCTCGTCGCCGGGGTCGAAGTCGCGAAGAAGGGCGCGGCCGTCCTCGTGGACCCAGTCCGAGTGCATGGCGAGTGTGTCGAGGGTGTCTTCGTCCATGGTGCTGGCGATAATACTGGCGTCGAGGCCGAGCAGGGCGACCGGCTCGGAGCAGTGGTCGATGACGCCGAGCAGGAGTTGGCGTTGTTCGTTGAGCCGGCCCTGCGCCTCGGCGCGCAGCTCGTCTTGGGTGTCGATGGCGGTGTTGAAATGCCGGGCAATGGTGCCCAGCTCGTCGTCGCTTCGCACCTGCAGCCGCCGGCGCGTATCGCCGGCGGCGATGGCCCCGATGACGTGGTTGATGTAGGTCAGCCGCGATAGCAGCTGCTCTTTGAGCGCGCGCGACATCAGCACCAGTGACAGCAGGGCGATGGTGACCAGCACGCCCAGCCAGATGCCGTTTTGCAGCGCGGCCTGGCGCGCCTGGCGGTCGGCCTCGGCGATGGCATCCCGGTTCAATTCGATCAGCTCGATGACCGAGGTCCGCACCTCGTCAAAGCGAGGATGTATCTGGCGGTTGTAGACGGCGAGCGGGCTCGGCGGAGGCTGGGCGATCAGCTCCTCTCGCAGTTCGATATAAGAATCGTAGTCGCGGTCAATCCTCTCGATCAGCTCGGCCTCGCCTTCGACAGTGACGTTCGCGCGGGCAGCGTCGAGCGCCTGGTCGAACGAAGCGTCGGCGCGGTCGAACTCGGCGCGCAGCTCTTCGTCGGCGCTACCGCGCACCAGCGCGGCCAGGGTGGCGCTGTCCTGGCGCTCGATCGCGCCGAGCATCTCGATGGCCGAGCCCTGGCTGCGCACGTTCTCGTCGAGGATGCGGTCGATGCCCCGGCTCAAGTCGAAGAACCCCACCGCCGACCCTCCCGCGGCCAGCAGGATGAGCAGCACGAGGTAGCCGTAGCCTAAGAGCAGTCGTAGTCGCAGACTCATGGGTCAGATCCGGAGTTCAGGCGAGGGACGCCAGTCGATTGATGGCATCGGGGCGGCCGATGACCACCAGAATATCGCCCGACTCGAGCACATCCCGGGGGCGCGGATTGGCAGCGACGACATCGCCGCGGCGGACCGCCAGCACCGAAACCTCGAATTGATTGCGCAGATCGAGGTCGACCAAGCTCTTGCCGATGAAGCGCTCGGGCACCTCGACCTCGGCGAGCTCGGCGCCACCGATGTCGATCTGGTCGACGATGCTGGGCTGGGCGAGCCGGCGCGCCAGGCGCGTGCCCATTTCTTTTTCGGGGTTGATGACCTCGTTGGCCCCCACCGAACGCAAGATGCGCGCGTGCAGGTCGCTGGTCGCCCGCGCCACGATGCGCGGCACGTCCATCTCGGCCAATAGGGCAGTGGTCATGATCGAGGCCTCCATGGAGCGAGCCCCCATGGCCACGATCACGCACGACATCCGCTCGATGTGAAGCCCGTGGAGGGTCTCCTTGTCGGCGGTATCGGCCTGCACCGCGGCGTCGACGTAGTCTTGAGCCTCCTCGACGCGTTCCATGTCGCGATCGATGGCCAGAACCGACTGCTCCTGGGCGGCGAGGCTGCGACAGATCGTCTGGCCGAATTGGCCGAGGCCGATGACTGCGAATTCTCCGGGCATGTCTTGTTCCTGCGGTTCGAGTTTTTCTGAACGTCTGGTGAGCGTCGACCGTCCAACCGAGGGTGCGACCAGCAAAAAGCGCCGGTCTTACCCCCGGCTACGGTTTGGTCGTACGCTCGTTCGACCCGTATCAGTATTTCGTTCCTAGATCCCTGAACCCCTGCCGTTCCAGGTCGTTCCTGGACCCCCGGACTCCTGAACCCCTGCCGTTCCAAGTCGTTCCTGGACCCCCGGACCCCTGGACCCCTGAACCCCTGCCTAACCCACCATAATGCTGGCCCGTGGGTATTCGACGGGCGAGGGTTTGCCGCCGCCGAGCAGCAGCGCCAGCGTCAGCGGGCCGATACGGCCGGCGAACATGACGAAGATGATGACGAATTTTCCAGCGGCGCCCAGCTCTCCGGTGGCGCCCAACGATAGGCCGACGGTTCCGATGGCGCTGACCACCTCGAAGGCGAGCATCTCGAAGCCGATGTCTTCGGTCAATAAGAGCACGAAGAGTCCGCCCCCGATGATCAGCACGGAGATGACGGCGATGGCCGCGCTTCGATAGACGATATCCTGGGAGATACGCCGGTTGAATAGCACGATCTTGGGCTCGCCGCGGGCGATGGCGCTCACGCCGGCCAGTAGCACGACGGCAGTGGTGGTCTTGATGCCGCCGCCGGTGCTGCCCGGCGAGGCGCCGACATACATGAAGAATAGCGTAAACAGCACAGTGGCCGAGCGCATCGGCCCCAAATCGACCGAGTTGAACCCGGCGGTGCGAAGCGTCACCGATTGGAAGAGCGCGTTGACCACGCGATCGGCGGGCTCGAGGTGGCCCAGCGAGGCGTCCCACTCCACACCCAAATACAGCACGAAGCCCAGCGCCACGAGCACGACCGAGGCGAGGAGCACCAACTTGGCCTGCACCGTCCAGCGGCTCTTCTCGGAGGTGGTCCATGAACTCCAGACGCCCGCCATGATGATAAATCCCAGCCCGCCCAGGGTGATGAGCGCCATGAAGACGGCCAGGATCAGCGGGTTCTCCTGGAACATCACAATCGAGTCCGACTGTAGTGCAAAGCCGGCGTTGCAAAAGGCCGAGATGGAGTGGAAGATCCCGCGCCAGGCGGCCTCGGACCACTCGAGGCCGTGGCTGCGGAACCCCAAGGTCAGCAGCGCCGCGCCGATGGCCTCGCTGATTAGCGTCGAGGCGACGATGAAGCTGGTCAGCCGGTAGGCGCTCCTCGGGTCGTGAATCTCGAGGACGTGTCCCAGCGCTTTCTCGCCGCGAAGCCCCAGTCGGCCGCCGATGATCAACGCGCCGAAGGTCGACAGGACCATGATCCCCAGGCCGCCGATTTGGATGAGGCTCAAGATGACCACGTGGCCGAAGGTCGAGAAGGCCACCGGCGTGTCGAGCACGATCAGCCCGGTGACGCAGGTGGCGCTGGTGGCCGTAAACAGCGCGTCGAGCGGGTCGATGGGCACCCCCGTCGCCGAGGCGGCCGGGAAGGTCAAAAAGACGGTGCCCAATAGGATCACCGACAGGAACGCCGACACGATCAGCAGCGCCGGCGAACCGAAGAAAGTGTGCAATAATTCATCGAATACCGGCCCGCGCGCGACCATGACGACCAGTGTCAGGGCTTGAAAGACTGCCAGGAGCGACAGGGCCGTGGGCGGATCCATCACCGAGAGGACGGCGAGTACGAGCGGCACGCCCACAAGCGCCACGGCGTGCTGGCCGGAGTCGAAGATCAGCCACAAATAGCGGGCGGTCGCCCACAGCGTGAGCGCATGCAGCGCGAAGCAGGTCAGTAATACCTCCCAATCGCGGCTGAGCTCGAATCCGACCGCCACGATCGTCAACACGATCGAAACGACCACCAGGTGGCGCGCAGGTGGGCCATAAGCCTCCCACCACTGTTCGATGGCCTCGACGGCCGGCTTGCGTATCTGATGGTAGCCGGTGCGCTCGGGGACCAGGTGCAGCACCAAGAGTGCCAGGTGCCAGGCCGTCACCAACGCCGCCACGAGCGGGTCGGAGACCAGTGCCGGCACGAAGAGGCCGATATTGACCGAGAAGACCAGTGGCACCAGGTGTCGTACCCAGCCGACGCGCTTGAGTACACCGGCACCGACGAGCACCAGCGCGGCGACCAGAATGCCGGCGTAAGCGGTGCTGAGCCCGGTCAATTCGCCGGCCGGGCCGAGATACCCCTCGGGCATATCGACCGAGAAGATCGCCACTATGGTCAGCGCGATGCTTCCCGCAAAACGCGCCGCTGTGAGTAGTCTGGGTTGCATGCCGCTCGGGCGATCGAGGTAATTACGATTCCCTCACGGTTTAGATGGGTTGCGGGGTGGTGTCAACGAATCGAGGCGAAGGCTGCCCGTCGCATTCAGCCGCCGATGGCGGTCATCTGCTTGGAGGTCACCGAGCCGCCGTCGATATTGAAGCTGTGGGTTTCTTTTTTGCCGAATAGCGCGGCGCGGATGCGCGCCTCGATGTCCGCGGTGCGCTCGGGGCCGGGCTCGCGGGTGCGAAGCGGGGCGCGCAGGTCGACCTCGCCGTCGTCGGCGAGGCAGGCGCGAAGGCCGCCCTGGGAGGTCAAGCGCACGCGGTTGCACGCGGCGCAGAAGCATTCGGTGACCGCGGCGATGATGCCGAAGGGGTGGCCCTCAGGGGGCGTGCCGGGGCCGTGCAGCCGCCAGTAGCGTGCCGGGCCCTTGCCGTATGTAGTGTCGTCGGCGCTCAGCTTCCAGCGCTGGGAGATGGCCTCGCGCATCTTGGCGGCGGGTACGCAGTCGCCTTTGCCGTTGGCCCAAACGGTGTCGCCGATGGGCATGAATTCGATAAACCGCATGATCAGATCGCGATCGATGCCGAATTGGACCAGGTCGCACATCTCGTCGTCGTTGAAACCGCCGACGATGACCGCGTTGAGCTTGGTGCCTTCAAATCCCGCCTCGCGGGCGGCTTCGATGCCCTCGAGGACGCGGTCGAGGCTGCCCACGCGGGTGATCTCTTTGAATCGATCGGGCTGGAGGGTGTCGAGGCTGATGTTGAGGCTGTCGAGGCCGGCTTTGCGAAGATCTTCGGCGTAGCGGCCCAGCAAAAAGGCGTTGGTGGTCATGGCCACATTTTCGATGCCGTCGACGCCCTTGAGCATGGCGACCAGATCGGGCACGCCGGCGCGCACCAGCGGCTCGCCGCCGGTCAGGCGCACGCGGGTGACGCCCTCACGGGCGAAAATCTCGGCCAACTCGGTGATCTCCTCGTAGCTCAACAACTCGTCGCGGGCTGCATGCGGGATGCCTTCTTCGGGCATGCAGTAGACACAGCGGAAGTTACAGCGGTCGGTAACCGAGATGCGCAGGTAGGTGACCTTGCGTCCGAATCTGTCGGTGAGCTCTTCCAAAGTGGGTCTTGTGGTCTAAGGCTTGTGGTACAGCGAACCGCGGAATTACCAGAGATCGATGACGCCGTCGTCCTTCTTCTTCTTCTCTTTTTTCTTGGTCTTGTTGGCGTTGCGTCGAGCCCGGGCACGACGAATGCGGCGTATGCGCTCGCGCCTCTTTCTGGCCTCGGCGGCCTTCTCGGCGGCCACCGGATCTTTGAAACTCTCTTTGATGAGCAATACTTCCGGATCGAGGCCAAGATCGACCTCGTAGCTCGGGTTTTTGGGCTTCATGACGAAGGCGCTGTCGTCGTCGTCATCGGCGCTGGGCTCGTATTGCGGGGTCTTAATGGCGATCTCGAGCGACGACTCGGGCACTCCGGTGACCACAAAATGAGCTGCGCCGTTGTGGTCGGTGCGTGTTCGCTCCTCGCCGTTGACCATGACGGGCAGGTCGGCGCATTTGTCGTCCAGGAACTCGTCGCACTCGGTGTCGAGCCAGACCAGGTAATCGGTGCGCATCGAGCGCACGGTGGTGTGCATCGACACCGGCACCGCCTGCATGTCGCCCTCCAGGGACTTTTTGAGCTTGAGCGTCTCCACTTGGGCGGCGTCCTCGGGGACCAGATAATCATCCATCTCGCCAATCGTTAGCTGGACCTCGGCGCCATTTTGCTCGTTGAGGACCGCCTGGAAAAGTCCGTCGCGGTCGGTATAGCCGACCGTCTTGCCGTCGAGAACGACCGGCGCCTTGGGCACGGGGTTCTCACTCTCGTCGGTGACCGACACCTCCAGCTTGAATTGGTGGGTCGGCGGCGGCCCCTGCGGCGCCTCGTCTCCACAGCCGGCGGTAACTGCCACCGCGGCTGCGCATACCCATACGATCAGGCGCGCCCAGGCGCTATGTGCGAGCGGCGAGCGGTGGTCGAGTTGATGATTCGTGGTAGCCATTTCCTTTCTCCTGGGCGGCACAATCCTGAGGTGAGAAGCAGTACTTCTTACCAACGCGGCAACGCGCCGATGGATCTAAATCGTGCAGGCTTATTCGTCTTTATCGCCGTCTGTCTCATCATCTTCGGGCTCGTGAACCACGCGCACTTCCGGGTTGGAGTGGCGGTCGAAGAAGCTGCTGGCTTCCGCGCGATAGTCGATCGAGGAGAGGCGTCGGTACGGAAAGCGCGCCTCGCCGACCGAGTCGTTTTCGATGGCCTTCTCGACGCGCTTTCGTACCTCGGTTTCGTAGGTGCGTACGGCCTCTTTCTCGCGTAATTCTTCGAGGAGTTCTTTGTCCTCGTCGGTCGGCTCGCCACCGCTGAGGCGGATCGCCTCGGTGAGCTTCTCGAGGCCCTTGGTATATTCATCGAGGCGGTCTTGGCGGGAGCGCAAATCCTCGGCCTTATCGATATGCTTGCGCGCGGCTTCGCGCTGCTCGGTGGCCTGGGCGGCGGCTTCTTCGCCGCTGAGCTCCTCGTCGGTGTCCTCTTCCGGTGGGTTATTCGCGTAGCTGCTGTGGATATCCAGGCGCGGATCGGAGGAGACCTCACCGGGCGCCGTGGCGCTCGGGGTGCCTTCGCCTTCGGCCGGTGCGCCCTCGGATGGTGCGCCTTCGTCGGGCTGGGCGCCCGCGCCTTCGACCGGTGCGGCCGGTTGCTCGGCCTGGGCTTGACGCGCTTGCTGCGCGGCGGCCTGCTGGGCCTGTTGCTGATTCCAATACATATAGCCGGCGAAGCCGCCCAGCAGGAGCACGGCGATGGCCGCCACGATCTTGATGTCCAGCTCGGCGGGGTTGAAGTCTTTGAGGCTGTCGAGCGAAAAGCCGCCCGTCTGCAGTGTGTCGGCCAGGTCTCCGGCCGACTGGGGACGCTGAGCCGGATCGGCGGCCAAGCCGGCCTGTAGCAGCTTCGGCAGCTTTTGATCTTCGAGGTTGGCCAGCTTTTCGGGGTGGAAGGGCAGGCCGGTCAAGGCGGCCGCGCCCACGGCGGCCAGGCTATAGACGTCGGTCGCCGAGGTCAGCTGGCGGTCCTGTGGCGGCCGCTTCATCTCCTGGGGGCCGAACGGCCCCAGATCGCCGCGATGCTCGAAGCTGAGCAGATCGAAGGGCTCGAGCAAGACCGAGTTATCCTCCTGAATCCACACCGCATCCGGGGTCAGGTTGGCGTAGAGCAGACCCTGGCCATGAATCGTGTCGAGCACGTCGGCCAACTGCTCGACCCACTCGATGACGTTTTCTCGGTCCTGCGGGCCATGTTGTTGCAAGACCGCACTGAGCCGGTAGCCCTCGGGCTTGGCCAGATCCGCCCACAGGCCGGTCTCGGTGGCGACCACCCCGTTGAGCTTGACCAGTCGGGGGTGATTCAACGTGTCGATATGGGCGATACGCTCGCGCATCTGAGCGGGCATCTGGGCGGGATCCCCGCTCCACACCTGGCGTAGCACCACCGGCTTGCCCAGCGGGTTTTGGGCGAAGATCAGCGTGACGTCGCCGTGCTGGATGGATTGAGGGCCGAATTGATAGGCGCGCTGGAGCATCTGGTCGCTGGCGATGCTCCCGGTATGTTGTTGCTGTGCCGACGGCGATTGTGGCGCCGGGGCTCCCTCGAGGGCGTCGAGGTGGATGAAGTCGGTCTTGCCCTCGTGGCCCGCCGAGGCGGTGTCCGGGGCGAATTGGGGCTTGGATTCAGCGAAATCGCTGATGTTGATGAAGTCGGTCTTGCCCTCGTGGCCGCCCCCGCCGCCGGGGCTGAAGACTTGCTGGTTGGATGGTTGCTGGCCGCGCGGTTGTGGCGGCTGCTGCTGACCGGCGGGCTGGCTGCCAAACGCCTGGCGATTGGGGTGGGTCTGCTCTTCGACTCGTTGCCCAGCCCCGTGTCCGCCGCCGGGCCCGCCTCCACGCCCACCGGGCGCCTGCGGGGAGCCTTCGAGCGAGTCGAGATCGACCATCTGGGTGGCCGCATCGGCGAAGTCATCCTGGGGAGGCGGCGCTGCGCCGCCGCGGTTGGGCCGCGGCGGAGGACCCGAGGAGCCCTGATGGCCGCCCTGCATCTCGTCGACGTTGACCATCAGCGTCTTTTCGTCCTCGGCGAAATCATCGTCGCCGAAGTCGTCGTCGCCGAAGTCCGCGGGCGCGTCGTCCTGTTGTTGCTGCCGTTGCTTATTTCGATCGATCAAGCTTCGGCGAGCTTGTTTGAATCTATCGTCGGACATGGGCTCTTGGGGTTTGGTCAAACTTGATAGGCAACTCGCCGTCATCATGTGCCGCGAGTCGGATTACGCCGTTAGGCCTGGAACCAGCTCGGGTCGATATGAATGCCCTGGGCTTCAGCTTCTTCTGCGAAGGTGGGCATATTGCCCGTGGGCTGGAGCTGGCCGAGCACCGTTCCGTCATCATCGGTCCCCTCGTGCTTGAACTCAAAGAGAGGATGGATCTGATACTCACCGTTCGCAGATAGGTCGCCCACCTCGACGATATGGGTGAGTTTACGCGAGCCGTCGTTAAAACGGCTGGTCTGCACGATCATCTGCACCGCCGAGGCGACCTGGCTGCGAAGTGCGTTCAGGGGCAATTCGACGGTCGACATCATCGCCATCGTCTCGAGTCGGCGGAGCGTGTCGTCCGGATAGGTCGCGTGCGTGGTGGTCATCGAGCCGCCGTGGCCGGAGGTCATCGCCTGCAGAAGCGACAGCGCTTCGCCGCCACGAATCTCACCGATGACGATCCGGTCGGGACGCAGACGCATCGCCGAGTGGAATAGATCGCCGATGGTCACCTCGCCGCGGCCGCGCGAGTCGGCCTTGCGCGCCTCCATCATGATCACGTGGGGCTGTTGGAGCTGCAGCTCGGTGGAGTCCTCGATGACGATGATGCGATCGTCGGGGTTGATCAACAGCGAGATGCAGTTCAGAAGCGAGGTCTTACCACTGCCGGTACCGCCGGCCACGACCAGGTTGCGCTTCATCTTGACGCAGACGTCGATGAATTTGGCCGCCGTCGGCGTGATGCTGCCGTAGCCAATGAGCTTCTCCATATCCAGCGAGAACTCGCCGAAGCGTCGAATCGCCACGCTAATGCCGTTGCGGGCACACGGGGGGAGCACGACATGCACGCGGCTGCCGTCGGGCAGGCGTGCGTCCATGCGCGGGTTGAGCTCGTCGAGGGTCTTGCCCACGTATTGGGCGATGTTTTTGACCCCACCCATCAGGTCGTCGACGGTGTCGAAGGTGGCGTCGGTCTTCTGGAGCTTTCCGCTGACCTCGATCCAGATATCATCCGGACCATTGATCATGATTTCACTGACGGAGTCGTCTTCGAGGTAGGGCACGATCGGCTTGAAGTAGCGGCGGATCGATTGTTCGAAGATTCGCTTCGGGATCATAGCAACGGCGTCTTGAGCGTCTTGTGATTGGGCGCCAACGAGCACTCGAGGGGGCGTTCGGCGCTCGTCAGATATGTCTGGTCTCGCTTCGCGAGTATACAGCAGCCCCCGAACCGACGCAATCGCGCGGGCGTGTCAATATGGCATTGGGCAGCGATCGCAGTCGGTTCTTCGTTGTTCAGCGCGCAACACCTATGATATTCGCTGGCGGGAATGCCCGTGAGGGGTTGGCCCTTTGTAGTACGGGCGGTAGCCCGTGGCTTTTGTCGAGCAGTCGACGACGATGATCCGAACCATAGACAAGATATTTCCGGCGCTGGTGGCGCTGACCGCCGTGGCCGTGATGGCCTCGCTGTATCTGATCTTCTTTTACGCCCCCGTCGAAGCGAGCATGGGGATCGTCCAGAAGATCTTTTATGTACACGTGCCCGCCGCCATGATCATGTATGCGGGCTTCACGGTGACCACCGTGGCCAGCCTGCTCTACCTGCTCAAGCCCCACCGTGCCTGGGACGTGGCCGCGCTCAGCGGCGCCGAGCTCGGGCTGCTATTTTGCGCTTTTGTGCTCATCTCCGGCCCCCTTTGGGGCATCAAGGCGTGGGGCAAGGCGTGGGTGTGGGACCCGCAGTTGACCGCGACCTTCGTGCTGTTTTTGCTGTACGGAGGCTACGGGTTGTTGCGCGCGTTTAGCGGAAAGAGCGCGCAGATGCGCAAGATCGCCGCGGTGCTCGCCGTGATCGCCTTCGTCGACATTCCGATCATTCACTACGCCGTCAAGAAGTGGGGCGGGCTGCACCCGGTCGTCGAACGCGAAGGCGGCGAGGGGCTCGCTCCCGAGATGAAGCTGGCGCTCAGCGTGAGTATGCTCGCCTTTTTGGGGTTGTTTTTGGTGCTGTTGTGGCTTCGCGTCCGCCTGCGATTGACCGAGCAGCATATCGACCGACTCTACCTCGACGTCGAGGACGCCGCCCATGTGGCAGGCAGCAAAAGCCACTGATGTTTGCGCACGGAGAGTTCGAACCCATGAAGTTCATGACGATCAAATTCCGAAGCCTGCTCGTGGTTGTATTCGCCGTCCTCGCCATCCTGGCCGGACCCATCCTGGTCGGCCAGGGAAGCGCGTGGGCACAGGACGGGGTCGGCGGCGAGCGAGCACCCGACGAGCAGACTGAGCAAGCCGAGCGGCCCACGGTCGGCGAGAGTTCTCTGGCCAGCCAAGAGCGCACCCTGCCCGGCGGCATGCTCGCGCTCGTCGCCTACCTGGTGCTCTGGGGGCTCATCTTCGGGCTTGTCTGGATGAGCCTGCGCCGCCAGGGCAAGCTCAACGCCGAGATCGCCGCCCTCGAGCGGCGTATGGACCAGGTCTTCGAAGACTTCGACTGATAGGCAAATATCGTGAGTGCCGGGCCATAGGTCTCTCACGGGAGGTAACCATGGGTCTTTCCACAGCACATATCTTCTATATCCCGGTTATTCTGATGGTCGGGATCTTCGCGGGCTATTTTCTGGGCCGACAGGCCGCCGAGAAAGAGGCCGCCGAGCTCAAAAAACGCCGCGCGCGCAGAAAGGCGCTGCGCGAAAAGGCCAAAGAAGACCCTCTGTCTGGCGAGGCGCCCCAAAACACCTAACCCAAATTGCAGTTCGCGCCGTAGTACAGGCGCCTCAAATAGAAGATCCTACAACAACCGGGACGCTTCACTCCTCCCACCACTCTTTGACGTCCGTCTCGAAGGTATCTTCTTTGACGGCGCGTCCCAGCATCTTCTTGAATTCGTCGAGGCCCTCGCCGGTCGCCGCGGAGATGGCGATGAACGGCAGGCCGTGCTCTTCCTCGAAATACTCGCGCAGCTCGTCGGCTTTGGCGGCGACGTGGGGCAGGTCGACCTTGTTCAGGCAGACCATCTCGGGGTGATCGAGTAGCTGCGCGTCGTAGCGCTCGAGTTCGTTTCGCAGGGTCTTGAAGTCCTTGATCGGGTCGCGGTCCATCGCCTCGGCCTGCTCCTCGGGGAAGGCCTCGAGGACGTGCACGATGAGGTTGGTGCGCTCGATATGCTTCAAGAATTGGATGCCCAATCCCTTGCCCTCGTGGGCACCCTCGATGAGGCCGGGGATGTCGGCGATGGTAAATTCGTCCATCGGCGTCCAACTGACCACGCCGAGGTTGGGCGTGAGGGTGGTGAATTGATAAGCGGCGACCTTGGGCTTGGCGCTGGAGACCGTCGAGATGATCGTCGACTTGCCCACCGACGGATATCCCACCAACCCCACGTCGGCGATGAGCTTGAGCTCCAGGCGCAGCGTGCGCTCCTCGCCGGGCTTGCCGGGCGTGGATTTTCTGGGGGCTCGGTTCGTCGAGGACTTGAAGCGGGTGTTGCCCAGCCCGCCCTTGCCGCCCTTGGCGACGACCACGCGCTGGCCCTCCTCGACCAGATCGACGATCAACTCGCCGGTGTCGTCGTCATAGACGAGCGTGCCGACGGGCACCTCCAGCACTCGGTCCTCGCCGTCGGCCCCGGTGCAATTATTGCTGCCGCCGGGCTCACCGTTTTCGGCGCGGATGCGCTTTTGATGCCGGTAGGTGCTCAGCGTGTGCTGGTTGGTCGTTCCCACGAACACCACATCGCCGCCCTGGCCACCATCACCGCCGTTGGGGCCGCCGCGCGCGACGTATTTCTCGCGCCGAAAGGCAGTGACCCCGTCGCCACCGCGACCGGCTTCGATATTGATTTTGGCTTCATCTACAAACATGGTTTCTCAGGGGTTC
>CAYLTX010000129.1:0-19125 GCA_964386725.1 uncultured Bradymonadales bacterium | reverse complement strand
GGTGGCGAGCTGGTCGCAGAGAGTTCGTACATTCCATCGGGAGTCCCTTGTGAGGTTGGCGCTCAAAACAACGAGCCCCCCGATCACGTCGCGCCCGAACCGATTACGTCGCGTATAAAGAACGCGACTAAATAAACGGGCGTTGCGCATTAAATGTATATAATAGTGAACACCAACAATTTTCAATGGTCGTGAAAAAAAAAGTCGCGCCCGGTGGATCCGGGTACGTATTTAGCGCCCCGGCTGATCTACTCAATCAACTCTGGGCGCTAAATACGTACCCCCGTTGAGGGGTGGGGCTCCAAGCGGGTCGGATATGAGGTTATGGGGCCGTGATGGTGATATCGACCCTGGCGCCGTAGTAATCCGAGAAGTAGCTGGAGTCACGGTCCATGACCACATAGACGGTCTCGGCCTGCGAGGCGGTATACGTCAGCGATCCAGTCGAGCCCTCGCCGGTCGTCTCGACACAGGAATTGGTGTCGTAACAATCGGTCATCAGATACATGATCGCCGAGGAGGGCGTTCCTCCCGAGGAAATGCTGTCGTCGCCGTAGGAAGCGGTCATGGTCTCGCCGGCGGCGAGATCGACCGCGTAGATGCTCTCCGGGCCCTGGGTCCCGTCGAAGGTGCCGAAGTTGCAGCTGCCGGTCTCGCCGGTTTCGACCGGGTCGATGAAGTTGACGCCGTCAAAGACGTTCTCACCATAATCGCCGTCACCGAGCGCCACGGCGTCTGCACAAATCTGGGCGGAGGGATCGCCGCAGACGCCACTGCTGCAGCCACCGTCGCAATCGAACTCCTCCCACAGGCCGAGTTCGTTGCAGTACTCGAGGGCGACGACATCTGCACAGCGGGGTGCATCGACGCCCGTGGTGCATTCGTTGGGCGCGATCTCGACGTTCAGCCCCATGACGCCGGTACGGTCGTCGGCGTCGCTGTCGGCGATGAGGTACAGCGTCTCGTCCTGCTCGGCGACGTAGGTGATCTCGGCGAGCGAGGAGTCCTCCTCAGCCGCGACGCATGCTCCGTCGGGCTCGTAACAACGGTCGGTGAGGATCAGCGCCGGGTCGTCGGAGGTGTTGGCCTGGTCCAGTGAGGCGAAGAGGACGTCGCCGGCTTCCAGGTCGAGCTCGAAGTAGGCATCGCTGCCGGCCATCTCGCTGTCGCTGATACCGCAAGCGGCGGCCTGGTTGTCGTAGCTATAATCGATCCACTCGATGGGAATCAGCGTGCCGCCGCCCTTGGCGCTGAGCGTGATATTGTCGGCGTCGAAGCAGGACTGGGCGTTGCGATCGTCGCACATGCCGTTGGAGCAAGTACCGCTACAGGCGTAGGTCTCCAGCTCGCCGAGGCCGACGCAGTACTCGACCTCGTCGTCGGCGTTACAAGTGGGCGTATGCGTGGCGGGGTCGCACTCCGCGCTGGTGATCTCGACGTCGAGGGTGAACTCGTCGTCGGAGACGCTCGATTCGTCGGTATCAGCGATCAGATAGACCGTCTGGGTGGTATCGGAGCGCATCAAAATCTCGGCGGTGTCGGAGTCCTCGTCGGAGGCCAGACATGAGTTCTCCGGGTTGTGACAATCATCGGTCACCACCAGCGCCGGGTCGTCGGAGGAGTTGCCGTATAGCGACGCATAGAGGATATCGCCCGGCTCCAGGTCGATGGCGTAATAGGCGTCGGTGCCGTCGATCTCCCAGTCCTGCAACCCGCAGGTCTCGTCGGCGTTCATTTGGTCGGTGAAGTTAGACCAGTCGTGGGTGATGCTGGTGCCGCCCGATTGCGAGGCCGCCGCAGTTATATTGGCCGCGTCGTAGCAATAATCGGCCGTGCCGCCGTCACACATGCCGTCGGTGCAACCACCATCCTGACAATCGTAGGTGGTCAGCGTTCCCAGACCCTCACACAGCTCGACGTCGCCGTTGCCGTCGCATATCGGCGTGTGGGTGTCCGGGTCGCAGTCGGGTTGACTGATGTCGATGTCCAGCAGGTAGCTATAACTGGTGAGATCGGAACTGTAGATACGATCCATGACCACGTAGACGGTCTCGTCCTGGTCGGCCAGGTATTGAAGCTGGCCCTCGTCGCCCGAGTCCGGGACGTTGGACACACATGAGTCCGGGTCACCGCAGTCTTCCATGATGTACATGATGGTACTGGTCGAAGCGCCATTGCTCGTATTCACTCCGTCTCCGTAGGTCGCCGTCAGCAGATCACCTGCTTGGAGATCGACGGAGTAGACCCGGTCGTGGCCCTCGGTATCGAGGGTGCTAGTGAACGTGCAGGTGCCGAATTGGCCGCTGGCTTCGGGATCGATGTTGTTGCCACCATCGTAGGTTTGCTCGTCAGTGTCTCCATCTGCCATCGGGATGGCGTCGAGGCACTGCTCGCCGGTGGGGCTGCCGCACTCGTCGTTGGCGCAGCCGCCGGTGCAGCTATAGTCCTGCCAAACCCCCGGCTCGACGCAATATTCGAGCGTCGAGCTGTCCTTACAGCGGGGCTGGTCGGTATCCGGCACGCAGTCGAGCGGGCTGATGTCGATGTCGATGGTGAAGCCGTACGACGACGAGGTGCCGAGATTGCGCGACATGGCCAGATAGACCGGCCCGTCTTGATCGGCCACATAGCTCAGTTCGTGGTTGCCCGAGGTGCCGTAGCGGCCTCCATTGACCAGGCAGGAGTCGGCGTCGCCGCAGGTGTCCATGATATAGGCGATGGTGGAGCTGGTCGTCGAATCGATCGTGACGGTGAGCACCTCGTTGGCCTGCAGGTCGATCTCGTAGATATATTCGGGTTCGTCACCGTGGTTCGTCGAGGTAAATTCACATTGGCCGACCTCGCCGGTACCGGTGGTGATGTGGCTGGTGATATTGTCGTAGGTCTTGGTGCTGGAGTCGCCATCGGCCAGCGTAATGGCGTCGGCGCAGGTGTCACCGAGCAGGCACGAGCCGTCTGCACAGGCGTCGTCACAGCTCTCGTGGGGCTCGAAGCCGATGCCGTAGTCGTCGCACATCTCCACGTTGCCCGAGCCGTCGCATTGGCGCGCGCCGGGCTCACAGCTGATGTCGTGGAAGCTGACGTCGAGGTTGGCCGTCGACAATGCCTGGCCCTCCTTGGTGTCCATGACCAGGTAGACGGTCTTGGAGTCGGTGTCGCTGGTGTTGGCGTAGCTTGCCGTCTCGTGGCTGGCGTTGTCCTCATCGGAGTTGGCCGCGCCGCTCAGGCAGCTCGACGATGCCTCCAAGCAGTCCTCGACGAAGTACAGCGAACCTTCGACTTCGGCGTCGAATTGCACCTCGGCTCTGACGGCTTTCTGTGCCGGAAGATCGATGCGATAGGTCTGGTCGGGGCCGGTGGTTCGCTCGGCGTGGTCGTCGACGCAGGAGCCCTCGGGCAGCGAATAGTCGTCGTTGACCTGCAGGAGGTCGACTTCGACGGTGGTGTCGGCATCGATGACCGGCGCGTCGAAGCATTCGTCGCCCTCGGGCGCCTGGCACTTACCGGTCGACGGGTTACACGAGGCCTCGCAAGAGACGCTGACGAACCGTCCGCCGTCGGTCGAGCACACCGCGGCTTCGTCTGCGGCCGAGCAATAATCATCGCCGGGCGCGCAGGTGGTCCGGGTGCTCTCGACCTCCAGGTCGAAGGCTCCTCCCGGCTGGCCGTCGGCGGCCTGGACAATGACGAAGTGGGTGCCCTCGCCGAGCAGCGCGGTCAGCGTTTCTACCTGGTCCTCGCCTGTTTCGTTTACGCAGACGCTCTCGGTGGACCCTTGCATGCATTCGCCGCGCAGGCTCATCGAGAAGTTCGCCCCGGCGGTCTGCGGGTTCAGGCTGACGGTGACCTCTTGGGGCTCGTCGAGCTCGAGGGCGTAGACGACCTCGGCAGATTCGTTGAATTCGCTCGTGCAGCTCGAGCCAAGGTGGGTGCTCTGGGCGTTTCGCGTGTCGCCGGACAGGCGCTGGTTGACGCGCATGGGCAGCGCATTGTCACAGGCGTCGATGGTCTCGGCGGGCAAACGGTTGATCGACAGCGAGTAGTTGACGCCCGCCTCGGTCATATCGTCGGTGGAGCTGACCTCGACGGTATAATCACCCTCGGTGGCGAGCTGGACATCTTGGTCGATGCGGGCGTAGCCCTCGGCACCCATCGCGCCGGTCGAGGCGGTGCGGGTGTTGCCTTGCGGGTCGGTCAGAGTCAGCTCGAGCTGGCCCAGGCCTCGGTCGCGAGCGGGGACGTTGATCTCCACGGCGATGGTGCCGCGCACGAGGTCACCGGCCAGGTCGTCGGCGGCAAACGTGTAGATATCGGTGTCGCCGATGCACAGCGAGGCGGCCAGCGTCTGGTCGCCGGTGGCATCGATGAAGGAAGTGGCTTGCTCGGAGCTATCGTTGGGCTCGAAGCGGTCGGCCCGGCAGCTGAGCTCGTCTAGGCAGGTCTGGCCGCCGCACTGACGGCCGTCGACGCAGTCCACGGAGGTCTCGCAAGTCGCCGCCTCCTGACAGGTGGCGTCGCCGTCCTCGACGACGCACTCCTGGTTGCCGGGGCAACCGCCGTCGCCGTCGGCCGTGCCGCAGGCGACGTCGGCCAGTCGGCAGGCGTCGTCTAGGCAGATGTGGTCGGCCAAGCAATCGGAGTCCTCGGTACAGGTGCTCGCGTTCTCGCAGCGGCCGCTGGTGGGCACGCATTCGCCGCCCTGCTCACACTTGACTTCATTTTGGGCGCATAGGTCGGCCTGGCATTGGTCTTGGTCGTTGCAGAAGAAGCCTTCGGTGCAGTTGTCGTCGGAGCCGTCGCAATCGGGAGCGTTGACGCAGGCACCTTCCTGGAAGCTGCATTCACCGCGCTCGCAGTCGAGCGCCTCGCAGAACTCTTCTTCGTCCTGGCAGGTCCCGTCGGCGCATTTCTCGCCGGCGATGCAATCGGCGATCTCAGTGGCGACGGTGCAAGTGTCGGCCGACACACAATTGTCGGTGCCGCGCTCGCACGTGCCGCGCTGACAGGTCACGTCGTTGCAGGGATCCGGCTCACAGGTGTTGTCGGGCCCGCAGAACGTGCGAGCCAGACAATCGCCGTCCTCCTCGCAGCTCGACGGATTGACGCAGGCGCCCTCTGAGCAAATTCCGGCGTCGCACTCCTCGTCGGATGTACACGCGTCGACCGCTTCGCAGGCGTAGTCGCTGCCGCATTCATAGCCGGGCACACAATCGGTGTCGACGCGGCACTGGTCGGGGTTGGCGCATTGGCCGGTGGCCGCCTCGCATGTACCGAAGTCGCAGGTGACGTCGGCGCACAGGTCTTCGTCGCCGCAACCGGTGAGGGCGAGCGCGGCGATAGCCGCCGCGGCGACCAACATCTGCCTGAGTTTGGGGTAAATCATCGACCTATTCATCGCTTGGCTCCCTTAGACATCAAAGACTGAACAACATCCGGTCGACCCGCACGAACACGACGTGTCCGTGAGCACGACCTCACCGTCCTTTGCTGCGGCATCAATGCGCCACAACAGGCGCGCCCAACTTGGTGGCCGCGCCGCTGTTTATCGTGATGCGCCTCATCTTCGAGGCGCGTCGGAATCAGGTTCGAGTTTTGGTTAGCGTACAACATGCGCTCTCTGTGGTTCTTTGAGGGTGGACGTGGCGCCACCGCTAAGACCGCCCACCCCTGTTGCGGGTGGGACGGTCTTACGGGCTGAGTCACCCCATCACTGGATATCGACCGTCAGATCGAAGTCGTAGGAGTACTCCGCCGAGGTCGTGCGATCGATGACCACGTACACCGTGCCATCCCGGGTCGCGTCATAGGTCAGCGAGCCGCTCGAACTGCTGTAGCTCGTCCTGTCCACGCAGCTCGAGGTGTCGCTGCATTCGGTCAGGATATACATCATCGTCGCGTAGGAGCCGCCGGAATAGGAGACGTCTAGTGTCTGCCCGTCGAGCAGGTCGATAGCGAAGACGCGGTCGTGGCCCTCGGTGTCATAATACGACGTGAAGTCGCAGGTGCCGTCTTCGCCGGTGGCATAGGGGTCGAAGACGTTTCCGCCGGTGTAGTCGAAGCTGACCGTCTGGCCGTCGGCGACCGGAATCGCGTCGAAGCAGGCCTTGCCGCGCGGCGAACCGCATTCGCCGCTGCTGCAGCCACCGTCGCAGCTATACGATTCCCACAGACCGAGTTCATTGCAGAACTCGAGCGTGTCGGCGTCGGCGCATTGGTTGGCGGCCGTGTCGGGGTCGCATTCGTTGGGGACCAGCTCGGCGCTCAGCGTGAACGTACCGCTGGAACCAGCGGCGTTGTCGTTGTCGGCGACCAAGTACACGGTCTTGTCGGTGTCGGCGACGTAGGTGATCTCGGCGGTGTTAGCGTCGGACTGGGCCCCCAGGCAGGTATCGCCTTCGGGCGCCCGACAATCATCGGTCAGCAGCAGCGCCGGGTCGTCCCCGCTGCTGTCGCCGTCGAGGCTGGCGAAGAGTACGTCGCCGGCCTGCATCTGCACCTCGTAGAAGGCGTCTTGCCCGTCGATCTCGGAGCTGGAAAGTCCACACACGTCGCCACTGAGGTCGTTGGTATAGTTGCTCCAATCGATCTGAATGGACGTGCCGTCGGTCTGAGAGGCGTCGGCGGTGATGTCTTGGCGGTCGAAGCACGAATTCGCCTGCTCGTCATCGCAGGTCGCGTCGGTGCAACCACCGCCGCCACAATCGTAGGTCTCCAGGGTGCTGTCGGAGGTGCAGTATTCGACGTCTCCGTCGACATTGCAGGACGCCGAGGTGGTGCTCGGGTCGCAATAGGTGTCGACGTAGGTGCGGATACGGTAGTCGTAGCTCGATGACGTACCGGCGTTGCGCGACACGACCAGGTAATAGGTCCCGTCGGCGTCGGCGACATACTCGAAGCTATCGCCGGACTCGTAGCGACCACCGTTGGCCAGGCAGCTGTCCACGTCTCCGCAGTCGTCGTGAAGGTACATGACGCCCTGGGTGGTCGAGTCGCCGAGCACGCCGCTGGTGTAGTCGACGCGCAAGAGCTCCCCGTCGAGCAGGTCGATGGCGTAGTAATGGTCAGCGCTGTCGGACTCGTTGTCGGAGGTGAAGTCGCACATGCCGACGGTGCCGGTGCCCGTGGTTCGGTAGGTCACCCCGCTGAAGTCCGAGATATGCGAGTCGTTATCACCCATGGGGATGGCCTCCGAGCACAGCTGGCCGTTGGGCTCGCCGCAGGCGCCGTTGGAGCATCCTCCGTCACAATCGACCTCGGTCCACAGGTCGAATTCCGGGTCGCAGAACTCCAAGGTGGTCGAGTCGGCGCATTGAGTGGTGTCGACGCTCGAGTCGCAGTCGGAGCGCAGAATGTCCACGTCGAGGCGGTAGTCGTAGCTGCTGCTGCTGCCGCCATATCGGCCCACCGCCATATAGACGGTGCCGGTGGTGTCGGCCTCGTAGGTGAAGGTGTCACCGGTGGCGTCGAGCCAGCCGCTGTTCTGGATGCAGCTGGTCATATCACCGCAATCTTCCATCAAGTAGATGATGCCCTGGCCGGTCGAGCTGTCGATGACGCCCGACTGATAATTGATGGTCAGGATATCCTCGGCCTGAAGGTCGAGCGAGTAGATGTGCTCGGCGCTCTCGATGACGGCGTTGGACCCGAAGTCGCAACTGCCGACGGTGCCTTCGACCGGCGCCGTCTGCTGAATGCCGGTGAAGGTCTGCAGGTCGGAGTCGCCGTCGACCAGCGGGATGGGGTCCGTACAAACCTGGCCGCCGGGGGTGGCGCACTCGTTATTGGCGCATCCGCCGTCGCATTCGACGGTCTCGACCACGCCCAGCTGGCTGCAATACTCCATATAGGTGGAGTCGGCGCAGTTGGGCGCGAAGGTGGCCGCGTCACAGACCTCGGGGCGCAACTCCACGTTCAAGGTGAAGTCACTGAGCGTGCCGTAGTCGTCGCTGTCGGCGATGAGATATACGGTCTGATCGATGTCGCTCTTATAAGTGAGCTCGGCGGCGCCGCTGAAGGTCTCGTCGGTGACCAGACAAGCGTCGCCGTCGGGCACCGTACAGTCGGTGGTCAGGAGGAGCGCGGGGTCATAATCGCTATCATTTTGGTCGAGCGATGCATCCAATACGTCGCCGGCGTTCATATCGACACGGAAGAAAGCGTCGCTGCCGTCGACGTCGTAATCATCGATGTCTTCGCACACCTCATCGGTCTCATGGGCGTTGGTGAAGCTGTCCCAGTTGATGGTGAAGTCGGCTCCGCCGTCCTGTCGCGCCCCGGTGGTCACATCCAGCGCGTCATTGCAGGTGTCGGGGCGGGTGCAAGCACCGCTGGCGCAACCCCAGCCGCCACATTCGTCGTAGGTGAAGCGGGCGGTGCCGTAGGCGTTGCATTCCTGAGCAACCTGGGCGTCGTTGGGGTGGCAGCGGCGAGCTTGCGGCGCGCAGATGACGTCTTCGAAGACGACGTCGAGCTGGGCGGTCGCGAAGTCCTGCGCCTCGGCGGTGTCGATGATCAAGAAGACGCTCACCGTGTCGTCGGTGTGGTTGGAATAGGTCAGGGTCTCCTCGGAGGAGTCCTCGCGGGTTCCGTCAGCACCAACCAGGCAGGTATCGCTCACGTCGGTGCAGTCCTCGACTACGTACATCGAGCCCTGGACTTCGTTGGCGAAGGTGGTCGTCGCGGTAAAGGAGGTCTGGGCGGCGAGTTCGATCTCGAAGGTCTGGTCGGGGCCGCTGGTGGTTTGAGCCGAACCGCTCTCGCAGATCGCCGAGCTGGCGTCGTATTCGTCGTTGAGCTCGACGAGCTCGAATTCGATGGAGGTATCGTCGTCGATGGTCTCGGCGTCGAAGCAGGTGTCTCCCTGGGGCGGGAAGCAGCGGCCGGTCGACGGATCACATCCGTTCTCACAGTTGACCGTCAGGTAGCGACCGCCGTCGTGGTTACAGACGTTGGCGACGTCGGCGTCGACGCAGTGGTCGGACGAGGGGACGCAAGCGGTATACACCGAGCTGACGTCCATCTCGAAGCTGCCGCCGGTGCCGTCTCCGGCCGCCTCGACGACGATGAAGTAGCTGCCGGCGTCGAGCATCGTGCTCAACGTCTCGGAGCCGCCGGCGCTGGCGGCGTCGGCGCAGGCCAGCTCACTGGCTCCCTGCTCGCAACGCTCGCGAATACTCACCGACAGATTCGCCGCAGACTCCTGGGCCGCCAGATTCACGGTCACCTCTTGAGGCGCGTCGATGTCCAGCTCGAAGAGCTGCTCGGCGCCGGCGTCCGGGCCCGAGCAAGACGCGCTCAGACTGGTGCTTTCGGATTCTTTGGTATTGCCCGAGACGCGCTGGTTGACCGCGATCGGCACGGCCGTCTCGCAGGCGCTCAAGGTGTCCTCGGGAAGTCGGTTGGCCGACAAGGTGTAGCGCACGCCGGCGTCGCTCATATCGTCGTCGGCGCGCACCTCGATGGTATATTCGGTGTCGCCGTCGAGCCCCTGCTCGATACGTGCATGTCCGTCGGCGCCCAACGCGCCGGTAGTCGTGCTCAACTCGGTGCCGTCGGCGTCGGTGACGACCAATTCGATCTGGCCGAGTCCGATGTCACGGGGCTTGACGTTGACCTCGAAGACCATCGTGCCGCCCTCGATGTCGCCGGCCATATCGGCAGTATTCAGGGCGAAGACATCGGTGTCGGTGCTGCATACCGAGGCGTCGACGCTATTGGCGCTGGCGACCGAAAGGAAGTCGGTGGCCTCGGCCGCCGAGTCGTTGGGCTCGAAGAAGTCCGCTTGGCAGCTCGCCATCGGCAGGCAGGTCAAGCCGCCGCATTGGCGGCCTTCGTTGCAGTCCAGGGAGGTGTCGCACTCGTCGGGCTCCTGGCAGTTGGCCTCGAGGTTGTCGGCGTCGTACTCGCAGGTCTTGCTTCCGCTACAACCACCGTCGCCGGTGGCGTCGCCGCAGGCCACCTCGTCGAGCCGGCAGGTGCCCTCGACACATAGGTGGCCGGCATTGCACTCGTCATTCGAGGCGCACGGCTCGGCGTTTTGGCACAGCCCGCTGACCTGCTCACAGACGCCGTCATCGGCGCAATCGACGTCGTTTTGGACGCATAGATCCGGCTGGCAGCGGTCGTCGCCGTCGCAGAAGAAGCCTTCCAGACACACCGAATCGTCGCCGTCACAATCGGCGGCGTTGCCGCATCCACCCGACTCGTAGCTGCATGTGCCTCGTTCGCATTGGATGTCGTCGCAGAAGCCCTCGGCGCCTTTGCATACGCCCTCGGCGCAGCGCTCTCCGGCCACGCAGTCGATGCGCTCGGTCTCGGAGGTGCAACTATCGGCGGACACGCAACGATCGGTGCCCGGCTCGCAGGTGCCGCGAGCGCAGTTGATGTCATTGCAGGGGTCGGCACGACAGGTGCCGTCGTCGCACCAGGTGCTGTCGAGGCAGTCGTCGTTGGACTCGCAGCTCGACGGGTTGACGCACGCGCCGTCGGAGCAGACTCCCACGTCGCAGTCGGTGTCCGACTCGCAGGTGTCCACGGGAGCACAAGCATAATCGGAGCCGCACTCGTATCCGGGCAGGCACTGATCGTCAGTGCGGCATTCGTCCGGATTGATGCACTGTCCGCTCGAGGATTCACACGCGCCAAAATCGCAGGTCACGCCGGCGCACTTATCGTCGTCGCCCCCGCAACCGCTCATGACGAGCAAGCCGATAGTGGCCAAGCCGACCAACAGCTCTTTGAGTTGCAATTTCACCAAAAACCTCTTCATGGCTCTTACTCCCTATTCGTCTAAGTACTTCAAAAAATCTGGCCGCCCAGCTTCGACGCTCCGGGCTGCGCAGCGCGACGCGCAGCCCGGATGCGACTCGGAAGGTCAGTTGATCTCGATGGTCGTCGTGACGTCGTAGTCGCTGTACATAAAGCCGTGATCGGAGATGACGTAGACCGTCTCGTTCGACGTCGCCGTGTAGGTCGCCGTGGCGTCCGAGGATTGAGTGTTCGAGTCCAGGCACGTATTGGCCAGATCCGTACAGTCCCCGACGATCGCCACGGCCGGATCGGCAGCCCCGTTGACTTGGACGACCGCGGTGACGGTCTGCCCGGCCGACAACTGGACGGCATAGACGGTGTCCTCGCCTTCGGTTTCGTCGCTGGACATGCCGCAATAAGTTTCAATTTCGCGGGTGTTGACGCTGGCCGGCACCGTACGGGTTGTGCCACCGGGCAGCATGGCGTCGGCGGTGACGTTGATCGCCTCTTCACAGGTGTTGCCCGAGGGCTCCACGCAGATGCCCGGCTCGATGCAGTTAAGGTAGTCGCCGCACTGATCCGTGCTGGCATCCGGGTCGCACTCGATATTTCGAATCGAGACGTCGAGGGTGAACGCGTCGCCGGAGCTGGAGTCGCTGTCGGCGAGCAGCCAGACGGTCTGGTCGGAGTCGGCCACATGGATGACTCGAGAGGCATCCTGGCCGGTCTCGCCGGCCAGACAGCCGTTGTCCGGGTCGGCGCAGTCGGTGGTCATGATCAGCGCCGGGGTATCGTCGGAATCGGCCGCGGTGAGGCCGGCGACCAGGATCTCGTCTTCGAGCAAGTCGACCTTCAGGTAGCCCTCGGCGCCGCTGACGTCGGAGTCGGAGAGGCCACAGGCGCTCGAGTTGTGATTGTCGTCGAACTCATCCGGCTCGATCTTGTAGGTGAATCCGCCCGTGCGCGAGGCATCCGCGGTGGCGTCGTAGGCGTCGTCGCAGGTCAACGGACGCTGACATTCGACGTTGTCGCATCCAAAGCCGCCGCAGAAATCGTCGACCACGTATTCGGTGGCGTATTCGTCGCAGCGCTCGACGACTCGACTCTCGTCGGTGTCGCAGCGCAGGGCGTCGGGCTCGCAGATGACGTCCTGGAAGACGATGTCGACCCCGGTGCGGCCGAGGCGTTGCTCGGCGGCGGTGTCGACGACCAGATAAAGCGTCTCCTCTTGGTCGGTGGTATTCGAGTAGCGCAGGCGGTCGTCGGCGCCGGTCACGCGGGTGGCCGCCTCGCAGGTGGCCTCGGTGTCTCCGCAATCGCCCACCAGGTACATCGCGCCGATGGCGTCGAATTCGAAGTCGGCGGAGGCATAAAAGCCGGTCTGAGCCGGTAGATCGATGCGGTAAGCCTTGTCGGGCCCGCCGGTGAGGGCTTCGCCGTCGTCGAGGCATCCGTCGGCGCTCAGCTCGTAGTCGTCTTGGACCTGGGCCAGGTCGTAGGCTTCGGAGAAGTCGTCGTCGACGCCGGGCGCGTCGACGCAGACATCACCGGGCATGTCACAGAAGCCGGTGGACACGTCGCAGCCGCCGCCACAATCGCTCTGGCGGAAGCGTCCGCCATCGCTGGCGCAGACCTGGGAGGTGTCCAGATCGACACATTGGGCTTCGCCGGGCACGCATTTGGTCGAGATGCTCTCGGTCTCCAGGGTAAACGCCCCCCCTTCGGCCTCGTCAGGCGCCTGAATAACCACGTAGTGGGTGCCCTGGCCCATATGGGCGGTGAGCGTCTCGTCTTCTCCCTCCTCGGTTTCATCGACGCATTCGGTCTCGCTGGCCGGCTGCAGGCAGCTGCCGCGCACGCTCATCGACAGGTCGGTGGTGCTCAGCTGCGGGGTCAGCCGGAAGGTCACTTCCTGGGGCTCGTCGATCTCGAGGGCGTAGATCATCTCCGTGGAGAGATTGCCGGCGGTCGTGCAGCTCGAGCCCAGGAAGCTGCTCGGCGCGTCGGTGGTGGTCCCGGAGACGCGCTGGCCGATGCTGATCGTCTCGGCGTCGTTGCACGCGCCGAGGGTCTCACTCGGAACCAGGTTGACCGAGAGGTCGTAGCGCACGCCACTGTCGCGAAGATCGTCTTCACCGGTGATCTCGACGAAGTACTCGCCCACGTCGCCTGCGCGGTGGCGCATCTCGATGCGGGCAGTGCCGTCAGCGCCCATGGCGCCGGTCGAGGCGGTGTTCTCACCGCCGTTGGGCCCGATCAGCTTGACGGTCAGCTGGCCCAATCCGTGATGGCGCTTCGGGACGTCGAGCTCGACGACCAGCGTGCCATCGTAGAAGTCCTCGTTGAGCCGCGCGCTGCGGAAGCTGTACACGTCGACGTCCGAGGAGCACAACGAGCCACTGAGCGTGTTGCGGGGGGCATAAACTTCGAAGTCGGTGGCGTCGCCAGTGCTGTCATTGGGCTCGTAGACGTCGTCGCTGCAGGCCGCCGGCTCGAAGCAATACGCGCCGCCGCACTGGCGGTCGCCGGTGCAATCAAAGGAGGTCTCACAGGGGACGGGCTCGACGCAGGTCGCGCTCAGCTCGTCGTCGTCATATTCGCAGGTCTGGTTGCCGCTGCAGCCGCCGTCGCCGCCAGCTTCGCCGCAAGCCACCGCGTTGAGTCGGCAGCTGCCTTCCACGCATACGTGGTTGGCCATGCAATCGTCTTCGGTGGTGCAGTTCTCGGCGTTCTGACACTCGCCGCTGGCGGGCACGCATACGCCGTTGTCTCCACAATCGACGTCGCCTCGCTCGCACAGATCCGGGCGGCAGCGGTCTTCGCCGTTGCAGAAATACCCGTCGAGGCATGCTTGGTCGTCGCCGTCACAATCGTCGGCGTTGCCGCATCCACCGGCTTCGTAGCTGCATTCGCCACGCTCACATTCGATGTCTTCACAAAAGGTGTCGGCCGGCTTGCACTCGCCTTCGGCACAGCGCTCGCCGCCCACACAATCGAATTGTTCGGTCTCGGTGGTGCAGGCGTCGGCGGAGACGCAATTATCGGTGCCGCGCTCGCATACGCCCCGCGCACAGGTGGTGTCGTTGCAGGGATCCGGCTCACAGGTGCCGCCGGGGCCGCAGAAGGTGCGCGCCTGGCAATCATCGTTGGTCTCGCAACTCGACGGGTTCACACAGGCGCCGCCGCTACAAACGCCCGTGCTGCAGTCGTCCGAGTCGAGGCATTCTTGAAGCGGATTGCACATCCCGTCGGTGCCACACTCGTAGCCCGGGATGCAGTCCCCACTGAACTGGCATTGATCCAGGTTGGTGCACTGTCCGCTCGTCGAATCACACGTACCGAAGTCGCAGCTGACGTCGGCGCATGGGTCGTCGTCGCCGCAGCCTACGAGCAGAAGCGCAGCGATGGCGATAGCGCCCACCAACAGCTGCTTGAGTTGCAAGTTCACGAATAACCTCTTCATGGCGTTTACTCCCTTACGTCGTAACCCTTCGAACATCATGGCCGCCGACCTCGGAGCACTCCCGAACTCCGGGGCACACTCAGCGACGCTGTCGCGGCGCTCGTGGGGGCGGTTGGTGCGCACTCATCCTGCTCAGCTTTTTTGCATAAAAAAGGGGTGCCGCACTCGATGTGCCGCACCCCTGGACTGGTCTGATTCTCTCAGTGTCATCTACTGCATCTCCGCCGCTCGCTCGGGTTGGTCTGTCGGAATGAGCCAGCGAATACGGATCAGACGATTTTTGATTAGTGGCTTCAGGCCGGGAGTATAGTGCATCAATACTGAATCAAAAGCAAACAATTAGTTTTATTCCGAGGGAATATCCCCGCGAGACAGCCTCTGAACGGTGATTCAGCCGCAAAATCAAACACGCCATTCTACGTCTAAAAGAGGGGATTCTACCAAAATCAAGGCGCAATTTTCGCGTCATCTGTAGCATTCTCGCCGGTGTATTGCGTGCATTAAAAAGGCCCGCCGGGGGTTCCGGCGGGCCTACTTGTTGGCTATTGTCGACAAAATCGAGTTTAGGTACCGGGGCCTCCGGCCTTACCCGAGCCGCGAAGAATGGCGGCGGCCCCGCTCGTCGACGGCATCCGTTCGGTGGGCAAAACAAACGCCTCTCCTCCATTCTCGATCACAAATTCGGCGAGCTCATCGAGCAGATCGACCTTGTCCGGCCCCGGAGCTTCGAGCCCCTCGGCGTCTATGCTCACCGCACCTTCCTCGCGGTCGAGCTCGCCCCAGATATGCCGGCCGTCTTCGATGAGCAGATAACGCACCTGACTCATCAGTGTGCGCCGGGCGATCTGCTGGAGATCGGTCTCGCCCTTGCCGAAGCCGTATTCCTTCTCCCACAGCTCGAGGAGCTCATCGAGCTTCTTGTGGACTGCCTTCTGAGCCAGCGGCCAGGTCTTTTCGTGAATCTTGGCGGGGCTGAGGTGAACCAGGCTCTGCTGGAGGCCCTCATCGGCCAGATTGGGCAACTTGCTCTGCTGTCGATAATGGGCCTGGAGCTTCTCGGGGGCAGCCAAAATCACCGGACCCGAGGCATTCTCGAGCAACTCGCGCATTCCCTTGTCGATGATGCGTGAGAATTCCTTGAGGTAGCGAGGGCTGAGATCGCGCTCGTTGTTCTGGCTGTGGAACGCCGGCTTCGAGCCCGAAATGCCACTCGGGGCTCCTTGAGGATTGGCCGCCCCCTGCTCGCGCTCGCGGGAGCGCTGCGAGGCAAAGTCGAGCTGGAGCGCGTCGTCGATATTGGTCGGGATATCGCCCATGGAGACCTGGCCGATGTGGTCCTCGGTGGCCTCGTAGAGTTTGGTATGCTTGCGGTCGAGCACCAACACCCAATAACGCTCCGGCTGGAGCATCGGCCGCAACATCGGGCGAGTGTGGAAGGTCTCGGCGACCACCGCCTCGTTGGGCATCTCGCTGCGCATCCGATAGATGCGCTCCATCTTCGGCGAGAAGAACGCGGCCACGCCTTTGGACTGGTCACCCCAGAACGGCTCGTCGTCGAGCAAGCCCTGCATCATCTCGGCCACCGGCTTGAACTCCTCGTCCGGATAGCGCTCCTCCAGCATCTTACGCGCACGCTCGACCTGGTTTCGGAAGGCCAACTGATTGTTTTTGCCCTTATTATTCTGGCGGTCGATATTGACGAAGATCGACACCGCCGGCCCGTCCTGAGCCCCGAGCAACTCCTTGTATTGATGCTTTCCGAAAAAATCCATTTTGTGCTCCCCGTTTTGGAAATGAATCCCGTCGCCCGGTGATCCCAGACGTGATCGATCGTCGACCTTCTACGCATAGTTCACCCCCAATAACTAAGTACAAGCCCCGCGAATACAACCCGCCAGAGCCTTACGACCCACTCGACACCTCACTTGCAAGAACGGGAAAAATCCGGCACAACTAGCACATGTTAGCAAACACTAACTTAAACGAGGGCGACCATGCGCAGACTCTCCGGAATTCTTTCGATTGGCTTATTCATCTGCGGGCTCTCCCTGCTCGCCGCGAGCCCGGTGAGCGCCGAGGACCTGCCCTACGAGCCGCCGTTTATCGAGCTGGGGCTGGGCGCCACTAATATCGAAACGACCGTGGGCAACAGCGGGCTGACCGCCGGGGTCTCCAAGGAAGGGGATCTGACGATGATCTCGTGGCCGTCGCCGTCGTATTTCGACCACATGCACTATATGACGACCAACGCCCCGGACGCCCGCCAGCGGCCACGCTTTGGCGCCACCGAGTCCATGGGCGCCTTCGCGGGTCTGACCTTCGTGCGTGAGGGTCAGACCGAGTTGGAGACCAGCTTCTTCCGCGACGCGGACTGGGATATCGAGGCAAAGTTTTTGGCCGAGGACGTCGGCATCATCGAGACGCGCTTCGTCAATGATGACCTGGGCATCACCGTGCGCCAGCTCGATATGGTGCCCTACGAGCACGACGTCTTCCTGCGCCGCTTTTTGGTCGAGCGCGACGCCACCAGCCCGGTGGAGTCGGCCTCGATCTTGGCCTATTCGAACCTCTCGCCCAACC
The DNA here is from genome assembly GCA_964386725.1 of uncultured Bradymonadales bacterium. Taxonomy (GTDB): domain Bacteria; phylum Myxococcota_A; class Bradymonadia; order Bradymonadales; family Bradymonadaceae; genus CAYLTX01. Next base: position 2,333 of record CAYLTX010000129.1, on the reverse strand, counting down.
TGTCGAAGATCCCGCAGGTCCCGCTGCTCGACGCGCTCATCGACCACAAAAACGACTTTTTGGCCGTCTGGCAGCAAACCGAAGACGCGGTGATGCATTTCCACCCCAGCGACACCGGCATCGCCTCCGGGCTCGCCGCGATCTTGCAGCCCCTCGAGCGCGACTTCGGACCGCTCGGTAAGCTGCTCGAGGCCGCCACGCCCGACACCGCCCAGATCGACCAGCTCGCCGCCGACCTCGACGACCACTACGCAGAAGGCGTCTATATCGCGGTCAGCTCGCTGCCATCACCGGTCGAGTTCCAGATCGGCGAGGACACCACCGACACCTGCGCGGTCATCGACGAGTTGGCCGACAACGTACAGACGCTGCGCGAGCGCTTCCCGGACAAGAGCCTGCCGGCGCCCCCGGAGATGGCCGACAACGTGCGCTGCGGCACCTTCGATCCGGTCCAAGATCCTCGCGACGAAAACGAGTGGCAATATACCGCCGAAGATGCCTTTAGCGACGCCCAGGACGGCGAGCTCAGCGGCGATCGCCTGGCCGGCGCGCAGGTCAACGCGGCGATCAAATTTCCGCTCGACTTCGAGGCCGACCGGGCCGACGCGACCCTCGTGCTGGCCTTTGGCGCCACCGCCGCCGAGGCCAACGCCGAGCTCGACTGGGTGCGCAGCCAGGACATCGACACCGTCCAGCAGGACATCGTCGACGCCGACCAGAGCTTCATCGACGGCCTGTGGATCCCCGCCGAGATCACCGGCCGCATGCGCCAATTCATGAAGCGCACCTTCTTGAACCTGCGCGTGGGCACCGACCGCCAAACCGGCGCCATCGTCGCCTCGGTCAGCCGTCAGCCCAGCTACCAGCTCGACTGGCCGCGCGACGGCGCCTTCTTCAACATCGCGCTGGACCTGGCCGGCCAACACGATCTGGTCAGCCAACGCATGGAGTTTTATTCGAGCACCATCCGAGACACCAAGAGTTCGCCGGTGCCGCTGCTCAACGAGGACGTGCCCGGCTGGCCCGACGACCCGGCCCAGAACAGCTACCCGCCGGATTCCTGGGAGATGAACTACTACGCCGACGGCATGACCGGCGGAAATATCCGCCTCGAGATCGACAATACGGCGCTGTTGGTGTGGGCCTACGTCTACCACGTCGGCCATCTCGACGGTCAGGCCCGCGAGGATTATATCGCCGAGGCTTGGCCGACCATCGAGCGAGCCGCCGAATGGCTACATTATTGGCGCGACCCGGAGACCGGGCTCAATTGGTGGGCCAACGAGGACGACCACGCCGCGTTCACCCAGGGCCTGCAGGGCTCCTCGACCACCTACGGCGCGCTGGTCTCGGCCGCCCGACTGGCCAAATACCTCGACAAGGACGACCTGGCCGACAAGTGGCTGCACCGCGCAGGCGAGCTCAAACAGGCGACCATCAAATATATGTACGTCGAGGGCGAGGGCTTCCGCGGCCACCCCGACCCCGACGAGCCCGGCGCCGGCTCACCGCACTGGCTCATCTGGCCGACCCACATGTTCCCCCACGGCGACGAGCGCATCACCCCCCAGATCTCGAGCGGCCTCGACAAGCACCTCGCCGACGTCAGCGGCGAGTCCCCCGGCGGCCAATACGCCACCAAGGTCGCCATCAGCGCCGCCCTCGCCCTGCCCGACGGCGACGAACGCGACGAGGCCTACGAGATCGCCGAGCGGCTGGCCACCGAGGTCGCCAACCCCAACACCTTCACCCTCGGCGAGCATTACTCCGCGCTGGACACCGACGACGACGGCGAGTGGGATGACGGCTGGGTCAACGGCGTATCCACCCCGCACCTGTGGTCGATGACCCTGGTCTACCTGACCGCCGCCGCCTACCACCACCCCGAGCGCTTCGACGCCTACGACGACTTCCTCCCCCAGGTCGAAGTCCCCGAGGTCGACCCTCCGGGCGTCGGCGGCGAGGACGCCGGTCCTGATGCCGGCGTGGATGCGGGCGTGGCCGATACGGGCGACGCCGGCGAGGAGCCCGACGCTCCGGATACGATGATGCCCGGAGTTGAAGACGATGGATGTGGGTGTAGTTCTGGGGGTGGGCCGACGCCGGGTGGAGTTGCGTTGGTGATGGTGTGTTTGGCTGGGTTTGGGTTTTTGAGGAGGCATTTTGTGGGGTGGTAGTTTTCCGAGGAACCCCACTGCCTCGCTTCGCTCGGCATCTCCCCTAAAAGGGGAGAATTATACCGCCCAATCACCCGCTCGGGTTGTTGTGGCGGAATGATAGCCCCCCGCGCCTCGCCCACTCGATCCGAATCAGCGATCACGGCAGGGGGGGGA
>CAYLTX010000128.1:0-19168 GCA_964386725.1 uncultured Bradymonadales bacterium | reverse complement strand
AACAACAACCGACCACTGCGCGATCACACCGAAAGTTCCTCCCCATGGCGGCGTTTAGCCGCCATGGGGAGGTGCCGAGCATAGCGAGGCGGAGGGGCACCGCATAAACCAACCACCTCCACCGAAGCCCGACCTACCTCAACGCCCTCTCCAACAAGATCGCCGGATGCACCGCATCCCTTTGCGCCCCGTCGTGGATCTGATGCCTACAAGAAGTCCCCGGCGCACAGATCAGCCGATCCTCGTCGGCGTCGCGCACCGCCGGGAACAACACCAACTCGCCGATCTCCATCGACAAATCGTAGTGGGCGGCCTCGTAGCCAAACGATCCGGCCATGCCGCAGCAGCCGCTGGGGATGGTCTCGACGTCGTAGCCGGCGTGGGCGAGCGCCTGCTCGGTGGGCTCGACGCCGACGATGGCCTTTTGGTGGCAATGGCCGTGCAACATCACCGGGGTGCGCTCGCCGGTGGCGAAAACGCCCTCGAAGCCGCCTCGATCGGCCGCGTCGGCGACGAATTCCTCGAGGAGCATGGCGCGCTCGGCGCAGTCGTCGGCCACTGATTTTAGCGAAGCGTCGACCAGATCGCGTGACTCGTCGCGGAAGGTCAGCAACGCGCTCGGCTCCAGGCCGACGATCTTTCGGTCCGGATGCTCGGCGAAGAGCGGCTCGAGCCGGCGCATATTGTCCTCGGTGAGCTCACGCGCGTCGCGCACAAGTCCCTTGGAGAGCAGCGTGCGCCCGTCGTCCTCGATGGGCAGCACGTCCACCCGGTAGCCGGCCGCCTCGAGCACGCGCACCGCGGCCATGGCGACCTCCGGCTCTGCATACTCGCAGAAGGGGTCCACATACAGCCAAACGGCTTCTGCGGACTGGGGGGCGGGAGTACCCTTGCGATACTCGGCGAAATGCTTTGTGAAGCGCCTGGAGGCGTATTTTGGCAGCTGGCGCTGCTTGGCAATCTTGAGCGTCAGCCGCATCAGCCAGCGGGTGAGCACGAAGCTCATCATGAAATTGGCCAGCCACGGCACGATCGACGCCAGACGGCTGAGCTCTCTGTAGTGACCGAAGACCAGCGCCGACAGCGGCGTACCCTTTTTATCGTAATATTGTTGGGTGAATTCGGCCTTCATGCGCGCCATGTCGACGTTGGCCGGGCACTCCGATTTGCATCCCTTGCAGGATAGACACAGGTCGAGCGCGTCGTGAAGCTCCTGGCTGCGAAAGGCCGCGCGCGGGTCGGGGCTGTGCAGCGCCTGGCGAAAGACGTTGGCGCGGCCGCGGGTGGAGTCCTTCTCGTCGAGAGTGGCCATATAGCTCGGGCACATCGTGCCGCCGGCCTCGGCGCGTTTTCGGCACACCCCCGCCCCGTTGCACTTCTCCACGGCTCGGACCAGGCCGAGCTCACCGGACCAATCGAAGACGGTGTCGACCTCCGGGGTGGGCTCGCCGGGCACAAAGCGCCAGTCGGCGCGGAGGGGCTCCGGGTCGACGATCTTATTGGGGTTGAATAGATTTTCGGGGTCGAGCGCCCCCTTGACCTGCCGGTGCAGCTCGATGATCTCCTCGCCGTAGAAGCGCTCCAGAAGCGGCGCGCGCAGCCGGCCGTCGCCATGCTCGCCGCTGAGAGCGCCGCGGTATTTGCGCACCAGGTCGGCGACGTCGCCGGCGATCCCCTCGAATTTCTCGGCGTCTTCGAGCTCCTTGAGGTTGAGCTCCGGCCGCAGGTGCAACTCGCCGACCGAGGCGTGGGCGTAATACACGCAGCGCGTGTCGTAATCGTCCATGATCTGGGCGAATTCGTCGATATAATCGGGCAGCGCGTCGAGCGCGACGGCTGTGTCCTCGACGACGGTGACCGGTTTGGTGTCGCCCTTGGTGCCCATCAGAAGCCCGAGGCCGGCCTTTCGCAGCTCCCAGACCATCTTGTCGCGCGGTGGACGCACGATCGGATACGAATAGCCGAAGTCCTTCGATTTAAAGTCGGCGATGAGCTGCTCGGCTTTGTCCTCGAGCTCCTCGACGGTGTCGCCGTAAAACTCGACGACCAAGATCGCCTCGGGATCGCCCTCGACGAAGAAGCGGTTGCGCTTCTGCTCGATATTATGCTTGGTCAGCTCCAGGATCGGCCGGTCCATCAACTCGACGGCGGCCGGGCCGTGCTCGACGGCGGCAATGGTCGCCTCGAGCGAAGAGCGCAGCGTATCGAAGTGTACGCAGACCAGGATGTTCTCGCGCGGGGCGTCCACGAGGTTGAGCTTGGCCTCGGTGGTCACCGCCAGGGTGCCCTCGGTGCCGCACAAAAACCTCGCCAGCGAGATATCGGGCCCGTCGGGGGTGTAGGGGCCGGCGTCGAGTAGCACGTCGAGCGGGTAGCCGGTGTTTCGGCGCACGACGTCCGGGCGCGGGTAACGATCGCGGATGAGCTCGGCGTTGTCGCTAAGCGCCGCGTCGAGGGCGCGAAGTCCGTCGCCGAGCAGGTCCTCGCGCTCGAGCTGGCGGGCCCACTCGGCCTCGTCCCACTCGGAGAGCCGCTCGAAGCTCGCGTCGGCCAAGACCACCCCCAGCTCGAGGAGGTGATCGCGGGTCGTGCCGTAATAAATAGAGTGCGACCCGCACGAGTTATTGCCGATCATCCCGCCGATCATGCAGCGGTTGGCCGTGGAGGTGTCCGGCCCGAAGAATAGCCCGTACTGGGCGAGGTGTCGGTTGAGGTCGTCGAGGATGACCCCGGGCTGGACACGCACCCACCGCTGCTCGACGTTGACCTCGAGGATGCGATTCATGTGCCGGCCCATATCCATGACCAGGCCCGGCCCGACACATTGGCCGGCCAATGAAGTGCCCCCGCCGCGCGGAATCAGCGCGATGCCCATCTTCTTGGCGAATTCGACGACCGCCTGCACGTCCTCGGTCGAGCGCGGGTAGACAACCCCGAGCGGCTCTTCCTGATAAACCGAAGCATCCTGGGCATAGAGCATGCGATGCAGCGGGTCGGCGTGCAGCTCGCCTTCGAGCCGCTCGGCGAGTTGTCGGGTCTGCTTGGAGTCCATCAGTACACCTCTGTAAACGCAAAAGCCCACCCTGGTTTGAACCAGCGTGGGCGTTCTGCTCTTCCGAATGCAGCTGAGCTTACATCGCCATGACCCACAGTCGTACGTGGGCGAAGATGCCGCTGGCCAGCTTGATCGGGATCTCGTAGATGCCCAGCTCGTCGATCGCCTCGTCGAGTTGGACTTGGTTATGGGAGACCTCGAAGCCCTCTTTTCCGAGCACTTCAGCGATGTCGCGCGCCGAGACCGAGCCGTAAAGCTTGTCCTCGTCGGCCACGCGTGCGGGCACCGAGATAGACACACCGTCGATCTTCTCGAGCACGCTTTTCGCGGCTTCGCGCTCGCGGTCGCGGCGGGCTTCGATGACCGAAATCTGGTGGTCGACCTGGTTCTTCTTGGCCGCCGTGGCCGGCTCGGCCTTACCCGAGGGAATCAGGAAATTGCGCCCGTAGCCGTTGGCCACTTCGACAATTTCGCCCATTTCTCCGAGGTTGGAGACGTCTTCAAGTAGGATAACTTCCATCGGTTACTCCTCTTCACCAGCGTAGGGAAGAACTTCCGGCTCCTCTTCTTCCGGGCGGGCCAGGCGCTCTTCGGGAATCAGGTCGTCGTCGATTTTGATGGTCATGAACTTGAGGACATCGTCCAAAAGCTTCAGGTTACGCTCGACTTCGGCGACGGTGTCGCCGGGGCCGATGTACCGATAATACTGGTACACGCCGCGGTCGAAGCGCTTGCCCGAGGTCGGGTCGCGGACCTCGTAGGCGAGGTCGCGCTGTCCCCAATCGTCGAATTTCAGGACATGACCATTCTTGCCTTCGACAGCTCCCTCGACGCGGTCGCGCACGTTGGTGCGCTTCTCGTCGTCGGAGTCAGAGCGTAAGACATAAATGGTTTCGTATTCGGTTTGTCTTTCAACTGGCATCTAAAACCTCTCGGAATGGACTGCCCCGCCACGCGGGCGGAGCGAGGTCGTGAGTTCTTCGTTTTGGGACGCAAGCCTTTAGCTGGCTTGCGCCGAAAACACAATGGTCAATTGCAGCGCGAAGCACCTGCCGAATTGGAACGCCCTCTATTTAAGGCGCCTGAACTGCGGCGCGAAAGATTTAGGGGCTGCCTACACGCAAGTGCTTGGCGGTTCGTGACTCCTAATTGGGCGCGCCGGCGCCGTCCATCTTCGGAACCTGGACGTTGGCCTCAGCGGTCTTCTTGATCTCGCCGGCTTCTTCGGCCTGATCATTATCGTCGGACTCGACGGTGTCGGCGTCGGCTTCAGCTTTTGCGTCAACGTCAGCGTCGACGTCGGCCGGAGCGACCTGTGCGGCGGCGGTCTCGGTGGCTGTGTCAGCAGCGTCGGCTGCGGGCAGTGCAATGACCGGAGCGAGCACGAGAGCGACGACACTCATCAGCTTGATGAGGATGTTCAGCGACGGGCCGGCGGTGTCCTTGAAGGGGTCACCGACCGTGTCACCGACGACCGAAGCCTTGTGGGCCTCGGAGTTCTTGCCGCCGTGGTGGCCGGTCTCGATGAACTTCTTGGCGTTATCCCACGCGCCACCGGCGTTGGACATGAAGATGGCCATGGCCACGCCCGAGGTGGTCACACCGACGAGCACGCCGCCGAGCACGAACGGGCTCCAGAAGCCGGCGACGACCGCCACCACGATGGCGAGCACGCCCGGCAGGATCATCTCCTTGAGCGCGGCGCCCGTCGAGATGTCGACGCAGCGGGTATAATCAGCCTTGGCGGTGCCCTCGAGAAGACCGTCGATCTCGCGGAATTGACGACGCACCTCTTCGATCATCGCCGAGGCGCTTCGGCCCACGGCCTTCATGGCCAGGGCGCTGAACAGAAACGGCATGATCGCGCCGATGAACACGCCGATCATGACCTGCGGGTCGAGCACGTTGATACCAGCCGCGCCAATATTGGCCTGCTGGGTAAACGCGGTAAACAGCGCCAGCGCGGTCAGCGCGGCCGACCCGATGGCGAAGCCCTTACCGATGGCGGCGGTGGTATTACCCACCGAATCGAGTTTGTCGGTGCGATCGCGAACTTCGCCGGGAAGCTCGGCCATCTCGGCGATGCCGCCGGCGTTGTCTGCGATGGGACCGAAGGCGTCCACGGCCAGTTGAATGCCGGTCGTGGCGAGCATGCCCAGCGCGGCAAGCGCAATGCCGTACAGGCCGCTGAAGTGGTACGCCACACCAATCGCTGCGCAGATGAGCAGAACCGGGATGCCGGTCGAAATCATCCCCACGCCGAGGCCGGCGATGATATTCGGGGCTGCACCCATCTCACTCTCTTGGGCGATCTCTTGGACCGGCTTGTAGTGGTCGCTGGTATAATATTCGGTGATCAGCCCGATGAGCGTACCGGCGGCCAGACCGCCGACGACGGCCCAGAAAGGTCCGAGTTGGCCGTAGGTCGAGCCGGCGATCTCGATGCCACCTTCGGGCATGGCCCACTGGACCAAAAAGAAGGTCGCGGCGGCGGTGATCAACGCGGCGCTGATCGTGCCGGTGTGAAGGGCTTTGGACGGGTCGCCGCCCTCTTTGACGCGCACCAGGAAGGTGCACAAAATCGAGACGACGATACCCACGCCGGCGATCGCCAGCGGCAAGAAGATCGGCCCGTTGGGATTGTCGAGGCCCTGGCCGGCGATGGTCGCCGCCCACACCAGCGCCAGTACCATCGCGCCGATGATCGAGCCGACGTACGACTCGAAGAGGTCAGCGCCCATGCCGGCGACGTCGCCGACGTTGTCGCCGACGGCGTCAGCGATGGCAGCCGGGTTTCTGGGGTCGTCCTCGGCCAGTCCGGCCTCGACCTTGCCGACGAGGTCGCCGCCGACGTCGGCCGCCTTCGTATAGATGCCGCCGCCCACACGCGCAAAGAGCGCGATGGACGAGGCGCCCAAGCTGAAGCCGGTGACGACGTTGAGCAGTCCCTTATAGTCGATCTGAGTCTGGGCGGTGACCGCCTCGGAGAGGCTGATGCCGAAGTAATTGCTGAAGAAGATGAGCAACACGCTCAGGCCGACGATGGCCAGACCGACCACGCTCATGCCCATGACGGCGCCACCGGCGAACGAGACCTTCAGCCCCGGTGCGATGCCGGTACGCGCGGCGTGGGTGGTGCGCACGTTGGCGTTGGTCGCCACGCGCATGCCGAAGAAGCCGGCGGCTCCCGAGCAGATCGCGCCGACGATGAACGACACGGACACAAGGCCCATATCCATCGCGCTCAGCGCGCCGGCGTCGAGCGCTCCGGTCGACACGGAGTTGTAGTAGATGAAGAAGAGCAGCACGGCGACCACGACCACGAAGATGGCCAGGACCTTGTACTCCTTCTTGAGGAATGCCATCGCTCCCTCACGAATGAAGCCGGACAGCTCCTCCATTCGGTCGGTGCCGACGTCTTGCTTTTGGACCCAACTGGCCTGAATAAAAGCAAATATCAGCGCCAGAACTCCGGAACCGAGAATCGCATAGATGATCCAACTTTCCACGACATACTCCTGGGTGATCGAATTAGCTGTATTGTGCTGAGCGGTCAGACCGAGCGGTCCAGCCTTCTCAGACGTATCTGCAAAAGAAAGTGAGAGAGTAAGAAAGTGAGAGAGTGAGAACGACCCAATGCCGAACGCATCCGTTCGAAGATGAGCTTTGCCGTATCTAACTCTCTTACTTTCTCACTCTCTTACTCTCTAGCTATTAAATCGGTTCTGCGCCGCGGAGAGCCCGTCGGCCAAGATCGTCTCGACGGCGTCGCACGCCGACTCGACCATCTCATCGACGACGGTGAGTTCTTCGCGGGTGAAGCGGCCGAGCACGTGGTTGGTGACATCGCCGTGTTCGGGGCGACCGACCCCCATGCGTAGTCGGAGAAAGTCGCGGCTGCCCAGCTTGGCGACGATGTCGCGCAACCCGTTGTGCCCGCCGTGGCCACCGCCGGACTTAACCCGCAGCGTGCCCGGCGACAGGTCGATATCATCGTGGATGACGATGATATGATCGGCGTCGACCTCGTAGAAATTCGCCGCCTGTGAGACGGCCTTGCCCGAGCGATTCATAAACGTCTGCGGCTCGAGCAGCACGACCATCTGGTCGCCGATTCGACCGGTCTCGCAGAGGCTGTCAAATTTGGTCGAGGTCAACACGATCCGATGGCGCTGGGCTAAACGCTCCAGCGCCATGAACCCGATATTGTGCCGGGTTTCGTCGTATTTGGAACCCGGGTTTCCGAGTCCCGCGATTAAATACCGGCTCATGGAAGACCCTATGCTTCGGACGCCCCTGGTGTCGGGGTGCCCTGAGAGCTGAGCACCTCATGGCAGCGCCCGGGCGCGATGGGCGCCCGGGCGAGCCGAAAGGTGAGCTTATTCGGTGGCTTCTTCTTCGCCCTCGACGCCCTCTTCTCCCTCTTCGCCTTCGGCCGCCTCGGCCTCGGCTTCGGCAGCAGCTGCTGCCTCTTCCTCGGGAGTCTCCAGTCCGATGACGTTCTCGCGAGGCATCAGGATGCGCGCGATGGCGAAATCGGCCTTGAAGGTCGGCTCGACGCCCTCGGGGAAGTCGAGCTCACTGGCCATGATCGCCCCGCCCGGGCCCAGGTCGCTTACGTCGACCTCGAGCACGTCGGGGATGGCCGCCGGGGTGCACATCACCTTGACGTCGGGATACAACAAGCGCAGCTTGCCGCCCTCTTTCTCGCCGCGGGCGCGGCCGACCGGCTCGATGGGCACGCGCACTTCGATCTGCTGGCCGGCTTCCACGACCATCAGGTCGACATGAATCAGGTCGCGACGCACCGGGTGGACCTGGTAGTCGCGAAGGATGACGTTGTCGTAGGAGGCGTCTTCGCCCTCGAGCTCGACCGTAAAGACGGTGTTGAGCCCTCTGGGGGTATCGATGGCCTCCTCGAGATTGTCGAGGCTGATCGCCAGGGACACCGAATCGGTGTTGCGGCCGTAGCAGACCGCCGGCAGAAGACCTTCGCGGCGCAGCCGACGAGCGGCACCTTTGCCACTTTCGGTGCGGCGTGAAGCCACGAGTGTTGAATTTGCTTGAGCGTTCATGGAGTTCTCCGTTGGTTCTCAAACCGCTTGTCTTTGCGGCTCTATATATCAAACCGTCGCACTGAGGGTGCGAGTGGTTAGGTCAAGAGTTGATCGATGTAAAGAGGGAACTCACCGACGTTCCGCCATGGATGCGTCGGATGGCCTCTCCAAAAATACGCGCCGTCGACACCGCCTCGATGCGATCGACGGCTTGGGCCGCCTCGCTCAGCGGGATCGTATCGGTGACGATGACGCCCTCGAGCTGCGAGTTGGCGATGCGCTCGACGGCCGGTCCGCTCAAAATCGGGTGCGTGGCGACCGCGTAGACCGATGCCGCGCCGTGCTCGACGAGCGCGGCGGCAGCCTGGGTCAGCGTGCCGGCGGTGTCGATCATATCGTCGACGATGACCGCATGCTTTCCCTCGACGTCGCCGATGAGGTGAATCACCTCGGCGACGTTGGGCTTGCTGCGACGCTTGTCGAGGATCGCCAGCGGGCACTTCAAAGACTTCGAGTAGTGCCGAGCACGTTCGACGCCGCCCGAATCCGGCGAGACGATGACCATCTCGTCGCGATCATAGTCGAGATCGCGGATGGCGTTGATCAGCACCGGGCTCGAGTACAGATGCTCGAAGGGCTGAGTAAAGAAGCCCTGAATCTGGCCGGCGTGCAGGTCCATGGCCACGACTCGGTCTGCGCCGCCCAGCTCGAGCATATTGGCCACGAGCTTGGCCGTGATCGGAGTGCGCGGTGCGGGCTGGCGGTCCTGGCGTGCGTAGCCAAAATACGGAATCACCGCCGTAATCCGCCGCGCCGAAGCGCGACGCAGCGCGTCCATCATCACCAGCAGTTCCATCAGGTTGTCGTTGACCGGCCGCGACAGGCTCTGGACGATATACACGTCGAAGTCGCGCACGCTGGTGTTGATCTGGACCTGAATCTCGCCGTCGGAAAACTGCCCGACCATGGCGTCATCCACCGGGATGTTCAAATAGGAGGCGATCGCCTCGGCCATCTCCGGATTGGAGTTCCCCGCGAATAAGATCAGCTCGGAATCCATCGTACTTCTCCCGGCGACGCCGTTACTACTTCCTTCGCTACCGAAAGATCTCTCCCGATAGAACAAACGCGCAGACCCTATAAGAAACCTGCTCTGAGGATCTGCGCGTAGATTTTCGAGAATCGATCTGGCGACCAACTCTCCAACTCGGGTGCTAGGATTCGAACCTAGGATGACGGGACCAAAACCCGCTGCCGTGCCGCTTGGCTACACCCGATTGCGAGCGCGTGCTCACGCTCAGTTCCGCTGATCGGCTGGGCCAAATGGATTTGGCTTCCCTCCGACGCGGGGCGATGAATTAGCACGCAGTTTCAGGGGTGTCAAGAGTTTGTCCGTGCCCTTTTAAAACCGCAGCGGGCGGACCTGCCTCGAGTCGCTCCGAAGCAAGCCCGCCCGCCGGCGGATGAGACGGTCAATAAGGCGCTCAGACCTCAAGTCTGGGCGACGCAGACACCCTGGTCGGGATCGCTTTGCAGGGGCGCACATCCTTCGCCGTCGTCACATGCGGGTTCGCTCGCGTTGGGGTCACAGCGGTCGTAGCACTGACTTCCGCCACCGTCCGGACTCCCGGCGCACAACTGCGCGTCGTTGCATTCGTTGGCGGCGGCGCAATCGTCGCCAGCCTCGGCGGTGTCGTTGTAGTCGAAGCATTCGGTGCCGCCGTTTTGCAGCGGATAACAGTTCTGGCCGTCGCCACAACTGTCGTTGGGCCACTGCGTGCAGCTCTCTTCGGGCACGCTGCATACACCGAAGCGGTCGTCGTCCTGGAGGATCTGAGAGCAGACCTCGTCGCCTTCACACTGTGGAGCATCATCGCTTCCAAGACGGCAGAAGCGTTGACACGTGCCTTCAGTAGCGTCCTGACTTGCGAGAAAGCAGCCAAAGCCGGCCTGACAAGGGGTGGACTCATTGCAGGTCTCTCCCTGTCCGGCGTCTCCAGCAGGCTGACAGGCCATCACGGTGTCACCCGAACTCTGATCGGTGCCGCGAACACAGGCCGAATCGGCGCCACAGTCTTGGCACAAAATGCTGCAGTCGGCCTGGTCGGCCGGTGCTGGGTCGAGCGGCGCGCATTCTCCGCCGCTGCCGCCATCTTCCTCGGTGCCGCCGTCTTCCTCAGTGCCGCCGCCGTCTTCTTCGGTGCCGCCGCCGTCTTCTTCGGTGCCGCCACCGTCTTCGTCGCCGCCACCGGCGTCTCGGAGCATATTATTGTCATTGTTGCTGGTCCCGCTGCCGCCGCCGCCGTCGTCGCCGCAGGCGACCGCAAAGACGAAGAGCAGGCTGAAGAGCACCGCCATCATGCGTCCGGAGGTGCGGTTCGAATTTCTCATCTGTGCAATTCTCATCGTTCTCTCTCCAATCAAATAAGGAGACTAGTCAATTAACGACTTCAAGTAAGTTCAAAATTATTCGCAGCGTCCGTTGACGCAGCTCCAGTCGCACGGAGTCGAGCCACCGCAGCAGTCTTGAGCGACTGTCGCCTCGGTGCAAGTGCGCCTGCATAGACCATTGTCGCATACGGAGCCAGATCCGCAGGTCAGGTAGTCGGGGCACGTGGCCGTACAAAGGCCCCAGGAACGCTCGCCGGGAACGACATAATTGTCGCATTGCAACGGCACCGGAGTGTTGCCGCAATCGCCCTGGCCGGGCCGACAATACCCGAGGCAGAAGTTATTCGTCTGTCCCTGCAGGCAGATCATGGCGTCGTCGCACATGCTGCCCGACGTGGTGCACTCGTCGTAGGGGTCCGGTTCGAAAACAGGGTCGACCTCCGTCACGCAAATACCTTCACGAGTCGTAAAGAGGTTGCAGGCTTGATCGGCCGGACAGTCGGGGTTGTCGACCCACGGGTCGCACAGTTCGCGACAGGTGCCTTGTCCGCTGTCTCGAGGCTCCTCGCGGCAATAATGGCCGGGCGCGCAGGTATTCTGTGCGCTCGGATCGCAGGAGCCGCCTTCGGGCGTCGAGCCCGACGAGATACAAAGGCCGAATTGGTTGTCGAAATCCAGACAGGTATTCGAGGAGCAATCGGAGTTGGCGCTGCACTGCGATTCGAGGCACGCTAGCGCCGGCTGATCCTGGCTGCCGATGTTCATGCAATACTCGCCGATCGCGCATCCGGTCGCGCTGAGCACCTCGTCGCATTTGGGCAAGCATTCGCCGCCGCCCTCATCGTCGCCAGCGCACCAAAAGGTGCCCTGATCGGCCACTGCCGGGTCGCAGGCGTCACCTTTGCGCGAGCAAGTCGGATCAGGGAGCCCGACACATTGGCCGTCCTCGCAGGTCTCGCCCTCGCCGCAGGCCGGGTCGCACTCGGCCGGTTGGTCGGCGTCCGGGTTGGGATCGGTGTCCGTTCCCGCATCCGGATCGGGAGTCGTGTCGTCGGCGTCCGGCTCATCGTCGCCGGCGTCCGGGGCGATCGAGCTATTATTCGGCGAGCTATTATTCGGCGAGCTATTATTGCCCGAGTTATTGTCGTCGCCGCGAACGGCCTGCTCGCACACGCCGAGTTCCACGTTGCAGTCCTCGCCGAGGGCGCAGTCGGCCCCCGAGGTGCATTCGGGATCCTCAGACGCCGAAGAGGCACAGCCCGAAAGGGCGAGGCCGAGCGCCAACATCGCTGCGAAGATTAAAAATAGATTGCGTCTGTCACAATTCATCGAGCTATTCCTCATGGGCCGCCGCGGCAGCGCCCGGCTTCAAAATATGTTCGACACTTCCCATTCATACCTGTCACAGCGTTGTAATGCAAAAGTCACGCCGTTAAAAGGCTTACACTTGCATACATGACAATGCAACCGGGTGCCAAGTCCCCGGTGCCCGGTGGTTAGTCCGGCCGATCGCAATACCCGACGTCATTGGTAAATGGCATGCATACCAAGTCGGCCGGGCAGGTGCTTTGGTATAGCGAGCCCCGGGCGTCGGCGCCTAGGTAGTCACAAAAGCGCATGCAGAGCTGATCGCCCCCGACGATGGCGCAGATCGAGTCCTCGCCGCAGGACAGCCCCGGCTTGGTGCACGGCTGCATGGGGGCGATGTCCTCTTCGATGGGTGCGCAGTGGCCGACCTCCGCGCTCAATGGGTAACTAAATAGGCATGTCTCGCCCTGGGCGCATTCAACGGCCGCGTCGTCTCCGTCGAAGGGATCGCATTGCGGCCGACAGGTCGGCTCGGAGGCGCCGGAGCTAAAATAGGGTGACAGCAATGTCGTGGTCAGGTCGGTCTGCTCCGAGCGCGGGAAGAGGCATTCGGTGCCGGGCAGGCAGTCGCGGCCGCGGCAGGTTTGGCCAGCCTCGCGGGTGCCCGACGGAGCGCAATAGGGCTGCTCGTGCTCGACGATCGGCGCGTCTTGGCCGGAGGCGTCCTCGGTCAGCGAGGCGATCGGCTGGCAGCTCTGCAACCCCTGTGGACACGAGTCGTCGCCAAAGTTCGGGCCGGTCTCGCAGGGCCAGCCGCACTGGCCGATGTCGTCACTGCTCTCATAGCCGGTTCCATAGGAGACCGGCCTGCAGCTCTGGCCCGACTCGCAGCTGAGCGCGCCGGAGTCGTCGTCGGTCTCACACAGCGGTGTACACCGGCCGCGCAGCCCCCCCGGAGCGGACGCGCCCGCTCCATATTCCAGGCAGTACAGCCCCTCTCGGCACCCACCGTAGGGTTGTGTGGGATCGCAGGCCGCGCCGACGGCGTCGTCTCCCACCGGCGCACAGAGGGTCAGCCACTCCTCGCGGCTGGGAAATTCGGTCGGCGTACATCCCATGCGCTCGCCTTCGCAGACGTCGGCGCCGACGTCTGCGGCGCCGCCGGCACAAACCTGCTGGCAATAGCCGAAGGCCTGGCCGTCGACCGCGGTACACGTATAGGCCGGCCCCTGGGCGAGGTCGGTGGCCGCCTCGGCCAGCGCCATGAGCGCGAAACTCCCCGCGTCGAAGTAGTCGTCGGGGTCGAGCGTTCCCCGAAAGATAATCTCGGTATCCGACTGCACCGAGACGCCGGCGAAGTCGAAGATCGCCGCCTGTGCGTCGGTGCGTGTCGCGCCCTCGGCGAAGGCGAGCACGCGAAGCTCGGATTGACTGACCTGATCTGACAATTCGACGACATGGCCTGCCTGACCAAATTCGAGGCCCTCGGCGAGCACGAGATGCGTGGAAGTATCGCTCAGATCGGCGCCGGCCGGCACGGCCACCACATCCAGCGGGTCGGCGTCCGGGACCAGATGCACCACGCGCAGATCGGTCGCGCTGCTGGCGGCATCGGCGCCGGGCGCCGGCACTTCGGCCGTCTGCGCCTGGTCGGAGCTCATCGGATCGGGCGGTGCGATATAGACCGCGCTGCCCTCGCCGGAGCCCAGATCGACCGAGACTTCCACGATCGGCCGGTCGGTCGGCGCGGCGCCTTGGGGCAACACGGACAGCGCGTGGCGCCCCGGCTGCATCTCCACCCAGTCGGCTGCGCTCGAGTCTGCGGGCGGATCGGCCTGCTCGAAGCCGAGCCCCTCGACGAGCG
Organism: uncultured Bradymonadales bacterium; assembly: GCA_964386725.1. Classification (GTDB taxonomy): domain Bacteria; phylum Myxococcota_A; class Bradymonadia; order Bradymonadales; family Bradymonadaceae; genus CAYLTX01. Next base: position 5,493 of record CAYLTX010000128.1, on the reverse strand, counting down.
GCGACGATTCGCCGCGTATGTACACGTCGACCGGGCCGATTTCGGCGTTCATATGGACCAGGCGCAGCGAGGCGAGCGCCTCGGGCGGCTGCGGACAGGTCGCGTCGCGCTCGGCCTGGGTGCCCCCGCCGGCCGCCAGATCACAGATCGGCTGGCAGCGCGCCACGGGCTCGGCCGACGCGCTCGCATATTCGACGCAGAGCGTGCCCGACTCGCATTGGCCGGCGCCGGGCGTGCAACTCGAGAACGCCTCGACCTGCCCCGCCGGCACGCAGTGGCCGGTATCCGCCGAGACCGGCCGGCAGGTCTGGGAGTCGCCGCACGCGCCCTCTTCAAATGGAGCACACGGTTGGGCGCAAAAGCCCACACCCTCGCCGAGCTGAGCCCCGCCGCCGGCCACGCAGGTGTCGGCGCCGCCGCAGTCGGCGTCGGCCTCACACGGCGTGCGACAGGTCCCCGCCACGCAGCCAAGCCCCTCGGCGCAAGTCTCCTCGAAGCTCTGGCGATCGAGGGCGGTGTCTACGTCGATGCACGCTTGGCCCAGCTCGCGCCGGCCGGCGGGCAGGCAATAATTGCCCTGCTCGTCGAATTCATAGCAGTGGGCGCCGTCGGGAAATCCGGGGTCGTCGGCGTATTTTTGTGCGCATACCTGCTGTCCGTCCACAAAGCCGGGGCATTCCGAGGGCTGGCAGGCCGTGAACCGACAGGTCCCCTGGACGCACTGCATATCGGTGCGACAATCGGAGGGGCCGTCGCATGGGCTGTCCAGCCCGGAGCGCAGCGTGAAGCAGCCCGAGCCATCCGGACACGATGCGTCCGAGGCGCAGGTCGGCGAACACATCGCGCCCTGGGCGCCCTCGCCGTCCCAGTCGACGCATAAAAAGCCCGCATTCGTCGAGGCCGCCGGGTTGCACGACTCGCCCGCCGAGGCGCATTGCAGACCGCTGTCGACGCATTGCCCTCCGGAGCAATAATGACCTTCCGGACAGCCGTCCGGACAGCCCGACGAGGTGCAATTCGGATCACCGGGCTGGCAATATTCGACCTCCTCGGGCCCGCAGCCGGCAAAAGCCACCAAGGCAAAACTCAAAATCAGCATTCTGAACCAGACGGGGCTCTGCATCGACTTCCTTTCCGAGCAATTCTTGTCCGAGCGGCGCGCGATGGTCTTATCGTAGATGGGAGCACGCTCGGATTCAAAACGCAAAAAGCCCGCCTCCTCTCGAGATGAGAAAAGACGGGCTCTTCGCAAACCCCGTGCGCGGCGAAAGCCAAAGCCCTCGCCTCGCACAGGTCGGTGTGATTAGCGCGGCTCGGTGCAGTAGCCGAGGTTGATGGTGTCCGCATCGAACAGACGGCTACACTCTTCGCCCTCGGCGCAGCCGGCGTCGGTCTTGCGATCACACCACTGCAGGCACATCGAGCTGCCGCTCAGGGTGGTGCAGACCGAGCCGTCACCGCACATCATGCCGTTGAGCTCGTAGGGGCACGGGTCCATGCTCTCGAGCTCGTCGAGCTCGTCGGCCTTGGGCATGCAGAAGCCGACCGTGGTGCTCATGGTCGTTCCGTCGACCATGCAGGCCTCGTCGGGAGAGCTGCAGCTATCGGTGAACAGCTCGCAGACCTCGCGGCATACGCCGCCGTCGGTCCCGTCGATGAGACCGGCCGGGTCATAGAGCGAGGCCGTCAGGGTGCCTCTTCGCGGCGCGCGGGTGCACATCGGGAAGTCCGGCGCGCGGCGGCAGGTACCGCCGGGGGCGCAGTTATTATCGCGGACGTCGCCACACGAGCCGCCGACGTTGACGGGTCCGGACGCGCGGCAGAACGCCTGAGTCGGCTCGTTGTTCTGGTCGCTCTCATAAGCGAGGCAGGTCTCGAGACCCGTCGGGCAGTCACTGCTCGAGACGTCGTGCGGGAATTCGCGCGGCTCACACGGATAACCGCAGCGGCCGAACTCCAGGGACGGATCGCCGATGGCCTCGCAGGCCTGATCCGAAGCACATTGGAGTGCATCGTTCTGCGAGCCGCCGGGCTGGCAATAGCTGGTGCAGATACCGTTGCCATCGCCCTGGGCCAGGCAATAGGCGCCCTCTTCACAGGGGTTCGAGTCGCTCGGGTCGCAGACCGAGCCCTCGGGCAGCTTCTCGGAAGGCCAGCAGATATGCTCGCGCTCGCCGAACGGGAAGCAGGTGTCCTCTTCGGAGGCGCATTCACCGTCGCCGTAGCCGTCCGGCCCGCTGCACTTCTGGAAGCAAAGCCCCATCGAGTCGTTGGTGTCGTAACAATATCCCTCGGTCGAGGTCACCGCCGCTTCAGTGTAGGAGAGGACGCTCGCGCTGACCGAACCGTAGTCGCCGCCCGAGTCGGGGATGCCCCAGATATGCCAGGTCTGCACCGGGCTTCCCTTGAGGGTCATGTCGAAGGAGTGCATCGGCTCGGCAAGCTCGGCATCAGCTCCGCCGACGAAGATGTGGACGGTGTAGTCACCGGGCTCCATATCGGCCGAAAACGCAGTCGCTTGTCCATACTCGAGGCCGGTGGCCGTCGGTGTTTCGCCGGCGAGGTCCTCGAGGTCCGAATCGACCACATATAGGTCGACCGGCTGGTCGAATTGCGCTCCGAGCGCCATGCGCATCCGCTGCTGATCGATGGCGGGGAGTTCCACGTCGCGGGGCACTTCGTACTCGACGACGTCCAACTCAGCTTCACCCGATTGACCCGGAACCTGCACGAGCGCGAAGGTCGACTGCTCGTTGAGACGCTGGCGGACGTTCAATACTGCCAGGCCGTCGTCAGTCGTGGTCGTGGTGTCGTTGGCTTCCAAGGTGAAGTGGCCGAGCGGGAACTCGACGAAGTCGCGCTCGAGCTCGTCGGGGCGTCCGGCGTCACTGCTGAGCGTGTCGACCAGCGTATCGTCGACGCGGACTTCCACATCGGCTCCGCCGGGCACGAGGTGCACGAGGCGGCCGAAGGAAGTAGCGTCGCCGCCCGGGCAGGTGGCGTCGCGTGCCGCCTGGCTTCCGAGCGTATTGTCGCAGGTGGGCAGGCAACGACCATTCGCCGGCTCACCAATCTCTCCGGACTGCAGCGTAATGCACTGCGTGCCGTCTTCGCACTGGTTGGGCGCGTCGATATTACAGGTACCGGTCTGGTCACTACACTCGGCTTGGCCGGGGCAGTCCGAATCGGAATCACATTCAATGGGTCCGTCACACGAGCCGTAGGCGGGCACTTCAGCCGTCGTCGGCTGGCAAGCGCCATCTTCCGGAGTGACGTCGACACAGCCTTCACCGCGGTCGCATTGGCCGGTGCTTCGCGCGTCACAGCCCGGGCCGCAGACTCCGTAGCCTACGCCGACGAAGAACGCGCCGGTGTCGTCCGCGATACAGCGGTCGTCGCCGGTGCAATCGGAATCCTCGTCACAAACGGGCTTGCACACACCGTGGATGCCGCAGGAGAGACCCTCGCCACATTCTTCGTCGACGAATTCGCCACAGGCATCACCCTCCTCGAGGACGCCGGCCGGCACACACCCGAAGGTGCGCGAGTCGCGATGATACGGGACGCAGTTGACGCCGTTTTCAAATTCATCGGGCTGCGCGTCGACCAGGTCCTGACAACTCTCTTTGTCACCCGGGTATCGGCATTGCGAGGCAAAACACACGGTATCGCCTGCCTGGGTCACCTCGGCGCAGAACGAGCCGCCCGGACAGATATCGTCCTCGTCGTCCAGACAGAGGTTGTCGCCGGAGGCCTGTTCACATTGGAGGTAGCACAGATTGCCGCTGCCGAAGTTCATGCAATCATAGCCGTCGGCGATTTCACCGTCGGGGTCGCATTCTTCGATGGCGCTGGCCGTGACACCTTCACATTGGATCGGAGCGTCTTTGCAAAGGCCGCGGTCACAGAACTGAGCTTCGCCGCAATCATCATCTATGGTGCACTTGCGGTTCTGGCAGCTATTCTCCACGCAGATGTCGGTGCCCTCGCAATCCGAGGCGAACCGGCAGCCCTCCACGCAACTGTCTTCGAGGCAAATCTGACCGTCGTCGCAATCCACATCGCCCGTACAGACATCTGCGGCGATGCAACTGCCAGTCCTGGTGCAGGACTCGCCGGCCGCACAATCGTCGTCCTCGACGCATTCGTAGTTGGGGCCTTCGTCGGTGCCTTCCTCGCCACCGCAAGCCGTCAGTCCGGCGAAAGCCAGACATAGCAGCCCGGTTAACAAGAAACGTGAAAGATGGTTAGGCATCACTCCTCCGATCAGGTTGGTCAGCAGCGCGCATAACGCTGGAATTTCATGGCAATCTGAGCAGGGACATTAGATAATGCCCCTTGGCATGTCAACGAGCGTGCCTAATACAGGCCCAACTGGCGATTGTAGAGGGGGTCCGCCCATCATCGCCGGGCGTTAGTCTTTGGCAATACTGGGGAATTTCCGCATCAGCTCGCGACCGGCCGGGTAATCGGTCAGCCGGCCGACCTGTTGGACCAGGGCATGTTCGAGCTCCAAGCCCTTACCGCCGAACAGCTCCTCGCGCTCGGTATAGGCGCGGTCGAGCTGGCCGAGGACGAATTCGAGCCGGCCGACCAGATACCCGCTCGGGCGCAGGCGGAAGACCTCACCGTCGAGCAGTTCGACCTCCAGCTGCTCGGGTCGCTCGGAGGCGTGGTAGGCGCGGTGGTTGGCGACCAGCACGCGCCAATAGGTGCCCAAAAACTCGGCGAGCAGCGGCGCCAACTCCGAGACCGGCCGCGAGCCCGAGGCGTGCAGATTGACCTCCGGATGCGGCAGCGCCATCGCGTCCAGCCGCTCCAGATATTCGCGCACGTTCGGATACAGCCGAAGCTCGCCGCCGCCGGTCGGATCACGCCCGTACTGGTGCACCTGACCGAAGATGGCGAAGTCCGCCACGGTCGGATAACGCTCGAATAAGAAGTCGGGCCCGCTGTCGAGAATGGTCTCCAACGCCTGCAAAAAGCGCTCTCGCGATCGACCGAGCGCCTGCTCGTTGGCCGATCGCGCACCGCCGCGGCGCACGTTCTTGCGAATGCCTGCCACGACGAGTTTGCCCATGACCTTGGAGATCACCGGGAGATCACCGGTGAGTTCGCGACCGATCTCCTCGGTATTCTGCTCGACGTCGGCCTCGTGCGACCAGCGCGACAGCAGCACCCACATCGACAACCACTCGTCGGCGAAGTCCTCGAGCAACCAGCAGATCGGCCCCAGCGTCTCGTCACGCGGTAAAAGCGGCTGGCCGCCGCGCTCGATGACGTACTCGGCGATCCGGCTCGAGTCGTTGATCGCCCACTCCCCGCGGCGCAGCATCGGGATCATCGTCTTGCCGGTGAGCCGTTTGAGCGTCGCAAATCGATTGACGGCGTTCTGGATGACCGGCTCGCACGACAATCCCGCATAGCCGATCATGGCCGAGGATTTGAGCGCGTATGGGCTCATGCTGTTCAGATATAGGCGATACATGGGGT
>CAYLTX010000127.1:0-19187 GCA_964386725.1 uncultured Bradymonadales bacterium | reverse complement strand
GGAAATTTGCAACGGAACGGTGCTTACGCTGCCATTGGGACTGCTACGTAACACCCGTCGAACTCACGCTCCCATTCTATTAGTTCTTCCAAAGACGTTGCAGACTTCATCATTTCGGTTAGCCCTCAATACTCCCTTGCTAGTTCGCGACTTCCTGTTAAAGCTGAGCCACCCTGGGATGATCCCTATCGCGCCTGTTGGCAACGCGCCGCCGTATCGTCCTCGTTACTCAGCCCCAGAAAGTGCCCCGGCCAACATGCTGCTGTTTAGTCGCTCTAGATCACCGACGAGATCACTCACATTAGTCTCGGTGCTCTGTATGAACCCCGACGCATCGGCGAGCAACTGCACCAACTTCTGCTGCTCAGCAAGCGGAGGCAAAGCAATCGGTGCTCCCATAATCTTGTCTTGTGACAGGTTCCTCATGGAATCGCTGGTGCCGGTTGCCCGAGCTTCAAAATAGTCCCTCACCTCCGGCGTTCGGAGCGCGTATAACAGGACTTCCAAATTGACTTGCTTGCTCGCTGGAACCAGTCGAAGGGTTTTATCGGAGAGCATCAAGTTCGGGTATTCGTCACGAACGAGCACCACAGCCCCAACAAGCTCCGTCGTATTAGCACGTGAGAAAAGGAGGTCGCCCTCCCGCACCAATGTGCGTGGACGAATTTTATAGTCTGCCGGCAACACCTTGTTCTCTTGGGGCAGGAACTTCCCCCAAGACAGAGCACTGACTTTCAAAACCCCGTGCTCGTCTGCTTTCGCTGGTCGGGAACCTGCACTCGGGCTCTTGCCCGCTTGAATATCGGCGATCAAATCCTCAAGCCGCACCCACTCCCAAGTCTCCGGAATCTCCGGCAACCGCTCCGCTTCCGGATCGACCGCCTCGGGCTTCTCGTACTTCTTCGCCCCAACTTTGACCTTCTTGTCGAAATAAGCCTGCCAATCCTCATCGGTGAACTTTTTGCCCTTCTTCTCGTTACGCTTGCGGGCGCGGTCGGCGAGCTTGCGGGCGTAATTTTCGATCCACTTCTCGCGGCGCTCGACTTTGATGCGCTCGAGCAGCTCGGAGGCCGGTTCGACGTCGGGGTGGTTTTTGCGCCAGTCGGCGGTTAGCTCGCCGGTGAAGGCGCGGGCGAGGACCGATTGGCGGAATTGGTCGATGAGTGGGGGGATGGCGGTGAGGTAGTGTTCGGCCTTTTCGCGACGTGCGAGCAGTGAATCCAACCGGGCGACGATGCGCTTTTGAGTTGGAACGTCCGGGACACAAACGTGGAAGCGTTTGGCGTCTTTGAAGTAGATGGTCTGGTGCGTCGAACCCTCGCCGAAGCGTAGAAGCGCGTCGTGTTCGGCGCGAAAGACATACTGGAGAAACTCCGGATACAGCTCATCGGAACACACCCAGTTGATGAAATCTTGGGAAGTCGCCATTTCGCGCCCCATGATCACGCAATAGCCAATGGAGGCCGTGCGTGAGAGGCAAACGGTGCGCGGTGGCAATAGGCGAGCAGACGAGTTGTCTAGCCCGGCCTGAGTAATGTGTTTTTCTGTATCGTCGATCACGTCGCCATCATATTGGCGGGCATCAGAAATGCCGATCCAAGCAAAGTCGCCATTCCAATAAGCAGACTTGCTCTTGCTAGGAGTGTGGCCGCTCTCGAGGCGAGCAATCTCGGTAAGTTTGCGCCATTCCCAGCCGGCGGGCGCAGGTGTGGACGGTTTGCCGACTGCAAGGCAACTTTGGCCTTCGACTACTGGACGGGTTGTTTTGCCCAACTGCTTTCTCCGATTCTCGTTGCTGGTTTTGGCCTGGCGGCCAATGCCGGCAAGATGCCGGCGCTCCATTTTGGTCGTTGCCGTCGGTTGTGTGGTGGCGTGTGGGGCCACCAGGGCTGGAAGCCCGGGCACCGATGGGCGTGGCCGTGTGGCCGGGCTTCTCGGCGGCGCAGGGCCGCGCTCGTCGCCCGGTGCGGGCAAGCTGCCCGCGCTCCTTCTCACTCTCTTACTTTCTGACTTTCTTACTCTCAGTTCGGCATTTCTTCGGGTTCGTCGACGATGATTTCTTCGTCGCCTTCGAGGATGGCCATCAGCGATTCCATCTCGTCCATGGCCATCTTGAGGTTGCCCATGATCTCGGTGGCGATGTCCTCGGGGGGCGGGAGGTCTTCGACGCGTTCGACGTCGTCGTCGTGCAGCCAGGTGATGTCGAGGTTGTCGCCGCGTTCGCGGATGTCGGCGCGGGTGTAGCGGCGGAAGCGGCCTTCTTCGCCCTGGTCTTCTCGCGCGTCGGTGTCGCCGGCCGCGTACGCCTCTTTGAAGTCGTCGAAGTCGGACTCCTTCAGGGGCGTGCGCTTGCCGAAGGAGCGCATGTTGGTGCGCATGTCGTAGATCCAGACATCACTGGTGTTGTCCTCGTCGGTCTCGCCGCGCTCGAAGAAGAGCACGTTGGTCTTGACGCCCTGGGCGTAGAAGATGCCGGTCGGGAGTCGGAGGATGGTGTGGAGGTCGCATTTGTTCATGAGGTCGGTGCGGACCTTCTGGCCGACGTTGTCCTCGAAGAGCACGTTGTCGGGGACGACGACTGCGGCGCGGCCGCCGGGCTTCAGCCCTCGGAAGATGTGCTGCATGAAGGCGAGCTGCTTGTTGGAGGTCGGAAAGGTGAAGTCGTCGCGGGTGGGGCCGCCGCCTCCGCGGGCCGTGCCGAACGGGGGGTTGGTCAAGATGACGTCGGCCTTGTCGAGCGAGCTTCCCAGCGGCGAGAGCGTGCTGCCGAGTTTGTAGTCGCAGTCGATGTCGTGGAGCAGCATATTCATCAGGCCGAGGCGGTGCGTGTCGGGCACGATCTCGACGGCCCGGAACGCCTCGTGGCGCTGGAAGTCCTGGAGGTTCTCGTCGAGGTCGAAGAGCTCGTCGGTGCGCTCCTTGACGAAGTGGTCGGCCGCGATGATGAATCCGCCCGTGCCGGCCGCCGGGTCCTGGACGACCTCGCCGGGCTGCGGGGCGACCAGGTCGACGATGACGTTGATGAGCGGGCGCGGCGTGAAGTATTGGCCGGCGCCGCTCTTCGACTCGTTCGCGTTCTTCTCGAGCAGCCCCTCGTATAGGTCGCCAAGCCCCTCGCGCCTGGCCGAGAACCAGTCGAGCTCGTCGATGGAGGTGACCAGCTTGTTCAGATTGCGCGGCTGGCGCATCGCCGTCTGCGCGTTCAGAAAGATCTGCTGGACCAGCGGGCTGCCCTTATTGCCCAGCTTGACGAGCAACTCGCGGTAGAATTGCAACTGGTCGTTGCCGTCCATCCCGGCGAGGTCGCTCCAGCGCAGCCCTTCGGGCAGGTGGACCTCGTCATCGGTCTCCTGCATGCCCGTCTCCTCGGCCATCTTCAGGAAGAGCAGATAGGTCAGCTCGGTGACGTATTGGTGATAGGTGATCCCGTCGTCGCGCAGGACGTTGCACAGGGACCAGAGCTTTTGGACGATGTCGTGGGTAGTTGTCATGGGTACTGCAGGGGTTCAGGGGTCCAGGGGTCCGGGGGTCCAGGAACGGCCTTACTACAGGGGTTCAGGGGTCCGGGGGTCCAGGGGTCCAGGAACTGCGTAACTGCAGCGGCCTGGGGTTCGTGGTCGTGATCGTGATCGTGAACGTATCCGTAAACGGACGTGGTTCAGGGAACGTGCGTGGTTGTTTTGCGTTGGCGACGTTTCGTCGAGGTGTTGTGGCTCCCAACCCCAAGGCAAGCCATGGGGCTGCACGGGCGCCGCAAACAACGCGGCGAGCTCCGCGGGCAGCAAGCAGCCGCTCCGCTTGGGCGTTACGCGCCCTCATCGTAACTCCATACTTCATCGTTGAGCTCTGCCAAAACGTCTTTTAGCCGGCCGTCGAAATACGACTCGTTGATGCGGTCGAAGCCGCCGTAGCGTTTGAAGGCTTCGGCCTCGTCGAGGTTTTCGGGGTCGGCGACGTTTTGGTCTTTGACGAGGTTTTTGCCGATGCGCTCGAGCCAGCGTTTTTGCTCGGTGGTCCAGTCGTGGCGGTCGTAGACGGCCTGCATGGCGTGGGCGACGCGCTCGTCGTAGGGGACCAGCGGCTCGCCGAGGGCGGCCTGGCGGATGAAGCCGATGATGCTGGCGGCGATGTCCTGGTTGGTCTTTTGGGCCCAGGCTTTTTGGAGCGTCTCGGTGTGGTAGCCGTCCTGGGCGAGTTGGCGGCGCAGGGTGCGCAGGGCGTCGCGGGTGAGGTCGCGGGGGCGTTGGGTGACAATTCGCAGGGCGTCCATGGAGTCGAGGTTGGCCTGGACGTATTGCTCGAATTCCTCGAGGAAGTCGGATTTTTCGAGCTCGACCTCCTCGACGCTGATGACCGTGTCGGGCGTGTCGTCGTAGATGACGCCGTTGGTCTCGAACGGCAGGTTGGGCACCTGGCGGATGACGCCGCCTTTGTCCTGCATCCAGGCGGCGGCCTCGTCGGGCTCGCGGTCGCGCAGATTTTCCAAAAACTCCTCCGGCGCCATGCCAGCGAGCTCCTCGAATTTGCGCCGGCCGTCGTCGGATAGGCGCTTGAGCTTGCGGGTCAATTTGCCGATAAGCTCGCGGTGGGCGAGTTTGAGGAGTTCGAGGTCCTCGCCGGTGGTCAGCTCCTCGAAGGTCTGCTCGATGGAGATATTCGGGTCCTGAACGACCGGCTTCATGTCGGTGACCGACTCGAGCGCGTCGTAGAGATTGACGTAGTCGTAGATTCGAAACGCGGTCTTGCCGATCTCGTCGCAGAGCCTGGTCGCCCTGCCCTTCATCTGCTCGTAGAGGATGCGGCTTCTGACCCTGCGCAGGAAGACCAGGTTGACGATTTCGGGGACGTCGATGCCGGTGGTCAGGTAGTCGCAGGTGATGGCGATCGAGGGCTTCTTCTCGTTTTTGTAGCGCCGCAGCCAGCCCTCGGCGTCGTCGGTGTAGCCGGTGATGACCTTGATGGCGTTGCCGGTCACCGGCTCGCCGGCCTCGGCGTAGGCAGTGAAGAGTTCGTCGACGACCATCTGGGCGTGGGCCTCGGTTACGCAGAAGATAAGCGTCTTTCCGGGCGTCTCCGGGTCGATGCGGCCGGCTAAGTCGCGACAGACGGCCTCGTTGAAGCCGTCGGTGATGACGGCTTTGTTGAACGAGTCGATCTCGAAGTCGAGTTCGTCGGGTGTATGCGCGAAGTCCAGCTCGCCGGTGGTCGTGTCGAGGAGTTTGAGCTGCTGGCCCTCTTCGAAGTGCAGGCCGTGCTCGCCCAGATCGGTCTTGATGCGAATGGGCGGGTCCTGGTCGACCAGGAATCCGTCGATGACCGCGGTCCCGTAGCGATAGGTGTATACCGGCTCTTTGAAAATATCGGTGGTGTGCAGCGCGGGCGTGGCGGTCAGCCCGATAGTCATCGCGTCGAAGTAGTCGAGGACGCGACGGTATTTGGAGATATAGTCGTCCTGGTTGCGGTATTCGAGCTCGACCTCGCTCATCTCGCGGTCGAGGTTGTAGCCGCGGTGGCACTCGTCGACGATGATGCAGTCGAAGTCGTCGATGGGCGGTTTTTTGCCCTCGTCGCCATCGAATACCCGGTAGACCATGCTCTGGACGGTCGCGATGCTCAGGCGCGTGTCGACCTCGATATCGGCGTCGTCGAGGCTCTTGGCGTCGTAGATCTCGGTGAACGCGCGGTGGCTCTCGAGCTTGGTGGTCTGGAAGGCGGCGAATGCCTGGTTGCCGAGCGAGGTGCGGTCGACAAGGAACAAGATGCGGTCGAACATCCCCGATTTGACCAGCCGGTAGACCAGCCCGATGGCGGTGCGCGTCTTGCCGGTGCCGGTGGCCATGGCGAGCAGGGCTTTGCGGCGGCCGTGGGCGATGGCGCGCTCGATCGCCTCGACGGCCTCGCGTTGATAGTAGCGCAGCCCCAGATAATCGAAGGGCTCGCCGTCGAGCTTGGCGAGCGCGTCGTCGACGTCCTTGTCGAGCAGGCGTCGCAGGCCGTCCGGCGTGTACCAGCCGGCCAGTGGGCGCGAGCGGTTCGTGGGGCGGCGCAGGTCCTGGAACCAGATGCCGCGGTGGGTTTTGAGCTGGTGGAGGTATTCGCGGCCGTTCGAGGCGAAGACAAACGGCACTTCGTATTCGATGCCGTCGATGGCCCATGGGCTGCCCGCGGGCGGTGCGTAGTCGGCGAGGTCCCAGGCGCGGCTGTAGCGTTTGGCTTGTTCGATGCCGCCCTGGACCGGCTGGTCCCAGCGTTTGGCCTCGATGATGGCGACAGCGCTCAGCCCGTCGAAGAGCACGTAATCGGCGGGTCCTGCCGCGGTGGGCACTTCGGCGATGGCGAGCTGCTTGCCCTCCTCGGGGCGAGTGCCGGTGGCCCAGCGCAGCTCCTCGGTGTCGGCGCGCCAGCCGCGTTGGCGAAGCTGCGCGTCGATGATGGCGCGGGTCTCCTGCTCGTCGAGCTCGAATTTGTCGGTCGCTTCGCGCATCCGAACTTCGCGCTCGACGCGCTGCTCGGCGCCGGCGGCTTCGGTCTGCACTCGCAGCTCGGCCAGGTGCTCCTCGTACTCCTCGGCGAGCGATTTGAAGACGTTTCGCTCCTCGCGGAGCTGCTCGAGGAGTTCCTCGGCCTCGGCGCGGCGGTGTTTTTCGCGCAGGGCGCGCTCGTTGGCGTCGGCGACTGCTTTTTGAGCGTCGTCGACGGCAGCCTGCAGGTTGCGGTTCTCGCTCAGGACTTGTTGGCGCTGCGAGGTCAGATCCGGCGGGTCGATGAACGGGCCGGCGCTAAAGTCTCGGTCGCGTCCGAACGATTGGTGAAACCAGATCGCGATCTTGCGGGTCAGCCGCAAATAATTGGTCGCCACGCCCTTGGCGTTGCCCAGGTAGACCTCGCCGTGGACCACATCGTTGGCGTTCATGCGGACCTCGTGGAAGAGGTCCTTGATATCGTCGTGGAACGCCGAGTCCCGCTCGAGGCGCGAAAGCACTTGGAAGAAAGAGGCACCCTCGTCGACATAAATGCCGACGTAGGCCGCGGTCTCCTTGGCGAGCAATTCGGCGAGCATGCGCACCTGCATCATACAGGCAGTCGGGCTGATGCTGGCGAGTTGCTCGGCCTCGTAGCCGATCTTGGCGAGTCTCTCGTCGTGGTCGGCGAGGAACGCGAAGTTGGACTTATGGGAGGTTTTGGGCTGGTTTGGTGGAGACATGGGGGCCACTGCTCGACGACGACCAGAGTGTGCGCGTGCTTCCCCGAATTCTTTTCGGAAGCGAGTTGAGTGCAGAGTACGACGATGGTGGTTCGGGTGCAACCCGCTGCACTTGTAGCTCACCTGCTCTCCCGATAGTTTCGATGCAGTGATTCTGCCGGAGAGTATGGGAAGACGATGAGTGCTAGCACACGACGCCTGGCCGCGTGCGCAGGAATTATATGTCTGTGGCTATTTGCGGCCTGCGGTAGCGAGTCGCCGGCGGATGAGCCGGGGCCGGAGCCGTGTGCGGAGGGATCTGTGCGCACGGATGCGGGGAGTTGCGAGCCGCGGGGATGCGCGCCCGAGGATTGTGGGCGTGGTGTGTGTGGACCCGACGGCGACTGCGTCAACGCGGAGAGCTGTACGGACGAGACGCAGTGTTTGGAGGGCAATTTTTGTGGGGACGACGCCTCGTGTGTTCGCGACCGGTGCGCGGGAGAGCAGGACGCCTGCACGCGCGGCAGGTGTGAGCGTGTGAGCGGGGAGTGCGTGGAGGTCGAGCCTTGCGGGTCGTCGCTGGACTGCTTTGCGGGGCGAAGTTGCCTGGAGGAGGCGTGCACGGCCAACGATGCGTTGTGCGGCGAGGACGGGTGTTCGGGCAATCTGGTCTGTGACTTCGACGAGCAGGCCGGTGCGGCCGAGTGCGTCGAGCCGGAAGAGTGCGCTGATGCGCGCGATTGCCTGGAAGATCGCATCTGTTCGGGGCGCCATTGCCTGGGCGCGCCGGCCTGCGAGCCAGACGCCGCCGAGCCAAACGACACCGTCGAGACGGCCGGCGACTTCGGGCTGTTTTCCCATTTCGACACCTTGGACGCCACATTATGCGAGGGTGACCGCGACGTATTCGCCGTGGAGCTCGACGACGCTACCGTGCGCAGCCACCTGCGGGTTTCGCTGGAGTTTCCGCGGCGCGAGATCGGCCTGGGTCCGGTCCGGGTCGACCTCGTCGGTGACGGCGCCAGGCTGGCCTCCGAGACCACTGACGGGCGCGGCGAGTTGCAGTTCGACGAGCTCGTGCCGTTGCCCGAGCCGGAGTCGCTGTCCGTGGTGGTCTCCGCCCCCGAGGGTGTCGGCGCGGGCGGCGTCCACTATCAGTTGACGGTCGCCGAGGTCCTGCCCGACCAGTTGGAGAGTGAATGCAGCGAGGCGACGACCATCGAGCCTGGCGCGACCGCGGGCGATACGACGGGCGCGTCGACGACACCGCTTGGCTCGCGCTGCGCCACCGAGATCGGCGGCGGTGCCGAGATCTACTCGTTTTCGGTCGAGCAAGAGAGCCTCCTATCGGTCGAGCTCGAGGCCGAGGTGGACACGAGCTTTTTGGTCGCGCTGCGCGAGCAATGCCCACGCATGCACACCGAGACCGCCTGCGGGGTCGTCTCGGGCGGGGATATCGCCCCCGTGCGCGGCGGCCTGGGCGACCAGCTCGTCGAGGCCGGCGAGTACTTCGTGATCGTGCAGAGCCCGACGCCCGAGGACGAGGGTGAATTTACGCTCCATCTCGACATGGAGCCGGCCGAATGCACCGGGGCCGACGACCACTGTCTCGACAGCTCCACGGCGCGCGTTTGCGATGCCCCCGGCGACGGATTCTCGGAGCAGTCGTGCGAGAATGGTTGCGAGCTGCACACCGGAAGCTGCCGGCCCGGTTCGGGCGATGTCTGCGCGAGCGCACCTCTGGTCACCCAGAGCACCAGCCTGAGCTTCGATTGGGGCGATTTCGGCGACAACTATACGATGCACGACGCCGAGTGCCTCGCAGACCCGAGCGCCCCGGAGCGAACCCACGGCCCGGATGCCGTCTGGCGCATCGGCCTTCCGGCCAACCACCTATTTCGAGCCGAGCTCAGCGACGGAAATGGCGAGCGCTCGGCGTTGTATCTGGTCGACGATTGCCTGGCCGTCGAAGAGCGCTGCGTGTCCAGCGTTCAACAGCAAGGCGACCAGCAGGGGAGTGATGGGCGGGAGTCGCTGACCTATTGGAACGATGAGAACACGCCTCGCACGCTGTTTTTGGTCGCCGACAGCGACCTCGTCGGCTCCGAGCCGCTCGACGCCGCCCCCGCAGATCTCGACATCACCATCGAGCCCATCGCTTGCGGGCTGTGGGAGTACCGCTGCCGGGGCGACGACCTCCAGATCTGCAACGATCTTCGCACCGACTGGGCCCACCAGGAGACGTGCACTCGGGGCTGCGTGGACAAGGACTGCGTCCCGCCACCGGGGGACACATGTGATATTGCCGAGCCTCTGGCCGACGGCGACACCTATTCGGGCAACTTCGGCGAATATACTTCCAATATCGACAGCAATCTCAGCAGGTGCACCGCCCAGCTTCCCGGCCCCCAGACGCCCCATCCGGGCCCGGACGTCTTCTACGAGGTATCCATGCAGGCCGGCGAGGTCCTCGACGCGACGGTCGACACCGCGGCCGAGGGCGTGAGCCTCTACGTCTCCGACACCTGCCGCAGGCCCGACGACCACTGCCTGTGGGGTGCCGGCGACACAGACGAGCTCCAATTCTACGCGCCCCAAACGGGCATTTATTATCTGGTCGTCGACGCCCCCGAGGCCACCGACGAGTCGTTCGAGGTCTCGGTCGATATCGCCTCCGGACAAGCTGTCTGCCAACCCGGCGGCGCGACCTGTAACCCGTTCAGCGACCGGCTCGTCGACTGTAGCGACGACGGCACCGAAGAGCTGGTCGAATACGACTGCCAGGGCGGCTGCCAGGGCCAATTATGCGACCAACCCGACGAGCTCTTCGAGGCATGTCAGAACCTCCAGCCTTTGCCTCGCGACACACGAATGATCGACGACTTCGAGAATTATCTGCGCAATATCGACGGCGTACACATCGTCTACCCGGTGGAGGTGTCGGCCGGCGAGGTCTTCGATGCGCGGATCTACGCATCCGGCTCTGAGATGCCATCGCTTTCGCTGACCGACGACTGCTCGGAGTCTGCCGATGACCACTTCATGCACGAGGGCGGCTTCTCGGACGAGGCCGCGCTTCGCTACCAATCGCCGATCGACCAGACGCTGTATTTGGTCGCCCACGGGGGCGGCGATCCGCAGGACGACTCGCGGTTTTTGCTCGAGACGACCGTCCAACCGGCCGAATGTCAGTCCGGCGACGCATTCTGCGCGACGTCCGGGGACAGCCGCCTGCGCCACTGCGTCGAGGGGCGTCTGGACGACTATGCCTGCCCGGCGGGTTGCACGGCCGAGGGCTGCGCCAACCCGCGCGGAGATATCTGCTGGGACGCACTTCCGATCAACTCGGACCAGACGGTCATCGGAGACTTTTCGGGAAGCGACGCTCTCGAACTCGAGCCGACGCCGGGCACGGCCTGTTCGGTCGAAATTGGCGAGGCCGACGGCCCGGAGACCTTCTACCGGGTCGATCTCCAGCCCGGCGAGTTGGTCGAGGCGAAGCTGTTGAGCTCCGAGCAAAGCGCCACGCTATACCTGGTCGAAGACTGCGAGAGCTCGACCGAGTGCGTTCCTTCCCGCAGAGAAGCCACCTCGCGCACCCTTCGACACGTCTCCGACAACGGCGGCACGTTCTATGTCGTGGTCGACTCCGAGGCGGGGCGGCCGAGTCCGGGGCGCTATCAGGTCTCATTCGAATTCACCGCGTCGGCGGCCTGCGCGCCCGGAGAGTATTATTGCGAGGACGCGAATACTCTCGGGCATTGCGACGAGACGGGCAGCCAGTCGGTGAGCAGCAGCGTCTGCCCTGCAGGCTGCACCGACGGTGCGTGTGAGCCCGATGTGGCCAACGCCGACACCTGCGCGGGAGCGCCCATCGTCGAGAGCGGCTTTTCGACCTACCTCGACTTCAACGCGTTGGCCGACGACACCGACCCGAATTCGCCGTGCACCAACCGCAACACCCATGGGCCCGACGCCGCTTACGCGATCGACGTGGACGCCGACGAGGTCTTGCACGTGCGCACCAGCAACGACCACACAGTCACCGTGCTCACCGATTGCAGCGCGCCGGACTCGAGTTGTGTGGCCGGCACGGATACGCCGTCGTATTACGAAACTCAGGATATCTGGTGGTCTCCGGACACCGACACGACAGCAACGGTCGTTGTCCACCGCGGGTATCAAGCCAGCCGCTACGGCCAACTGTCTATCGAGACGGTGGCCGTCGCATGCACTCCCGGAGCCAAGCGATGCTCGCCGAGCGGCGGCGCCGTTCAGTCCTGCAACGAGCACGGGTTGTTGGAGGAGGCGCCGTGCGCGACCGGCTGCGCCCAACAGGGCTGCACCGTTCCCAGCGGCGAGCATTGCGCCGACGCCATTCCGATCAACGGCTCGCAGACCGTATTCGGCAATCTGGGCGATTATTTTCCGGGCGAGTTCGACTCCTCCACTCTGGGCCCCTGGCTTTTCTATGGTGGCTGGCGAGATGTCGTCTATGCCGTCGATCTGGCGGACGGCGATACCCTCGACGCCCGGCTCATCACCGCTGACGCCTCCGCGGCGATGGTCCTGCACGAGTCCTGCCGCGGCCTGGCCGCCCGGGACTCGGTCGCGACCGACGCGGGCAACCGACTAAATTATGTCGCCACAGAGACCGGCACTTATTATTTGGTTCTGGCCTCGCCCTACTATCCCACCGTCGACTTCGCCATCGATATCGACATCGGGGATCCACCGCCCGCCTGCACGTCGGGCCCGAGTCATTGCATCGACGGGTCGACGCGCGAATATTGCGACGCGGGAGTCACCCGCACCGAGACGTGCCGCTTCGGGTGCTCGAACGGCGCGTGCAATCCGGTGGAAGATGATCAATGCAGCGGGGCGACCACGGTGGCACGCGACGGCGAGCTGCACTCCTACGAGATCGATCTGAGCGAGTACACGGACGACTACGACCTGGAGACCGGCTCGTCGGCGATGTGCCGATCGCTGACGCTGGACGGACCGGACGCGGTCTTTCGGCTCGACGCCGAGCAGGGCGATATCTTTACGGCGAGTTGGTTCCCCGACGGTGTGGCCGGATGGCTGGTCGACGATTGTAGCTCGGCCGCAGCGCATTGTCTGAAGGACGTTCGCACATCCGGGAATGGACTTCGCCACGTCATCCCCGCCGACGGCACGTATTGGTTTATCCTGGATTCCACCGCCGGAGATCCTCTGCCGGATCCCCTCGAGCTCGATATGAAGCTCGAACCGCGTATCTGCCAACCCGGCCAACGCAGCTGCAGCAACACGCCCGGCGTGATGGAGTATTGCGACCAGACCGGCACGAAATGGAAAGAATACCATTGCGACGGCGGATGCGACGATTCCAGCGGCACGCCGGTATGCGGCAACCCACGCGGCGAGAGCTGCGTGGACGCGATCGATGCCACCGGCGGCGGACTCTTTGCGACGCAGCCCCATACTTTCCGAGACACCTTCGACGGCTATTTCCTGAGCTGTGGAGGCCCCTATCTAAACCCCGGCGACCTCAACGGCGGCGACGCGATCTACCGGCTCGACCTGCTCGCCGGCCAGCGCGTCCGGGCGCGTTTGGGCTACCAAGGAGCCTCCTACTCCCGCGACCTTGCGCTCTATCTGCTCGACGATTGCTTCCTCGACCAACCCACCATGGCCGGCCGATGCCTGGCCGGCGACTTGGATAGCAGGACGCCATCGATTGATTGGACTACTCCGACCGCCCAGACCGTTTATCTCGTGGTAGACAACGAGTCCCACCGACTGGTTGAAGAGGCGAGTTGGGCGCTCGACGTTCAGGTCGATTGACTCAACGACGATTTTAGCGAAGTCACATGAGTTTCTCGGCATTCGACCTCACCAGTCTTTGGTGAGCGCTTACGCTCGAGAGAGTAAGAAAGTCAGAGAGTGAGAAAGTGAGAACGAGCAATCCAGAGGCATCACCCCGCCCGATGCTGCTCGAGCAATCTCGACCAGACGGTGCTTGAGCAGCGTCTTTCAGGTCAGGCGGCCTCCTCGAGGGCTCGTCGATGCTCAGCGCCCACCACCAGGAGGCGGGCTGGTAGAGGCACCCCACGTGTCGGGATACGCACCGTTCACCGCCTTTCACTAGACGCCGAGCACGTCGCGGGCGGTCGCGGGATCCGTTCTGTGATGGGAGATCGATCCGGGGGCAGAAACCGGAACTGTCGATCGACTCGACGAGCACAACTGAGAAGAGGGGCCGCATGGCCAACTTTCAAGCTTCGCGGTCGTCAAGATAAGCTGGACATACCACGCAACCTGCGCCGGAGTACGTGCCATGCTGAACTGCGACAAGGAGCCGCGCCTCAATCATTGAGTAAAGCTGCTCGGCAGCCGCATGGAGTGCTTGCCTTAGGGGAATTGCAGTACCCGCAAGATGCTCGAGAAGCCACACGACCGCGACTTGACATCTGTGTTGACGCTACTCTAGCCTTGAAGGCCTACACTACTTACATAGGGGCGTGGGATCTGTGTCTTGCTTGTATCGACACAGGGGTCGCGAACTGGTGATTTCCGCCGAAAGCTGGGGGAGAAAAGGAGAAGAATATGTTCAAACTGCTTAGTCATTTGTCCTGCGGTGCAGTGCTTTGTTTGGCTCTTGT
This sequence comes from uncultured Bradymonadales bacterium, assembly GCA_964386725.1. Lineage (GTDB taxonomy): Bacteria > Myxococcota_A > Bradymonadia > Bradymonadales > Bradymonadaceae > CAYLTX01. The sequence goes on along the minus strand of CAYLTX010000127.1, from coordinate 5,357 downwards.
GGCTTGTGTCGGTTGTGTCGACTCTCCAGACTCATCGAGCTCTTCGTCAGAAACGTCGACGCAAAAACAGACGCTGCAATCTACATCTCAACCTGAGTACACGCCGCTGTCTCAATCTGAGTGGGAGCGAGCCACACGCCGTATCTGGGAAGAGCCGGGTAAGGAGCATTTGAAACCGCCTCAACATGTTCTAGAGGCTCAAACCGGGCCCCTTCCAGCAGACCTTCGCCCAGGGCCTGAGATCATCCAAAAGCAACAAGAATTTCAGCAGGCATGGCAAGCCGAGGAGCAGCGGCTGCGCAACGAAGGCCGCAGCCAAGCAGACATTGCAAAAGCCCGCATCTCCTTCAAGGGACGTTTTTTCCAGGATGCAGCTCCCAGATGACCGCTACCAGTGTGTGCCGCTTTTGTTCCCATTATTAAGGTTGTGGAAATGTCTTTTCCAATGCTGCGCAAATTTGTCTTTATGCTGTCGGTACTGACGGTCTTCTTGGGGCTTGACGCCGATGCACGCGCTCAGTCGTCCTACTTCGAAGTTGATGCCAATGTGCCCGTTTATGACCGAGTATTTACTCTTGACGAAGGTACAACTTATTCGTGGACAGTGAGAAACTTATCTAGCGGTGGAGACACCGTGATGAGGCTTTTCAAGTACAGCCCCATCTTAGGTACACCAAGCAAAGAATCTTACGAGGAGGTCGCTTACAACGATGACGGCGGTTGGGACAATGCTTCGAAGATTTCTGGGTTCACTCCAGACACTTCTGGTAAATACATTCTGGTGATCCACCAGTTCCAATGGTCCACTTGGGGAACGGCGGACCTCGATTTCAACGGACAGCGATTGGTCGACGACTTTCAGTTTGGGGGGTGGTGGATGTACGAGGGACAGGTCACCGACGGTGACGAAATCCGAACGGTTTTCGAGCCGGGCGGAGCGCTCAACCACCAACTGATCGTACTGGATAGCTGGGCGGGCGGGCCTGCAAGCTACTACGGAGACGACCGAACGGCATCCGGTCATATGGGGGTCAAATACACCCATTCGGGTGCGAATCTAGAGTATCCGGATGTTATCGTTTCCTCGCCTGATGCGTGGCAAAAAATGTCGTACGCGATCAACGCGAAGGCGCAAGTCGGTGATACGGACGGCGACGGTCTGGCCGACGATCTCGAGGCGCAATTGGGCACATGTGCATCCACCACAGGCACCACAAGTCTCGGCTGGGATTGCTCGACCTACGATTCGACCGATACCGACAACGACGGAATTGATGACTATGCAGAATTCTTCGGCGTCCAGCAACTTCGGTTCGTTTACTCGTGTAGCGGCCCGCCGTTCTACATTTGTACCCATGTACCAGATCACTATGACTTGATTCCGTTTCGTTTATGGGGCGGAAGCCCGACTCACAAAGACATCTTTGTCGAAGTGGACTGGGATGAAACGACCACACACACCAAAATTCAGAGTGAGTTCGCGCTAAGATATTTGAAGAAGTTCGCGGACTTCTTTTTGGAGGGCTCCGCTCAGGAGTACCAGAATCCAGACGGTCAACCCGGGATCTGGCCGCATTTTGATGTAAAGGGGGGGAGCACCGATGATTATGGCGATGTGAAAGCGCTACGGTTTGACGGCGGCGGATCGGGGTTGACAGCGTTGGATACGAACGGAAACCGTCTAAAATGCACACCCAGCCCGAATCAAGTGAACCGTCGTGTCGATAGCATGATATCCACGCGACAGGACTACTTTCGTTACTTCTGTATACACCAGACATTTGGAAAGGGAGGGGCGGCTTTCGTTCCGTCGCTGAGTCTCTATTCAGTTCCTTATCACGGGACATATACTCACGAAGCTGGTCATATGTTGGGGCTTGGCCACGGGGGTAATGAGTCGGTCAATTCCAAGCCCAACTATTACAGTCTCATGAACTATTCTTTCCCGCTTAGCCGCACGGAGAGTAATAATTACACTCGCCCCCCGGGGTTTTCGCACGGAACAGACGGAGACCTCGACCCAACGGCACTCTGTGAACGGGATGGCCTGAATTCGTCGGAGCCGGTCGACCATCTTGGGCGTGAAAAAAACTCCGCGCACGAGTTTCTGGTCGATGAAGTGAATCACTATATAGATTGGAATCTCGACGGAGTATTTTCACCATGTACAGAGCCGGTAAGAGGAGCTCTACTGTTCAATAATAGCAAGGGCGGTGACGCCTTTCTAGATGGCTGGCAGCCACTCCCCATGGGAAGGTGGGGAACAGGAGAGTCAAATGGTGGAGGATCACTCGCACATGCGACGGTAAGTGGCGAGGAGAGATTGTACGCGTTTTATCCTTCGGCGCAGGACGATCAGATTAGCTACTTTTACGGTGCGTTCCCGGGAGATTGTCCCGCCGATGCGTTTGAAGGATTCTCTCCGTCTAATGGCTGTACTAGTTGGTCCTCGTCGCCGGTGAGCACGTCCTTGGCAGGCATCGAACTCTCTGCCGCTAATTTTACTGACTCCAGCGGAACGGAGAGTGTCTTTATCGCAGCCCGGACTAACTCCGATGTATTACGTGTCTACAAGGTCGACTTCAGTAGTGGTTCTCCTTCGTACACTACGGAGGTCTCGTTGCTGACTCCCGCTCCAGTAGGCCAGCCTGATATTGCGGCACATGACGGAAACCTTTACGTGGTCTGGCGCACTGGAAACAATTCCATCGCTGCGACATCCATGGATGCGAGTGGCACGTGGACCACTACGCGCTACCTGACCGACAGTGGCGGAACTCAATGGACGAGCGGTGTCGACCCGGTGTTGGCTATCGAGCCTAACGAAGATCGGCTGTACCTTTTGAGAACAACGTCAAACGAAACTCTGAACTTCTTGTATCGTAGTGTTAGTGGTGACTGGGTTGAAAACACAACGAAATACGCCATCGCAGACCTCGAGCACAGAACCGAGTATCGGCCTGCGCTGGCATGGCACGCCTACGACCAGGAGTCCGCCCCAAGTGGGCCCGGCTACTGGCAAATGGTCGCTCGAACGGAACACCTCAATCCCACTAAGGCTTGGAAGGTTTTCACTTTGGGAGCGGGTGTGGAGAAGTCCGGAAGGTACGGAAATGCCGGAATGAAGGAACGCCTTGAGTTGTTCTATTCACCTAAGAACAATCACCTGCTGGCCCTCCATGGGAGCGAGAGCCTGGATTTTCATCCTTATGCTGATGGAATTACTCCGCGAGTCCTAAAGGACAACAACGATTTCTCCTATATGGCAGGAGGAATCTGTTGGGGATTCCGCGAGGAAATATCGGGGGATTCGCGGCCTTGCGGCCGGCTAAATGCCGTAGAGTCCTACTACACGGGATTGTGTGAGGGATATCATGAGTAGTAACATGCCATTGCTGAAGGGTCTCTGCTGGGGCCTGCTGCTTGTCGGCATGATAGGATTGATGAGTTGTGATTCTGACAGGCATTCTCACGCACAAGATGCTGAGACGAACAGCGACTCCAGAAACCGCGAAGCAGATCTGGAGCCAACGGAGAATAGCGATTCCGCTCGCGCAGATGCAAAGGACGTCAACGTCGTCGACGCTCACGAGAGTGTGCCTCCAAAAGTTCTTTGGTCAAAAGGGCGGCTGTGTGCTGATGAAGTGGCGGAGTTGGATTGGCTCGTGGAAGACGATTTCTTTTACGCGCGGATCGACATTGATGGGCAGCTACGCGATGTACTCGTCGCCTTACTCAATGCCCCTATTGGGAGCCTCGACAACGGACCGTCGGTTGTTGCAGTGGCCATGTTGGATCTTGAGAGTGGGAATCTTCTTCGCTGCGACGAGTTTCCGGACCCGCGGGCGATTGCTGGCAAAAAGCTGCTCTACGATTCGACTCAGGCGGCTTATTTCTTCTCCTATGGCTATCACAAGGAAGAGGAGCAGAACCCATCGTCTACCGATAAAATCCAGGGAGCCTTCGCTGCGAGTATTGTGAACGGTGCGGTGCGTTTTCATGAGACCGAAGAACGAAATCCGTCGGCTTATGGCCGGGATATAGTGGCAGTGACTGCTAGCGGACAGTTCGTGACCATCATCGGTCGTCACGAGCTAGTGAGCCGAGATGCAGCAAGCGGTGAGGTGTTGTGGCGAATCGACGGCACGGCGTTTGGCTTTGAGCCCGACATTACCCGATTGACAGGATTGTTCATGCCTGCGCCTGATCGCCTCTTTGTGGCGGTCTACGCCAACTGGAAACAGATGATCTTCGAGGTCGATGAACAGGGCCGCCCCACGAAGCTCTTCGAGGCTTCGGTCGATACTGAAGACAGGGAATTTCTGGGACCGATGCTGTTGGATGGGAAGATCATCATCCAGCACAGCGGTGACACCCTCGCCATGGATGGGTGGCAAGGAGACGTGATTCACCGTGAAGTAGATTGCAGATGGCCGGTCACCCTCTCGCCTACGCGCATTGCCTGTCTGAGGCGCACTGATCACCTTCGACGTGCGAGCATTGTGGCGTTTGATGTCGATGGCTCCAACCGTGTCGTCGCTGAGTTGGATCATTATAGGGCCCATGATTTAGCTTCCCATTTGGGAACCTACGGCCCGTGGATTATCGCAGGCGCAGATGATCACGTCATTATGAGCCTCGATGCAGGCTGGACCGATACAAACGGCGAGCGCCGGTCCATCACACAAGTTCTACTTGTCGATCTTACCGAGCCAAACGCGGAGCCTACACGGGTTGAACTCGAGAAACCCGAGATCGACCGAGGTACGACAAGCGTCTCGCGCCCAATCCTGACGCCCGACGGTAAATTAGTGGTTTCATCGTGGGGTTATTTCTTTGCCATCCAAACCGACATTTCGGGGTTGGCCAACGCGCCGTACCCACGAGGCGTTCGGCTAGGGGGCAATGACAACCGTGGCTTCGTGCCAGTCACGCAACGCTAGGGGATTCACCACTTAAAAATTCGCGAAGATTGCGTGGAGGTCTATATAGTGAGCGAAGCGGGCGACCTTACAGCCACCCGCCTCGGCCTAGATGAATACCCGCCTCGGCCTAGATGAATACCCGCCTCGGCCTAGATGAATCAGAAGGGGATGTCTTCGTCTGTGAACTCCGGTCCATCACCGGAATCGACAGGCAACGCGTCGCCGCGCTTGTCGAGAAACTCGACACTTTTCGCAAGAACGTCGACTAAGCGACGGTTGTTACCTTCGTCGTCATCCCACGAGTTGGTTCGAAGCTCGCCGTGGATCGCTACGTGCGAGCCTTTGGACAAATACTCGAGACAGTTTTCAGCCAGCGAACCGAAGGCGACGACACGGTGCCAGTCGGTGCGCTCCTGGCGCTCGCCGGCGTCG
>CAYLTX010000126.1:11070-19235 GCA_964386725.1 uncultured Bradymonadales bacterium | reverse complement strand
AATGTTTCATATCAAGACCGACATCCGGCAGTACAAATGCGAGTCGGAAGAGAAGGTTGAACGACTGATCCGCAACTGGGTGATCAGGCCGTCGGACCTGATCTATAACGCCGATGAGAAGACGTGGAAGCCGATCGGCCAGCACTCCGCCTTCGATGATATCTTCGCGGTCATCGAGCAGGAGGAGTCGAACGAGCCGGACACCATTGTGACCGAGGCGCCCTCTGAGGTTGCCGCCGAACACGAGGTCGAGCCGGGCGCGGAGCTCGAGGGCGAGGAGGACGAGAAGAGCCTCGGCGAGGCCGACGACGCAGTCGCCGACGACGCCACCGAAGAGCCCCCTACGGTTCTCGACGCTGACCGATCTGAGCTCCACGCCGACAGCGAAGAGATCACGAACGTCACCGAACCTCCCGAAAAAACCGAAGATGCCGACCTCGAAGAAGATGAGAGCACCGACGTGCGCGAAGATCCGCGCGGCGAGCAGGACGAAGAGAGCACCGATGTGCGCGAAGATCCGCGCGCCGAACAGGACGAAGAGAGCACCGACGTGCGCGAAGATCCGCGCGGCGAGCAGGACGAGGGCCAGATTGAGCGACCGGAGGCGCCCGAGGGCGTCGCCGGCGTTATTCGTGATTCCGATGAGATCACGATGATGACCGATCGGACCTTCGAGATGCTGCGTGAGGAGCGCGGCGTTGATGAGGAGCAGGGCAGCGCCGGAGCACCGGAGGCCGATCGGGGCGACGCCGACCAAATCGTCGAGCCGGCGGACGAGGCGATCTCAGACGAGGAGCCCACCCAGGTCGTCGAACGCGAGGAGTTCACTCGAGACTCCGACGCTTCGGGCGAGGATGCCCCGAAGGTGGATGACCAGCAGGACGATGACCAAGCCGCGGGCGCTGACGAGCAAGTTGAAGATGAGCCTGACGCGGCTGCTCGAAGTGAAGACGACGACGAGCCCGAGGCCGATGCGGCCCCTGCGCAGACCGGCAAAGGCCGACACGGCTTGCCCGAGGAGATCTTCGTCACCGACGAGATCCCGGGCTCCGGTGTCCAACAGGCCGTATTGGACGAGCTCGGTGAGTTCGAACACGACGGCCCGGCCGGCTCGGCGTCCGAAGATACCGACATCACTGACGGACGGGACGGGCAACGACAGCCGCGCTGGCGGATCGTCATGTCCGACGAGGAAGACGAGCAGGCCGACAAAGACGCGAAGCCAGATGCAGAGACCGGCGAGACTGCAGGGGAAGATAAGCCCGACAGCGATGTCGCTGCCGATGACGACCTCGACGGCATGCTCGACGAGGCCGCCGAGTTGGTCGGCCTGGGCGAGGAGTCGAACCCGGTCACCATCGAAGCCTCCGAGATCGAGGTGGTTGACGATGAGGCGGAGGATACCGCGCCTCGTGACCGCGCCGAGACGCCCGTTCGCAAGGTGGCGCAAAACACCACATTCGTCTCCGAGGGCTATAAGCTTCCGCTGCCGATCGACGTCAGCCCGTCTCCCGAGGATATTCGCCTCGGTCTCGAGCATTCACGCGTGGCGAAGAAGAAGAAGGACGCCACGTTCCCCCACCCGCGCCCCAAAGACGCCGGCGAGGTCACCGTGAGACGCTACGACCTCGACCCGGAAGAGCCCCGCGATCACTCCTTTTTGCTTGTCGCATCGCTCGTCTTCGGCTTTGTGCTGGTGCTCCTCGGGGCCATCACTCTTTTGGGCTGATCGGCCGTGACAGGAATGCCGAGCCACCCACGCCGTAACGCCACGGCCAGTCCGCCGACTCACCGACAGTCTTGGGGTTGAGCCCGATACGCGGGCCGCACACCACCGTCAGCTCGTCGTGGTCATACACCGGCACGCCTTGTGTCAGATAGAGCTCGCCACGCTCGAGGGGGCGCTCGTTGAAGTCGCAGTCGATATCCATCGCCTGGCACAGCTTGCCGGGGCCGCTGAGCAGGTTGCGCAGTACCTTGCGCGGCATCGCGTCGTCGTAGCGGTCGAAGAGCCCGCGCCTTCGGGCCATCTCGTCGAGCCCCTCGAGTGGACGAAGCGCGCGGATGAGCAGCGCCGAAGGCCGCTCGCCGGCCGGGGCTACCACGTTGAGGCAATAGTACATTCCGTAAATGAGGTAGACGTAGGCCGTGCCGGGCTCTCCGAACATCGGCGCGGTACGCTCCGTGGGGATGCCCGTGTCGGCGTGGCTGGCCGGGTCGGTGATGTGGCCGTAGACCTCGACCTCGACGATACGTCCGGAGATCTCGGTGCCATCGCCCAGAACGCGCACCAAGTCGCGGCCCAGCAGCCGCCGGGCGAGTTCATGGGGATCGCGCTCGTAGAAGCTCCGCGGCAGGGGCCGGCGTGTGGCATCGGAGGTGTCGGAGAATGCGGTCGCAGAGAATTCGGCGGTCATCGACTGCTCTTGAGGTAGGGCATGTGCTCGCGTTGGAGCTCCAGGCGCCGCGGGATACGCAGCCGCCCGGAGCGCCTCGAAAGGTTATTTATTGCCGGGGAGGGCGTCAATCGCCGGGTCGCCCGGAAGCGGGCCCGGTCGTGTGGGCGCTGTCTCTTGGAAGGGCCGGCCGAAGGCGTCGCGGCCGAAATGCCCCGGCGGTAGGCGAAAGCGGTAGAAGACGTCCTCGGGGTGTTCGGTGAACATATCCTGGTTGAAACGCGCATCGAAGGGGTCGAGCGGCCCGAAGATGCGCCGGCGCTCGAGTCTTCGCTGTCGGAATCGGTCGATTCGGCCGCGCGCGCTGCGATTAAAACGGCTCCTGGGAAGAAACGTCGGGTCGAAATAAAACGGCTGATAATACCCGTAGCCCTCGTATCGGGTGTAATCTCGGAAGTCGTCGCGCGGCCCGTCCATTCGAATCACGATGCGAGGGGTCTGATCGCCGTAGCCTCGCTGCTGGGTTCGATCTCTTTGGGCTCGATCTCTTCGAGTTTGTGTGTCGCGAGCGGGCGGCTGCTCATATACGACGAAGCCCTGCTGCTCGCCGTCTTCGTCGAGGCGCGCTTCTGGGCTTGCCATCGTCGTCTCGAAGCCAAATTCAGGGCTAAACCAGGACGCCTCATCGATGTTTTGCTCCAGGCGAAGCGCGACCGCGGCCGATTCGACCTCGAAGTCGACGCCGCCGTCGTCGACGGTGATCTCCACCGGATCTTCACAAATATAACCCGTCCCGGGGGCCAGATGGCCGCCTTCGGTGGCTGCGACCAGGCACACCCCCACCCGATCGCCGTCGGGGCTGATCCCCTCGGAGATCTCCACGGAGCCGTCGCGCTCGTCGAGCGCGGTGGCGCGCTCGAGCCGCCAGTCTCCGCCGGCTTGCGGGGTATAAAGCCCCACCCATAAATCGAAGTGGTAGTCACGCGCCCACTGCCAGTCGACCTCGCGTAACTCGTAGCCGATTTGGACGGAGTCGGGCGTACCCTCTACGCCGAGGTGGTCGAACTCCATGTCGATATCGGGGGAGAGTAGCACCTTCTTGGCGCTCAGCGAGCCGGCGGCGAGCATCAGGGCGGCGAATACGCAGCCGGCGATCAGGCGCATGCCCCACCGGCGAGCCGATGTCGACTTCGAAAACTCAGTTCGTGGCGACGGTTTGGGTGCGCGCATCTGGACCTCCCTTGGCTGGCGAATCAGCTGCAAACGCCGGCGTCGCGACGGCTGCTGCCATCTACTGGAAATCTAAACTCTCCAGGCTGGCGGTGTAGGTCTCAAGAAAATAGCGAAGCCGCCACGAACGAGCGTGGCGGCTTCGAGAAACGGTCTGATGGTCATGCGCAAGGCGGGACTCGAACCCACGACTTTCGGCTTCGGAAGCCGACGCTCTATCCAGCTGAGCTACTCGCGCTTATTGTTACGTCTCGGAAAACGCCTCGAACGCAGCGTATCTTCCCAAACGGTGCCGAATAGCTAGCAAGCGGGTGTGAGCCGGTCAAGCCCGCAGTTGCCTTTCCCCAAGCCTCAAGCCCCGAGCCCCAACCTCCTAGCCCGCAGTCTAGGCCTCACCGGGTGCGATCGGCCTCTTTGATCTGGCGCAGGACTTCGTCGGCCACCTCCCGGATGCGCCAGGGCTCCTCGGGGTCGTTGACCAGTCGCTGGAACCACTCGCGGTGCTCGAAGGCGTTGGTGTTGGCCACGATCTTCATGAGCTTCTCGCGGAACGAGTCGCCGTAGACGATATAATATTGCTCGGCGTCGTGGTCGGTCCAGATGAGGTGCTCGCACTCGTCGTCGCCGATCTCGGTGCGCTGGAAGGTGCGCCTGGCCCACAGGACGTCCTCTTCGGTGGCGAGTCGCTTCATGGCGTCGTAAGCCGCGCATCGCTCGATGCCGGTGGGCTCGTCGTCGATGATCTGTCGGACCCTGGGGCGCGCCTCCTTCGAGCCGATCATGCGAAGCGCCCAGTACGCGTGGACCATAACCTGCTCGTCATCGGCGCCGGTCAGCGGCAAGATCGCCTCGACCGACTCGCCGGCCTCGAGTAAGCCGAGCCCACGCAGCGCTCCGACGCGAGCCTCGGCAGAATCGGACTCCGCCAGGAAGGCCTCCAGGGGCTTGCGGGCGTCATCGACGTCGCCGAGCTTGCCCAGTGCGATCGCGGCGGCGGCCTTCTCGGCCGGACCCACCTGTTGCTGGAGTACATCGATGAGTTTGGGCTGGGCCTGCTCGACCTCCAGGTGGCCGGCGGTCCAATAGGCGCGCTGGCGCACATCCGGATCTTCATCATCAAAGACATCGACGACCATCTCCCGGATGCCTTCGAGCTCCCACAGCTTGTAATTCATCGGATCGGCGATGTCCTCGAGGGCGTCGAGGCGCTCGTCGGGATTGTCGGCGCGCAGGCGCACCTGGAAGAAGCCCTCGTTGTGGTAGCGATCCAAGAAGCCGTCGGCGATCACATTCAGCGAGAACGCGTTGAGCACGACCATCAGCAGCAAGACGATCATGAATTCGGCGCTGTGATCCTCGACCGTCACTCGCCCGTCGGAAGGCGTACGCCCCAAGATGATCTGCTCTCGCCAGGGACCCGGAAAGAATAAATCGCCGACCAGCACCGTCAATAGATACGAGGCCACCAACAGGATCATCATCATGGCGGTGATGATCAGCAGGTTGAGTACCACCGAGGCGCTCTGCTCGAAGATATAGTCGGCGGCCCACAACCCGGCGGCGTAGGTCGCCGTCAGAGCGGCCAGCGTGATGGCGATCAGCCGGCCGCGTGACTCGGCCACGCTTCGGAACAATCCATATTCGGAAACGTTGGTGACCAGTTTGATCTTTGGCATAATCAGCCTGAATTCGGCAGTGAGGACGCAGTGGACATCTCCTTGCATTACAACAAGACAACCAGCGGGCCAAATTGTTCCCGATGAAATCCGTGCGAGATGCTCAGTAAATAGGGTAGAATCGAGAGTCAGTGACACGTTGCTGGCATGACGTGTCGATCAGCGATAATGTGGCGAAGGCCGGTTCACTTCATCGATTCCGGTGGTGATCCTTCGGGTCGATGAGCGATGGGCCACCATTCGAGCACGATAGAGTGGCGGGGGCGCGAGAGGCGCATGAACGATGAGCGCGTAGGGCCAGTAGTCAGTGGAGCGAATCGAGCAGAGGTCGAATCATGAAGAAGATATCGAGCCGAAAGAAGCGATCATCGCTGGCCACGCTGGCTGCTGTGATCCTGTCGGTCCTAATGATCGGACCTGTTTGGGCCGAAGACGACGGTGCCGCGAAGATCAACGCCGACAAGGAGTTTGCGCGCGCCAACCGTCTGGCATCGGCGGGCGCGGTGACCCGCTCGATCCCGCACTATGAGAAGGTCCTCGAGGCGGCCCCGGAGCGCTATCCTCAGGCATATTATAACCTCGCCGAGGTCTATCGTTTCAAAGAGATGTGCGACAAAGCAGTGCTCCTATACCACGCCTATGCCAACGTCACAGCTACAGAAGAAGACCGCGCCGATGCGGCCCGGGGCGTCAAGAAGTGCCTGGCGGGCAAGAAGAGCGGCGAGCTCGGCGTCAAAGTCGGTGACCCGGCCGCGGCGATCTACGTCGACGGCTATCTGATCAGCGGCGGTGGCAGCCTGGACAGCGTCGAGCTTCCCGAGGGTGACTATCGGTTGGAGGTCACTCTTACCGACCATATTCCTCACACTCAAACGGTCGAGATCGAGGAAGATGGACGAGAAGAACTCGAGGTCGAACTCGAGAAGAAGCTCTTTTACGGCGAGGCGAAGGTCGAGGTCGACCAGGAGGGAGCGAAGATCAAACTCGAGCCCCTCGAGCTGGATTCGCCGAAGGCAAAGTCCAAGACAATCAGCCTGACCTCGCCGATGGAGGAGGCTCACAAGCTCTCCACCGGGAAATACCTCCTGGAGGTGACCAAGCCCGGCTTCGACCGTTGGATCCGCCACATCCGCATCGAGCGCGATGAGCAGACCACGGTCGATGTGGCCCTGATCAAAGGACTGCCCGCGGCGATCCGCGGCGAATAGAGCCCGGTGCCGGGCGGGAGTCTCCAGATTAGGAGTCGTCGCTCGTCGGTCGCTTGCGGTCGCTGGTATCCGGGGGCGCCGGCATTCGGTACTCCTCGTTGAGCCACTTGCCCAGGTCTTGCATCTTGCATCGGGAAGAGCAAAAGGGGAAAAACTCGTTCTCCGACAGCATCTTAACGGGTTCTCGGCAGGCGGGGCATTTCGGTTGCTTGGCCATGATATCGTTCCTCGAAAAGGCGTGGTTCCTCTGATGAGCGACGCTGCATACAGCGGCGGTTGATCGTTGGGTCACTATCAAGTTCTCACTACTGCCGACAAGCGTGGTGGACCTGCTGATTGACAATGTGATCTCGGATTTCTAGTATCCGAGTAGACTTCAAAGTAGGAATGGAGAACGAAGATTCGACATTGAATATTCGATGTATCGACGCTGGCAGGGCTAGCGTTGCCTGATTTTGTACACCCAAAGGAGCATTTATGAAGTTCACTCTGAAGCTATTCTGTATCGGCCTGATCGCAGCTGGTCTTACCCTGACCGCATGTGAGCGCCCGGCCGAAGAAGAAGAAGAAGCAACCGCCGAGGAGACCGAAGAGGTCGCTGAGGAAGAAGAAGAGGCCGTCGACGAGCCTGGCGATGACGAAGAGGCGGCCGAAGAGGACGAGGCGGCTGAAGAAGGCGAAGAAGCCGAGGAAGGCGAAGAAGGCGAAGAAGCCGAGGAAGGCGACGAGGAAGCAGCGGCCGAAGAAGGTGAAGAAGGCGCGGCTGCCGACGAGGCGCCCGCCAAGGCCGAGGCTCCCAAAACTCCGCCCGTCGTCGGCACCCTCGAGGGCTCCGTTACCGGTGGTGGCATTGAATCTGGAACGATGCGAATCATCATCTCGAAGGACTACAGCGTCGGCGGCTACATCAAGGGCAAGCGCGAAGGCAAGGCGTTTCGCATTCCCTTCAAGGACGGCTCTGTGAGCAAGACCTCCGACAAGCTGGTCGCCAAAGGCACCCAGGGCAATAACCGCGCGCGCATCGACGCCACCGTCGCCAAAGGGACCGTCGGGGGCACCCTCAAAGGTAAAGTCCACGGACAGGACTTCGAGACCCGCTTCAACATCAAGGAATAACTCCGACCGCGGCTCTTATTGGCCGAGAGCCGGGGAACTGAGCAGTAGCGGGGCCGCCTTTGGGCGGCTCCGCTTTTTTTTGAACTCCATGGTCTTTGGGGCAATATGTTGTCGCCACCCAGAGAATGTTATATGGTGCTTTCCGACTTCGACACTCGGCGTCCAAGCTGCTTCTGAGATCGACTCTGGGCAACGCCGCCGGGTATGTTTGCGTTGCCGTCCGCTGCGAACTGGGGCACATGCTCGAGCTGGTGCGGAAGAGGTACTCTCCAAGGAGGACCAACTCAAATGCGTTTCTGCACGACCTGTGGACGAAACTACGAACGCTCGGTGACCGAGTGTCCCCACGACGGAACTCCTCTGTTCGATATGCACGGGGACGAAGACGAAGAAAACGAAGAGGAGCTGCAGGCCGACGGTGGTGCTGCCGTCGAGGAGCCGGCTGAAGCCGCTGCTAGCCTTGCCGGTGCTCTCGGTGTGGCTGAAGACGAGCCCGAGGAAGAGGCGGACGCGTCAGCCGAGCCGGCCGCCGAGGCCGA
>CAYLTX010000126.1:0-10970 GCA_964386725.1 uncultured Bradymonadales bacterium | reverse complement strand
TGAAGAGCCTCAGGAGGCTGAACTCGAAGAGGACGAGCCGTCGGAGGAAGAGGCGTCGATCGAGATCGATCAATCGTTAGTCGGCGAGGACGTCGACGAGGACGACGCCGATCTGGCCGACGAACTCTTCGGCGACGAAGATATCGACCTCGATGAAGCTGACGAAGCTCCGTCCTCTGATCGCATAGCAGCCGATATCGAGGACGTCCTCGGCGAGTTTGACGACGAGGACGGTATGGCGGAGGCCTCCGTGCCCGTCGACGAGGCCTTCGAGCCCGACGATGTCGAGGAGCCCGTCGCTGCGCGTTCGGGAAGCGACAAGCAAGAGAAGAAGAAGGGCAGCGGTGGACTGATCGCCGTCGTCATCTTGCTATTGGTCGGTGGCGCCGCCGCTTATTACTTCATGGGCGCCCCGACCTCCGACGCAGAGGCAACCGACGAGCAGCCGGGCGCCGAAGCTGCACCGGCCGCCGCCGAGCAAGAAGAGCCGCCGACCCCCGATGACGGCGCCGGCGCGGCAGCAGCAGCGGACGATGAGGACGAAGCCGCCGACGAGCAAGCAGGCGCCGACGAGCAGGAAGGCGACGACGAGCAGGAAGGCGACGCGGCGGCCGAAGCCGGCGACGAAGAACTCGCCGGTGACGAGGACGAAGCCGACGACGGCGCTCGCGACGGCGAAGCCGAAGCAGCCGGCGCCAAGCCGACTTCGACCACCTCGAAGTCCGAATCGTCGGGGAGTCGAGACGCTCAAAAGGACCAGAAGGCCGCGGCCACCGAAGAGAAAGCCGCGAAGCCCAAGCCGACACCGAAGCCCGAGCCGAAGCCCAAGGTCCGGCCCAAAAAGAAGCCCGAGCCGAAGCCCGAGCCCAAAGCAAAGCCTGCGCCCGAGCCTGAGAAAAAGGTCGAGAAGGCTGAGCCGGAGCAGAAGGAGGAGCCGGCTGAGGAAGAGCCGGTCGCCGAGGAACCGGCTGAAGAAGAGCCGGCCGCCGAAGAATCCGCCGAGGAGGAGGCTGACGAGGACGTCGAAAACGAGCTGCAACAGGAACTCCAGCAGCTCAAGGGTGATTGATTAGACGCTGCGGCCGCAAGCCGCACGAGTGTAGCAATCTGGAAAAAGCCGCCCCGACGATCGGGGCGGCTTTTTTTATGGGGAGGAGTCGTCGGATTCGAGCTGCGCCGGCTCGATGGGCTCGGCGAGTAGGCCGCCGGCGCCGGAGCGCCGAGAGGCCGAAAAGAGCCAGTCCTTGAACAGCCCGGCCTTCTTGAGCGCGGTGGGCATCAAGGCGGTGTGAACCACCCGGTATAACGCGCTAGCTGCGCGCCCCTCGATGGGCGTTTCTCCCAAATAGGCCACAGCGTGCCGGCGCCCCAGACTCAGGAGATGGCCGCGCGGCTGGTACTCCCATCGGCGGCGGGCGCGGCCGGACAGATCTGCGATGATATTGTGGGCTGCCACCGAGGCTTGGTGCGTGGCGACCTGGGCGGTCTGCGGTACGTCACCCGGAGGTCCGGCGACATCGCCGATGGCATAGATGCCCGGTTGCTGGAGCGCTTGGAGGGTCGAGTCGACGGCGATGCGTCCGTGCGAGTCGAGTTCGAAGCCGGCCTCGGTGGCGAACGCCGGCACACGCAGGCCACCGCACCACAAAAAATGGTCGGCTTCGATAGTCTCGCCGGTCGAAAGTTCGACTTGCTCGGCGGTGCGGCCGACGACGCTCGTGCCGATTCGAAACTCGATACCCAGGGTGCGAAGGTGCGAGCGGACCAACTCACCGAGCTCCGGGGGCCAGTCGGGCAGAATGCGCGGCTCCTTCTCGACGACGATCAGGCGAAGCGCCCGGGCGATCGGCTCGGCGGCCACCGGCAGCAACTCGGAGCGCAGCGCCGTCACAAGTTGGGCGGCGAGCTCGACGCCGCTGGGGCCACCGCCGCCGATGACGAAGGTCAGTCGGCGTTGGAGGTGCTCGGCCGATTCGACCCCCGCGGCCTCTCGGAGCGCCGAAGCGAGCCGCTCTTGGATGCGCGTGGCGTCGCGCGCGCTGTGACAGGTCAATGTATGGGCCTGCCACCGCTCGTTTTTCCCCCAGTCGACATCCGCGCCGGAGGCCACCAGCAGGTAGTCGAAGTCAATCTCTCGATTGTCGCTTATCAGCATCCTTCGTTGCAGGTCGATTCGCTCGACGCGCTCGATGAGAAGCTCGGTCGACTTGTCGAATTCGGAGCGAAGGGGGAAAGTAATATGGCCGACGTCGAGCTCGCCGGTGGCGGCATGGGGCAGCAGCGGCGTGTACAGAAAGTGAGAGCGGTCGCAGACCACCGTCAGTTGGACGCGCCGGCGCGTAGACAGGCTGTTCTGTAATTCGCGCGCAGCCCGAAATCCACCAAATCCACAGCCCAGTACCACGATACGTCTCATGAAATGCTGTCCTTCGAAGCGGGCGGGAACTGGCAAAAGACCGGTGAGCATGTTTACTCACCATGCCTCTATACTTCCCGATCCTTCGGAGAGGTCAAGGCGCAATCGGTGCGCCTGCGCGGAAAGACCCGGCCGAGACGGACCTTGGAAATGAGTCAGTGATGAAAGAATCGTCCACATTTCACGCAACATCCGCGGTATTTCTGGCGAGTCTGTTGTTGGTCGGACTTGTGAGCGGATGCGACAGCCGTGAGGCGAGCGTCGAGCGGGCCGAAACATTCTTGAAGGAGCGCTCGTCGCCGCGTGGCAAGGCCGGTATGTTGCGTGCGCTCGAGGTCGTCCACCGCGCTCATAAGATTGCCGAGCGCCACGGTGAGGTCGAGCATCCCGATTGCAGGCTCAGGGCGCCCGAGCAGGGCGCTTATAGCTACGAATCAACACTGACGCTGGAGAGGACCGGCGACGGTGAGCGCGGACTTCGCTGGCACGAGACTCGCACCACGCGTCGCGATGATCGCGGTCGGGTCGAAGTCCTGTTGTCGGCCGATTCGCGCTCCGCGCTGGGCATGGAGTCCTCCCACCAGATGAGCTGGCGCTCGGTCGACGGCACGAGTTATGTGAGCGCTGACGCCGAGAGCTTTTATGCACGGCCCGCCGACCGCGACGAACGAGATCGCCTCGTGGCGGTGGGTTGGGGAACGCTGCAGACGCTACTCGATGCGGCACCCGATGGATGGCAGCGCGAAAATTCCGGTGGGCGAACAGAAGAAGACGCCCACGTTTGGACGATGGGCGGACAGCGGCTTATCTGCGGGCCGTCCGACCCGCTGGCGAGCGGGTGGTTGCGTCGTTTGGCCGCTCACGTTACGCCGGTATCGGGCCGGCTGCAGGCCTCGTCGCGACGCATCGAGGAGGCCTCGAGCGCAGCGTCGCGCACGCTAGATCTGCGGTGGCAGCTCGACGATCACACCACGTTGCGCGCTCACTTCGAAGATCGGCTGCGGGTTGGCCGGCTGCCGGCCGACGCGCCGACCATCGCCGCCCCGCAAGCCGACGATGTGGTCGTCGTCGAGCGCGATCGCAGCCTGGAGGCCGTCGATAGCCTCCTCGACAGGCTCGCCGGCGAGCAGGTCATCGACAAATTCAGCGAACGAGCTTCTGACGAGAGCGCCGAAGCGACAGGGAAAGACGATGAATCGAAGTGATTGGATCGACGATGCACAGCATTGGGTGGTCAAGATCGGCAGCGCCGTGTTTTTGCGCGATGAGCGGCGCCTGGATCGGCCCGCATTTGCCGCTCTGGTCGAGGATATCGCCGGCCTGCTCGAGCGCGGCAAGCGGGTGACGATCGTCTCGTCGGGGGCCGTCGCGCTGGGCCGCGAGCATCTGGGCTGGCCGGATAAATCCCGAAGCGACATTCCGAATCTGCAGGCCTTTGCCGCCCTGGGTCAGTCGCGGCTGATGCAGATGTACGGCGACGAATTTGCCCACTACGGCCACAAGGTCGCTCAAATTCTATTCTCGCGCGAGGATCTCGACGACCGACGGCGTTTTTTGAATGCGCAAATGGCGCTCGAGCAGGTCCACGCGCTGGGTGCGGTCCCGATCATCAATGAGAACGACACGGTGGCCACCGAGGAGCTGCGTTTCGGCGACAATGACCAACTCGCGGCGATGACCTGTGGACTGACGGGCGCCGACATGCTCGTCATTTTGTCCGACGTCGAGGCGGTCTTCGATGTGGCCTACGACGAGGATGGCACGCGCGTATTCACCGAGCGCATCTCGGCGATCGCCGCCGACGACCCGCACCTGGTCGAGGTCGCCGGTCCGTCACGCTCGGGGGTCGGCCGCGGCGGCATGGTCTCGAAGGTCGAGGCAGCCAAGATCGCCGGCCGTATGGGCGTGCCCACGGCCATCGGCTCCGGAAAGCGCCCCGGCATCCTGCGCGCGCTGGCGGACGCCGAAGATTTGGGGACGTTTATCGCGCCTTCGAGGACCGAGGCGCTCGCCGGCAAGAAAGTCTGGTTGGGCGCCGGCGCGCGGCCGGTGGGTCAGCTCCAATGTGACGAAGGTGCGCGTCGCGCGATCACCCAGAAGGGGGCGAGCCTGCTGCCGTCCGGGGTCAGTGGCGTCCAGGGAGAGTTTTCCGAGGGCGCCGTGGTCGAACTCGTCGACACCGAAGGCGAGGCGTTTGCGCGCGGCGTCGTCGTCTACGGAAGCGACGAGATCGCCCAGATCGCCGGCCGGCACAGCGATCAGATCGAGCAGATCCTCGGCTACCGGATCCTCGACACGGTCGTGCACCGCGACAGCTTAGTTATGTTGTGATGAGGTTTTGGGTGGAACGGGAATGAGCTGCCACGTGTTCGTATACGCCACTTTGCGGCAGTTCTTGGTTCTTGGTTCTTGGTACAACATTGCTTGCGCATACGAGTGAGCTAACCCCAAGAACCAAGAACATGGACGATCTGGCGGGTACCTAGCGTAAATCTACCCCGCGGCAAATTGGCCACACTTCGGCGTACTAGCACTCAGCCGGGCCAGTAGCTGCGAATGACGTCGGGGCCCAGGTAGAGCATCACGCCGGTGGAGGCGAGGATGACCAGCACCAAAAAGGGATTGAGGAAGTTGTCGACGCGCACGCGCTCACTGGCGATAGTCTCACCTTCGACGGTAAGCTCGCACTGCGGCTTGAAGCCCAGCAGAGAGAAGATCTCGGCCTGCATGTGGTAGACCTCGCCGTCCTCGTCTTCGACGATCGCCTCCAGGCGCGGGCGTACCCGCGGCCCTCCGGTGCGATCGACAAATTCCCCGTCGATATGCAGTTCGTAGATGGGCGCCAGGTACAGCCAGCGCCACGTCCAATTACCCGAGATTTGGACAGAATGTTCCTTCCAGTCAACTTCGAGCGCCATGGCCGTGCCTCGTGCGGGTGGACGTGCGTGAGTTAGATACGCGCAGGGCTCGAGTATAGCGCCACTTGGGCCGGTCAACAATCGCAGCCCGAGTGGGGAAGGTCCCAGCCGGTGACTCAGCCGGTGGGGTTTTCCTTGGAGATCTGATCTTCGCCGACCAGGATATACCTTTTGCGCACGTGGTGGGCCAGCTCACAGTTCTCGGACAGCGTCTTCTCGATATACGGCTCGACACGACAGTCGAGCACGTCGGTCCACGCGCGAACGGGAGCCGGAAAGTTGACGTCGCCGCCGCGGCCGTCGACCTCGAAGGCGCGAGTGCAATCTTCGGTGGCATACAAATACATCTTCTGGCTGGCCATGATCTCTCCGGGCATCCAAAACTAAGGATCTATCAACAGCATCAAAGGGGCGAGCCCTCGCAGAGGGCGCGCCCGACATATTCACTCGGCAAAGTGGCGCTCGCGGCGCTCTTGTTCTTCTTTGCAGGCGATGCACATCGTGGTGACCGCGCGCGCCTTGAGGCGCTTGAGCGAAATTTCTTCGCCGCACATGGTACATTCCCCGAACTCCCCGGCGTCGATGCGTTTGATGGCCAGGTCGATCTTGTCGATGAGCGAGCGCTCACGGCCCCGAAGTCTCAGGCTGAGGTTCTGATCAGTCAAGACGCTGGCCAGATCTGCTTCGTCGGCCATGTCATCTTTGCTGAGCTCGATCTCGTTTTTGATCGTGTGCATCGCCTTTTTGAGGAGCGTCTTTTTCTCCTCGACGAGCATCTGGCGAAATTCTTCGAGCTTCTTGGCTTCCATTTCCAAAAACCTGTTTGTTGTGTGGACGTACCGTTCGCCACCCCGACATCGAAACACCTTTGGGGTGGGGCCCAAAATGTCGCTAAACGGCTGCAGTTGCAAGGGAAATACCTTCCCGACGCACGCGGCGCGCGCCAAACCCGCTGCTGGCGAGCCAAACGCTAGGTTGTACCGAAACGCGCACCTTGTACGTCAATCGCCGAAATTGAGCAACACTCCGTTATGTGCTCGGCGTTCCATCCCGGTGCACAGCGCCCGAAGTCGGCCCCTGAGAGGACCGCCGCGGGTCAGCTGCGCGCTGGATGGCTGTTGGCTTGCTATGAATAAAATCACGCCGTGTCAGCGAACAACCCCGCCGGCTCGAGTTAGCCGCGGCGTCGGCCAATCCAGGGCCAAAGCGATCGCCGGCTTTGGCACACGCCACTGCCCCAAACAGGCGCGCGGATCGATTTAATCCCGCTGATCCGTCCCGTCGCCCTCCAGAGGGGTCTGGGGGAGGGGGGGCGGAAAAAAACTGGATAAAAAACTTTCGGCGGCTCTAAACTGGTGTATAAATGAATCGTAGCCCGGGATGAAATGCCCGCAGAAGTGGTGTCTGGAGGTGATCGGAGACGACGCTCCTCCAGAGCTCGAGGTGGTCGAAGTGGCCGGTTTTTCGGCCGAAATCGCCACCCTGAATTCTTGACACCACTCTGAAGCGCGTGGCACCATGCGCTAGTAAGATTACTGTAAGTAAGAGGAAAGCACGCATGGCGAAGGGACGAAACTGCGTGGGTCTCGATATTGGATCGAGCGCAGTCAAACTCTGTGTCTTAAAGGAGACCAAAAAAGGTCTCCAGTTGCAGGCGTTTGACCACACCACACTTCCTCCCGAGACAATCGTCGACGGAGCCCTCATGAACTCGCGAGTGGTGGCGGACGCCATCGACGAGTTACTCGCACGCAATAAGGTACGCTACAAGGAGACAGCGCTGAGCGTATCGGGCAACACGGTGATCATTAAGAAGATCACGCTTCCGCTGATGACTCAGGAAGAACTCGAGGAGTCCATCCAGTGGGAGGCCGAGCAGTACATTCCATTTGACATCCAAGACGTCTTTATCGGCTTCGAGGTGCTCGCCCCGCGTACTGAGCAGGGCCAGATGGACGTGGTGCTGGTGGCCGCCAAGAAGGAGATGATCGGCGACTATACCTCGGTGTGCCACGAATCCGGCCTCAAGCCGATCGTGGTCGATGTCGACGTCTTCGCGCTGCAGAATATGTACGAGGTCAACTACGGCTACCACGAGTCCGAGACGGTCGTATTGCTCGATATTGGCAACAGTGTCGTGTCGATGAACGTGGTGACCGACGGGATGACCGTCTTTACCCGGGATCTGTCGATCGGTGGAAGCGATATCACCGAGGAGATCCAGAAACAGCTCAACATCACCTATCAAGAAGCGGAGATGTACAAGATGGGTGGCACTCCCGGCGGCGGTAGCGATGAGGTGCTGCCCCAGGAGGTCGAGTCGATCATTCAGGATAAGGCCGAAGATATGGCCAACGAAATCCAGAGGTCGCTGGACTTTTATGCCGCCACCGCCGCCGACAGCCACGTCGACAGGATTGTCGCCTCAGGTGGCACGGCCGCGATTCCGTCACTGATTCGGACGATCTCGCGGATCAGCGGGGTGCCGGCCGAGGTGGCCAATCCGTTCCGCAATATTAATTACGATGAGCGGCAGTTCACGCCCGAGCGTATCCAGAGTTGGGCGCCGATTGCCGGAATCTCGGTGGGCTTGGCGCTTCGGAGGACCAACGAACGATGATTCGCGTAAACCTACTACCTATCAAGAAAGCGCGCAGGCGCTCAGCTGGACGAGCTCAGCTGATCATTTTTGCGCTGCTCATCGTTTCCGAGATTGCGGTCTGCGCCGTGGTCTACATGGCCGAGTCGAGTACGCTCGACGCGCTCCAACAGGAGGTGTCGCAGAACCAGCGCGAGGTCAAAAAGGCCGAGGACGCCGTCGAGAGCGCCAAACAGCTCGAGAGCAAGCAAAAAGAGCTCGAGCAACAGGTGCGCATCCTCGACGAACTCGAGCAAAAGCGGACCGGACCGGTGCGAGTGCTCGACGAAGTCCAGGCGATGGTCAGCCCTCCGCGCAACGAGGAGGACCGTCACGCCCAGTCGCGCAAGAATTGGAACGTCGAATGGGACACCCGCCGGCTGTGGATTAGCTCCATGTCGGAGAACGAGGGCACCTTCGAACTCACAGGATCGGCGGTCAACGCTGACGACGTCGCCGAATTTCTCGAGCGGCTGACCAGCGCCGACCACTTCTATGATGTGCAGCTCGATTTTGTGAAGTCCCAAGAAGGCGGCGACAACGTGCGATTGGTCGAGTTCCGCGTCGCCGGCAACCTGTCGTATACCGGCGAAGACGAAGCTGACGACTCCTGACCCCTTCGAGGCCGCCGCCCATCACGGGCCGTGTTGAGTTGACGTGAGATAGAAGAGATATGAACGATTTTATCGACAAGTTCAACCAAGTACCCACCGTCCAGAAGGTCTTCCTTCTCTTTATTGCCATGGTCGGGATGGGGGTGGTCTTCTGGATGCTGATGTATCAGCCCGTCCAGGAGAAGATCGAGAGCAACAAGACCCAGCTGAGCGAGCTCGAGCAGGAGCAGAAGCGCCTGGAGCGCCTCAAGGAAAACCAGGCTCGCATGCGAGCCAAGATCGCCGAGCTGCAGCAGGAGTTGCTCATCGCCCGCGAGAAGTTGCCGGCGACCGCCGAGATCCCCAGCTTGCTCCAGCGCATCCACAATCAGGCCAAGACCGCCGGCCTGGAGATCGAGAATTTCCAGCGCCTGGAGAGCCGCGAGCAGGAATATTATATCGAAATCCCGGTGACCATGGAGTTGGTGGGCAGTTTCGATGAATTGGCCAACTTCTTCTACTACGTCGGGCGCATGACGCGAATTGTCAACGTCAAGAACCTGTCGATGAAGCGCCAAAAGGACGGGCTCAATAATAATGGCGAGCTGGTGGTGAGCGCTCAGGCGACCACCTTCCGGATGAAGCAGGGTGAGGGCGGCAATGGAAAGTGATCGAATCGAGGCAAGCTCGACGGCTCGCACAGCTAACTTTAGGGATCACCCAAACGTGAGACGATTCAGCTATAGATTTCGCTTCGCCCGCTCGCTGGCGGTTGTGTTGGTCGCCTGTTGTGTGGCGCTGACCGGCTGCGCGGACTTCCTGGGCCTGGACAGCACCGGGGACACCTCGAAGACCTCCCAGGACGACGGCGCCAATAATAATGCGCCCAAAGTCGCCCCGGAGGACGAGGCCGAAGAAGAGGTCGAAGAGGAGTACGAGCGCCCCGAGTATCCCAACTCCGTGCGGCGCAACCCCTTCTTGCCCGATCTCGAAGTGGTCCGCCCCAAGAAGCAGCTCGCCGAGGGCTCGATTCGGCCCCTCGAGCCGCTGGAGAAATATGGAATCGGCCAGCTCGCCTTGGTGGCGATCATCAGCGAAGTCGCCGTGCCCAAGGCGATGTTTTTGGACCCCGAGGGCTTCGGACATGTGGTCAAAGAGGGCGACCGTGTCGGCGAGAACGGTGGCACGATCACCGATATTCGCGACAACCAAGTCGAAGTGCGCGAGATCACCGATGAGGAAGACAGCCAGACGCGCTTGACCACCATCGAATTGCGCGACCAAGAACTCGATGTCGACGACGACGAGCTCAGCGACGAAGAGCGCGATGCTCTCAAGCGTCTTTTGCAAAGTGATGAGGGCCGCAAGGCTCTCGAAGGGCTGTCTTCCGAAGCCAGCTCCGAGGGCGGCTCGCGCCGCACTCGACAGGATGAGCGATTCAAGGGGCTTTCCCCGCCCGAACGGTGAATGTTGCCGGACGGAGAACACCAAAGCAGTCATATGGAAACCAAACTAAACGCTTCGATCTGGAGCTTGTAATTACGATGCAACTGTTGAGCAACCAAAACAGTTCACCGCTGGGCCACGCTGCTAGTCCAGGTGGGGCTGACAGCTCAGTGAGAGTCAGGAGTCACGCCATGAGACGGAAGCTTTCTGTCTTGTTTCTGGGAGTCGTACTGGGGCTTAGTTCCCCGTTGTACGCCCAGCAAACAGGAGAGCCCAACCAAGAAGCCTCGACCCACACGGTCGAATCGCTGCAGGTCAACGAAGCCGAGGATGGCACGTACATCCGCATCCGCGGCGATAGTGAACCGACGTTTTCGGTTTTCAAGTTGACCAATCCGCTGCGCCTATTTGTCGACATCTCGGGCAGCAAGCTCGATGAGTCGATGAATCGACAGGTGGACAATGGGGTCATCTCCAAGGTGGCGTTGATCGACCTTGAGGAGAGCTCCCAGTCGGTGGCCAGGCTGATTATCGGCTTCGACAAGACGGCCCACTACGACGTCAAGGCCGACGGCAATGACGTGGTCGTGTTCGTCGATGGCGAGGACCGCCAAAAGGCGCCCAAGAACGTGGCCAATATAAAGCGCCAGCTCCAGCAAAAGGAGCAGCGCCTCACTCAGACCCGCGAGCAACTCGACCAGGTCGAGTCGCGCTACAAGACGGCGATGAACGAGCTGAGCTCGACCAACGAGCGTCTGCAGGGGGCCGAGCAGCGTCTCGAGACGTTGCAGGCCGATCTCGCCGGGGCCGACGCCGACCAGCGCGAGGACCTGAAGGCGAAGATCGCCGAGCAGAACGCGCGGCTGGAGAAGACCCGCGCCGAGGTCGACCGACGCGAGCAGCGCGTCAGCACCCTCAAGGCCAGCATCGGTCAGCTCGAAACCGAGCGCGACCAGGCC
>CAYLTX010000125.1:0-19308 GCA_964386725.1 uncultured Bradymonadales bacterium | reverse complement strand
GAGTCCGGGTAATACAGATTCAGCCGCGCCCCACGCAACACCCGGTAAAGCCGCTCGATGTAGGCCGCCTCCGCCTCGCCCTCGAGGCGGGTGGTCTTGATTTGTGTGTCGGGTAGGAGTTCTTGGTCGTTGGTCATGGGTTCTGTCTGTAGTGACGTGGTTGCTTTCCGGCGCACCCCTCCGTCGCGGCTTACGCCGCGACACCTCCCCATGGCGGCTGAACGCCGCATGGGGAGGAACCTTTCGCGTGATCGCACAGTGGTTGCCTGTTGTTCAGAAAGCAACGCCTGCGCGATCTGGCGACATGTTCCTCCCCAGGTCGAAGACCCTGGGGAGGTGGGCGGCGCGCAGTCCAGCGCCGCTCGGAGGGGTGCCTCAAGAACCGACCACCTCCGCAAACGCGAGACGAAGGGGGGCCTCAAAAACCGACCACCTCCACTCACTCAATGCGCATCTTCTCCAAATCCTCGATCGTCGCCTCTTTGACGTCCTGCAACGTAACCTCCTGATCCTCCGAGGCGCGCTCGATCTTTTTGGCCAGCGCCGAGGAGACCGCGTCGGCGATCTGCATATCGTCGTAGCCCTCGTTGAGGGCGAGGTTGGCCTCGAGGACCTGCTCGGTCTCGGCGTCGTACAGGTCGAGGTCGTCGAGCATGCTGTCGACGTTCTGGCGGAAGTAGGCCTGGGTCTCCGAGACGAAGCGCGTGGTGTGGTTGACCGACTCGGTCATCGCCTCGAGCGAGTTTCTGAGCTCGAGCATGACCACCGAGGCGTCGGCGGCGGCGCCGATGGCCTGGATCTGGCCGGCGACCAGGTCGAGCTTCTCGCTGGCCGCGGTCACATAGACGGTGATGTCGCTCTGCAGGTGAGCGATGGTGTCGGCGAGCTGGCGGGTGCTCTTCTGGAGCTTGGCCAGCCGCTCCTCGGCGGTGCTGTACAGCTTGAGCATCGTGGAGTGCTTGGCCAGCTTGCGCCGGGTGGTGTCTAATTCGGCTTGGAGCTCGCGCGCCGTCGACGAGCTCGACTCGGCGGCCATCAATTCGACCTCGAGGGTGTCCTTGAGCTCGGTCAACTCCAGGACGCGCTCGGCGGCGACCTCCTCGTTTTTGGCTGACTCGACGATCTTGTCGTTGAGCCGATCGATCTCGTCGAACAGGTCGATCTTGGCGGCCTCGAGCCGATCTGCGAACTCTGCTGCCTCCTTGACCCGGCGCGAACTGAGTTCATATTGCTTGCGTAGAAGCTCCTCGATCGAGCGCCGCGTGATGATCTGGTCCCCGAACCAGGGCAGCTTGGCGAGGATCTCACGCACCCCGCTCATAAAATCACCGCGCTCGCGCTCTCGGCTCAGGTGCCGGGTGATATCTTTGAGCTTGTCGACCTCTTCGGTGAGCTGCTGCTGAATTTGGTCGTTGCGCTGGCGCAATTTGCCGAGGGCTTCGACGTTGCGATTTTGACGGGTGCGCTCGGAGCTGATCGACGACTCCAAAGAGCGCACCGAGATGCCCTCGCCGGAGTATGAGACTTCACGCTCGAGAATTTCGCGTTGCTTTTGGCTCATGGGCTGTGCACCGCCTGAATCGGGATCAACGATGCTGGGCAGCTTACTGGCAGCGTCGCGCACCCGTCAACGAGTTCGATGGGATCTGGGGCGGATCTCAGAAATATCAATGGGAACGGTTGACGTATCTTGTCTGTTATGCTTTGCAGGGGACCCACAAAGAGATCTCGCAGTTTTGCGCTACCCGACGCGATCGCCCGTGCGATCGAGGACCGGGGGATCAAGCGACTTGCATTGGAGTACCAATGGCTAACAAACAGTTGGAGAACGTCGGTAACCTCGGCGACATCCTCAAGCATGGTGCGCTGGTCAGGCTCGCCAAGCTGATGAGCACCAAGGCGATCAAGGCACCCCTTCTGTACTTCGACACCCACGCGTTCATGCTCAACGCGCCGTGGAATAATACGTTGAAGTGGAAGCAGGCCGTCAACCGGGAGTTGTCCCAGCACCCCTATTATAAGGACTACGTGCGCCTTGAGGCCGACCGCCTCGACGAAGACGAGGGCTACCGGTGTTCGGCCGGCCTTGTCATCGACGTGATCAACGACATCCCGCACCGGGTCTATCTGGCCGAAAAGGACGACGAAGCGCGCCGCAAGCTCCAAGATCAGGTGCGCTCCGAGCCCATCCGGTGCGACGCCATCGTCGACGACGCCATCAAGCTGGGCGACATCGTGCCTCCCGGCGGCGATGACTTCGAATACGAGAAGACCGACGTCGCCGTCTTTGCGCTCATCGACCCCTTCGAGCTCGAGCACGCCGAATGGGCCGAGCTTTCGTCGATCATCTCCGGGTTTACCGAAGAGGATAGCTACGGAGTCATCCAAGTCTTTGACTTCGATGCCGACGAAGACAGCCCGACCTGGCCCGAGCCGCCCGAGCATTTCTACGGGCCGGTGGCCACCCTCGACCGCGGCCCGTATCACAACGCCGTCTATGCCACGCGCAAGATGGTCGAGCAGGTCCAGGACGCGCTCGAGCTTCTCGGATGGGAGCAGTACGAGATCGAAGTCGTCGAGCCCGAGGAATGATCTCTGCCCCGCCTGCTTGGCGATATCTCAAGGCATGTCATGACCTCGTATCAGGAAGGTGATTCCACCACCCCGCGCGATCCTGGTGATGGCCTCGGCTGCTTGGTCCCGCTGATCGGGCTGACCATTGCTCTGGCGATCGCTGTCACCCTGATTAGTTGGTTTTGGGCCGATCTCCAGGACGATGAGGCCGGGCCGGCCGACGCTGCGGTGGCCGATGCCTCCGGGGACGACGCCGGCGACACCTCATCTTCCACCTCGGCCGCCGTCGACGCGACGGCGGCCGACCTAGCCCCCTCCAACGTCTCCTCTCAGGTGCTCGTCGAGGTCGTGGAGAGTGTCGGCTGGCGCAGCTTTGGCCAACCCGACGTCTACGACCTCGGCTCTCAACAGCGCGTGGCGCGCAAATTTCACCGCGGTGACCGAAACATTCGCCTCATCGTCCACACCTATAAGAGCCAAGACGCCAGCCAGTCGGCGCTCGACGAGATCGACCCTCCGGCGCAGGCCATCCAATTCGGCAGCAAAACGGTCGTCGTCGAACCCGTCGACCGCGACTCACGCCCGGCCGTCGCCTCGGTGGCCGACAGACTCCGCCAATTCCGCGACCTGCTCGATGGTCGGCACGATCAGCCGGCGGCGAGACAATAACGTCTTGTGATAGACGCCGCTGCAGCGCTATAGTGCGTTCGCTATCCCAAAACTTATTCGAACGCATTTATCCATGGTCCACAAGACACGCCTTCTCGTCTTCGCCTTCCTTTGCCTCACGCTGATTCCAGCCACGGCTTCGGCTCAACAATATATCGGAGTCGGCGCCGGCCTCTTTACCGACGACGGCGATTTGACCGGCGAGGAGAGCCGCGACGTGATCGGCGAGGCCGACGAATCTTATGAATTCGAATCGCGCCACGCGCTGACCGGTG
Source organism: uncultured Bradymonadales bacterium (assembly GCA_964386725.1). Classification (GTDB taxonomy): domain Bacteria; phylum Myxococcota_A; class Bradymonadia; order Bradymonadales; family Bradymonadaceae; genus CAYLTX01. Next base: position 15,790 of record CAYLTX010000125.1, on the reverse strand, counting down.
GCATCTGGTATCTGCGTCATTCGAGCGAGAACGTGCGCTGGGGCGGCGGGCTGCGCTATTATGGGAGCTACCAGATCCTCGAAATTCTCGAGGACGAAGACGACGAGCCCGACCCCTTCGAGCTCGGCCCGCTGACCGAAATATACGCCCACGCCGAATGGCTCATCCCTTTCGCTGACGATATGTCGCTGGTGCTCGGCGGCCAGATCGGCCCGTCGGTGCTCTTCCCCGACGGCGAGCTCCAGGACACCATCGACGACCTCGACGAACAGGGCGTCGAGGTCTGGGACACGCCCCGGCTCGGCTACCATCTGGCTCCCATGGTGGGCGCACGTTGGCAGCTCGACGAGCGCCTCTCGGTGCGAAGCGACCTCGCCGTGCGCTACGAGAAGCTCTTTTTATTCGCCATCGACGATGACGTCGACGGGGTGACCTACGAGAAGGACTGGTCGACCAGCGCGCTGCGCTACGAACTCGGCGTGGCGATGGAAGTGCGTCTGTAGACAGACTCGCACCGATCCTGCCGGTCGATCGCACTCGATTGACCGGCCCTGTCAATCTCGCTAGTATTAGCATCGTTCACACGCATCACAATTCGCACTCGGAGTCCTCATGTCTCGCCTCACCGGGCCTAAGGCCGGGACAAGATCGCCGCGTCGTGCCGTCCACTTTTGGTTGACGTGCATCCTCGTCACGTTGCTCACAGCCAGTTGTCAGGACGCGCCCGACCGGTTCGACCCCCAAGACCCGGCCAAAGGACCGGGGCAGATGGTCGGCAACGACGGGCCGCTCAACGCCGAGCCCTTCTCGGGCGTCGACGAGAGCTTTCCCGCTCCTCGCGACGTCGATCCGCCCGACGGAGCCGAGGTGCCCGACTGCGGCGAGGATTGTCTGAATTATTGCGACGGTCTCGACCTGAAAAACCCGGTCAACCGCGGCTTATGCCCGAGCCTTTGGGGCGTGGGACTCCAGACGCGCCCGCTCCAGACCGCCGAGGCCTGCAGGAGGCTGTTCGCCGACATGATCGGCCGCTTTCCGACCCGCGAGGAGGTCATCGAGACCTGCCACGACAGCGACTGGTCGACGGTGGTCAACGAGTTGATGAGCCGCGACGAATTCGTCGAGCTCAATCAGCGCTTCTGGGCCGACCGGCTCCTCTATAATAACGAAGCGGTCAGCGTCTTGCGCATCTTCGACGCCGACGAGCTCGTCGGGAAGCTGTACCGCGGCCAAATCGCCTACGATCAATTTGCGGCGGTGGTCAGCGCCCACCCCGTGCTCACACGCCGCTATGCGACCGCCGGAGACCGCTCCGAAGCGCTATTCTGGCTGTTGATGGGCCGGCCCCCGCTGGGCAGCGAGCGCAGCGACTTGGCCCGGCTGTATGGCCTGTGGACCAACGGCTATTACGACCATCCCCAGCTCGGCGAGCGCCTGCCCGACGCGTTCATCGACTACGAATGCGTCACCGACGATGGCCAGATCGACCCGGACACCAAGGGCGAATGCACGAGCATCCTTTGGGGCTATAACGAGCTGATCTTGGAGCCCGATATGCGCGCCGATGACGGCGAGATGTGGAGCGGGCTCATCAAGGCCCACGAATGGGAGAAGTTGCAGCTTCCCGGCCGTATCCTGGCGCGCGAGATCGAGTTCTGGGAGAAGGCCGTCGACGACGTGATCGAGCAATATCTGGGCTACGATCTCGGCCGCCACGCCCCCGAGGTTCGCGACGAGCTGGTCGACCACCTGCTCGCCCACGACGCCGACATTCGCAGCGTCCACTTCGCGGTCGCCACATCCGCAGCCTACCTACAATCGGCACGCGGCGGCTCGGCGGACGATGCGACCAGCGCATATCGCTGGACGCGCGGGCCGCTCAAGCAGGTCCACGCCGAGACCTGGTTGGACACCATCAAGCACGCCACCGGCCACGATATGTCTCGCTGTGATCACCGCATCCCCGAGCCCGACGACCTGGCACGATCGGACAAATTAGGCGCCCTGGCGCTGGTCAAAAATTCAAACTGGGAGATCAACGATGACGGCCGGGTCCGCGGCGACTATCGCGCGCTGGCCCGCAACCTGGGCGGCTGTCCGCGAAACGACGTCGGCGGCCGCTTCCGGATCGTCAGCATTTTGACCACCGCCCAGCAGCTCAACTTCGTCAACCAGGTCTGTGACCCGTCCTTCGACGCAGACATCTCGGGCGTGCCCACCGGCGAGCTTCTGCCCGACGGGGTCGACACCGATCACGCCGTCGACGCCGATCTCGCCGCCGATATCGTCGAATTCCAGACCCGGCAATTCTTCGGCCGAAAGGCAACCAGCACCGAGAGAGAGCAGGCGCGCGACCACGGCGAAGCGTGCGCCCGGCAGGTGTGCACCGCCGAGCAATTCGCCCGTCCGGCTTGCTTTGCGCTGATGAGCAGCTCCGAGATGCTATTTTATTGAGGCCCCAAAATGACCGACGAACCGAAAGATCCATACGCGCAGTGCGATCCGGACCAGCAGCCAAAGAAGGGAACCGACCGACGCACCTTCTTGAAGGGCCTCGGCGTAGCCGCGGCCGCGGCCGGCCTGACGGTGCCCCATATCTGGTCGCCCAACGAGGCGATCGCCTCGACCTCGGCGCACGGCACCGTCAAGCATCTGCTCTATATCCGGCTGGCCGGTGGCTTCCGGTTTACCGCGGCGTTCAACTCCGCGGTCGCCAACGAATACAACCCCTTTGGCAGCGCCGACAGCACCGCCGAGGGCACCGAGTGGGGCGTGGGTAAATTGCTCGAGCGCTCTTCCTGGCTCGACGGCGACGGCGGCGCCCAGCGCGCCGAATTCGGCATGAAGCCGGTGCCCGAGATCACCAACCAGATCGCCGTGCTGCCGTGCGTCGATCACGAGCCCTTCGCCGGCCGCGCCGACGGCAACCACGGCACCGGACTGGAGCGCTTCCAGAAGGGCTATGTCGGCACGGGCACGAGCTTCTTTACGATGATCAACTACGGGCTGCGCGCCCGCTACGAGCAGGCGCGCGCCGACGGCGAGACGCTGCTGCCGGCGTTTACCCTCGACGACTCGGGCATGGCCGTGGGCAACGGCAAGTACGCCGGCTATCGCCCGCCGGTGCTGCGCGGCGACGGCTTCGATCGCTTCGGCTTCGACGCCAAGTCGAGCCTGCCGCAGTGGGCCCAGGAGATGGCCACCTCCCAAGACGAGCGCTTCCGGGAGAGCCTCGCCGAGGTCGACCGCGTCCCCGTCGACGCCTATATGCAGACGCGCGAGGCGACCAAGCAATATAACGAGGTCTTCAACAGTGAGGTCCTCAAGATCCGAAACGGCTCCGACGAGAAGGTCGACGGCATCAGCAATAGCGAGCTGGAGATGATCTTCGGCAACAGCCGCGCCGGCCGGCGGGTGCGCCTGGCGCTGCGGCTGTTCCGCTTCGGAACCCCCGCCGTCTATCTCAATCAGGGCGGCTACGACTATCACTCCGGCGAGCAAAACCAACTTCCCGGCACCATCGAAGATCTCAACCGGATCATCAGCGGCCTGGAGATCGCCCTCAAGACCATGGAGCACCCCTCCGGCGGCAGCTATTGGGACCACACGTTGGTCGCCTTCGGCAGCGAGTTCGGGCGCACCGCGCGCGGCAGCAAATTCAACTCGGCGCGCGGCAGCGACCACGCCGGTGACCTGGCCACCCGCTGGATGTCGATGCCGTTTATGGGCGGGCTCATCGATGACGCCGGCAACGGCGGCCGAAGCTTCGGACACACCCGCAGCGCCGACCTCAAATCCGAGGGCAAGGTCTACTCGTATCGCTCGGTGCTCAAGACGCTGATGGACACGCTCGGCTGCGACCACCAGGAGTTCTTCCCGGCTGATGAGCCCTTCGAGGATCTGTTTAGCTAATGAATCACCTACTTTTGAAACTATCCGTCCTGCTCCTCGTCGCTCTAGTCGCCGCCTGCGGCTCCGAGCCGACCGAGGAAGACGTGCTCGGCTCCAAGATCGACTTCGAGCCCGACCGCCCCGGAACCGCCGAACGCGGCGAAGTCACTCCCTACACCGGTGACGACCCGCTGGTCTCGGAGGCCCAGGAGCGCTTTCGCACCGGGCTCGATCTGCACCACAAGGTCATCGACCGCACCTGCTCGCCCAACGGCGGGGTCTGCCACAACCAAAAGGAGTACCCCGACCTGCACACTCCGGCGAACTTCTTCAGCACGATCGGTGCCCCGTGTAACGTCCAGCCCGGCGAGTGGGAGTCGGTCTACGACCGCTGCGAGCAGCCCGGCGACCGCTTCAAATTCTCCGACTTCGACCACCCCGAGATCGAGATCGGCTGGCTCGAGTATATCCCGGGCGAGGAGATCGATTACGCCGAAGAGGAGATCACCCCCGACGCCGAGTCGGCCGGGCTGCACATCTACCTGCACGACGCCATCCCGATGGAACGCGACGAGGTATGGACGAACGCGCAATTCATTCGCACGTTCGTCGAGGACGACCGCGTCATGGACCTGCCCTTCGCCAACTTCCAAACGCGTTGGTGGATCCTCGACGACGGCAAGCACCTGATGGCCGAGGTCCGCGACTACCAGGTCGACCGCGTCAACGAGTTGATGTCGGTGGGCATCGTGCAGGGCGACCTGAACCGAAACGGCCAATACGGGGCGCGCGAGTCGGCGCCGGTGTCGCTCATCGAGGCCGGCAACCCCGACGAGAGCTATCTCATCGGCAGGCTTCGCGGCAAAATGCAGGGCGAGCGCGTGCCCGGCTCGCGCATGCCGCTGGCCAACCAGCCGCTGTCCATCCCGGAGATGCTCGCGCTCTATTGTTTCATCGAGGGGCTCGACGAAGACGCGACCGCCCGCACCGACGGCACCTCCCCCATCGACTATTCGAGTTGCTCGTACGCCGACGACCCCGAGAGCCTCAACCTGCTCGGCGAGGGCGTGACCTGGACGGGCCGCGTCTCGCAGATCCTGGAGGCCAATTGCGGCGGCTGCCACAGCGGAAGCGCACCGGCGGCCGAGCTCGATCTGGTCGGCGACGAGGCCTACGACGCCCTCCTCGAGGCATCCTCTCAGGTGCCCGAGCTGAATCTGGTCGAGCCCGGCTCGCCCGACGAAAGCTACCTGTGGCTGAAGCTCGAAGGCGACGAATCCATCGAGGGAAGCCCCATGCCCATCGACCCGCTCGACGGCAGCCGCACCCTGACCGATCCCGAACTCGCCGATATTCGCACCTGGATCGAAAACGGCGCGCTGGACGAGTAACTCGGCGGTCTTGCGCCACGATCTCCGACGCTCACTCCTCGACGATGCCCGACATCGCCTGCGGGGTTCGCGTTCGGACCTCGTGGCGCAATCTTCGCCGAGTAGATCACGGAACTTCTGTGTTTCTACTTCGGCTGCTACGTTGTTGGTGAATTGTAGTCAGCTATTCATTCACGACCTCTCAACCAGACATCTCATGGCCGACATTCAAGAGCAGATCTCCAAAGTACGAACTCATCTCGACGACTTTGCAGACGACCTGCAGCGCCACCGGCGCGTGGTCGAGGGCATCGGCGAGAACCCCGACGGCTACGATGCGGAGGCCGTCGAAAATTATCTATCGACGCTCGAGAATATCCTGGCCGACGCTGATTTCTTCGCGCCCGCCGAGGAATCGCTCGCCCCGCTCGAGCAGGCCACTGACGAGGCCGAGCAGGCCGTGCTCGATGACGCCCGCGTATTTATCGACGACCACGAGATCGAGGACGTCGAGCTCATCGAATTCGACGACTCCAAAGACGCGATGAAGGCCTCTCTGCTGGTCGAGTCGCCCAAGGTCAACCAGCTTCGCGGCGGCCGACCGCGCCTCGAGTTGCCCGACGGACGCGAGTTCTACTTCACCATTCGCCAGACCCTCATCGCCGAGGTACGCGACGATAAGTCGGGCTACCTGGAGCTCGAGCTCGGCCTCGAGGAAGTCTAGGACCGACGTGCCGCAGTCGCTCATCAGATTCGCCTGGCTGGCGATCCCAATGACGGTCCTCGCCGGGGATTTTATGTTCCGGTGGGGCGGGCGGCTGCCGGCAAACCTGTGGGAAGCACCCTCGAATTTACTGGCCACGCTGGGGCTATCGGCGCTGGTGTGGTGGGCGACCAGCCGGCTGATCGCCTCGAGCCGACACCGTTGGTTGTGGGCGGCTGCGGTCGGCCTTCCGGCGGCGTTTTTGGTCGCTTCGGCCTGGCGCTTCGCTGCGGTCAGCGGCCACGATCCCGGCGCCACGGTCATGATCTATCTATGGCAAGAGCCGGCCTCGTCACTTCGCATGATGGGAGCGCGCTTCAGCCCGGGATTTGGCCTCGGCGTCGTGCTGCTCGCAGCCCTCTGGGTGCTCGCTCTGGGTGCCCGGCGAACCCGGGAGTCCTCGCGGGTGACCAAGATAAGCTGCGTGAGCGCGCCGATCATCTGGCTCTTCGCGGCGAGCCTGTGGCCTGCAGGTATGACGGTCGGTCAGACTCCGTTTGCGGCCGACTTCCACATCACCCACACCCTTATCGACGGAGCCACCCAGATCGCCCGAGGTCGCGCCACCAGCGCGCTGGGCGTCGGCGAGCGCACCGTGCTCGAGGCTCCGTCCCAAGCCAGTACTTCGCCCAGACAAGTGGACGGCCCCAACGTCATCGTCTTTATCGCCGAGAGCCTGCGTAAAGACCGCATGCAGCTGTACGGACACGACCGGGCGACCACCCCGAATATGGTCGAATTTTTCGACGGGCATCCCGACCAAGTCCACCGATTCGAGCGCGCCACGAGCACCTCAGCGTTTACGCACCTGTCGGTGCCGGCCATCCTCAGCGGCCTGCATATGGCACATTCGCGCGAGCGGATGCACCGCGCCCCGGTTATCTGGCACTACGCGCGCGCCGCCGGCGCCGAATCCTTCTTGGTGACCGCCCAGGATTGGGGCTGGCAGCATATGGACGACTTCCTGCTGCTCGACGGGCCGCCCGACCACGTCCATACCGCGCGCTCCATCGGCACGCCCATCGTCAACGACGTGGGCATCGATGACCGATATGCGACCGAAGTGTTGGTCGAGCTCATCGGCGAGCAACTCGACGCTGATCGCCCGTTTGCGGGCGTCGTGCAGGCCAACGCCACGCATTTTCCCTTCCTGGCCTCCGACGACGTCGATTGGGAACTCGAGACGGTGCGCGATATCTACGACTCGGCGATCACCGTCACCGACGCGATGTTCGGGCAGATGGTCGACGCCCTCGCCGAGGCCGGCCAGCTCGACGACACCGTGATCATCTTCGTGGCCGATCACTCCGAGTTCTTCTACGACGTCGACGCCAGAGACAGCGACGCCATCCAGCAGGCATTTCAAGACGGTGTGCGGGTGCGCTCGTGTCACCCGGCGATCACCAGCATTCCGATGTTCGTGTACCTGCCCGACAAATGGGCGGGGCAGATCGACGGCGGCCGCGAGGCGCTGCAGGTCAATCAAGACCGCCCGATCTCCACGGTCGACGTCGTGCCGACCGTGCTCCAGCTTTGGGGCATCGAGCAGACCGCTCGCGGACCTCGCGCCGTGGATGGCCGCAGTCTGCTCGAGCCCATCGCCGCCGAGCGCGCCGCCTTTTGCTTCAACACCGCCGGCTGGCAGCTCCAGCCTGGCAGCGGCTTCGGGGTGATGGACTCCGAGCGGGCCATCTACGGCCGCAGCGACCTCGAGCGCCTGCACGTCTACGATCTCGACGACCCGTCGAGCTTGGCCGAGCGGGGCCCGGGCGCGGCACCGGGTCCCGACGAGCGCGTCTGGCTCGAGCGCATCGTGCGCGACGCTCCCTTCGTGGCGCCCTACCTCGACTACGCCGACAGAGGCGGCACGCCCTGATACACAACGCCCCTCGAGCGTTTAGCTTCATCGCGCCATCTCATACTCATAGTGATCGATTCCAGCGGAGATATTGATGAAATTGCGATCTGCTGCCATTGCCTTCTTCTTCTGTCTGAGCGGCGTGCTCGCCTCGAGCGCCTGCGATCGCCAGTCGGCCAAGGACGACGCCAATAATAGCGAGCCGCCCAACGCCAATAGCGAGCCACAGGACTCCGAAGACTCCGAGGACGACGCGGAGCTGTGTACGTATATCGAGGATGGGTTCGGCCCCGACGGCGAGGTCTCGGTGCGCGCCGAGGAGGTCGCCAGCGGGCTGGAGGTGCCCTGGGGGATCATCTTCTTGGAGGACGGCGGGATGCTCGTCAACGAGCGGCCGGGTAGAATCCGCCACGTCCAAGACGGCCGACTCGTCGAGGATCCGGTCGCCGAGGTCGACGTCAGCGCCACCGGCGAGGGCGGCCTGCTCGATATCCAGGCCCATCCGGACTTCGAGTCGAATCGACAATTCTACGTCTACCAGACCACCGACTCCGAGGACGGCGTGGTCAACCGCGTCGAGTTGTGGCAACTGAGCCAGGACGCTGAGAACCTCAGTGCCAGCCGCGAAAGAATCATCGTCGACGATATCCCCTCGGCCGCCTTCCACAACGGCGGGCGGCTGCGCATCGGGCCGGACGGCATGCTGTATATCGGCACCGGAGACGCACGCGATCCGGACCTCTCACAGGACACCGACTCACTCGCCGGCAAAATCCTGCGGGTCACCCTCGACGGCCAAGTGCCCGACGATAACCCCTTCGGCAACGAAGTCTTCGTCTGGGGCCTTCGCAACACGCAGGGCTTCGATTGGCCGAATGAGAGCACCCTGTGGGTCAGCGACCACGGCCCTTCGGGCGAGATGGGCCGCTCCGGCCACGATGAAGTCAACGTCGCCGAAGCCGGCACGAACCTGGGATGGCCCACGATCTACGGCTGCGAAGACGCCGAGAATATGCGCCCGCCCGCGCTGACCTGGAAGACGGCCGTGCCACCGGGCGGAGCTGTAATTTATACGGGAGACGCCATCGATGAATGGCGCGGAGACCTACTGGTGGGAACCCTCGGCTCGCGCCACCTGCACCGGGTCGTCTTCGACGACGACAACCGACGGGTCGCCAGCCACGAAGTCTACTTCGAGGGCGACCCGCCCGAGGGCCTCGGCCGGCTGCGCGAAACCATCATGGGGCCCGACGGCCACCTATACGTGACCACGAGCAACTGCGACGGGCGCGGCACCTGCCCCGACGACGGCGACAAAATCTATCGGATTGTGCCTGAATGACCGAAAAAGCAACGGCGTTAGCCGCCTTTTTTCCGTTACTCGGCCGCGGTCTCGACGGTCACGCGCACCCCGTAGTGATCGGACAGATTCATCTGCTCGCCGTCGATCTCCTGGGTCTCGTCGTAGGCGCGCTCGACGTTGACGACCTCGGCGTCGAGGGTGAGCTGCAAGAAGATATGATCGATGAGATTGTCGGAAGCCTCGGCGTCAGTGAGCGTATTTTCGGCGCAGAAGGTACAGTCGGGCGCGTCCTGCTCGGCATACGGAGAGGCAAAATCAGCGTCGATGAACAGATTGTAATTGGCCGGGAATTCAGCCTCATTATCGCCAGCCGCCGGTCCGGTATTCATATCGCCCATGACCACGACATTGCCGGTGGTGGAGGTGTCGTTGACGAAGTCCAACAGCTCGGCGATCTGGGCGGCCTGCTCTTCCTCGTAGCTTTCATAGGTGCCTCCCGGATAGGGCACGTCGCTGAGGCTAGCGGCCAAGTGGGTGCAATAGAGATCGACGTCGCCGACATCGGGCACGGTCACGACCGCGTGCAGCGCGCTACGCTGGACGAGCGTGCTCTCGAAGCTGGTGATGCTGGTGTCGCGCATCTCGTGGCGGCTGAGCATCAGCAGGCCGTTGTGGCCGTTGTACGAAAACTCGCTGGCGCCCTCGCCGTCGGGCGCACAGGCGTTGAGGATATCGTCGAGCGAACCGCCAATCTGGCCGGCGACGCATGACTGGCACTCGGTTGACAGCGCGTCGAATTCGTCACCGCATTCGGCGAGCGCACACTCGGCGAGGTCGGCATCGGGCACACCGTCGCAATTGGCGCGAACGCAGGTCTCGAGGGGGTCGGCCTCCTCGGCGGTACAGGAGACCGACTCACCGGCCTCGGTGATCTCGAAGTAGTTATGCGGGAAGGTCTCCGAGCTCTCGTCGACGATGGTGTCGATCTGATCGGTCGACCACTCGTCTTGTTCATCGCGAAACAGCCAGACTTCCTGCAGGCATGCCACGTCGGCCGGCGACTCGGAGACCGCCGCCGCCACGGGCTCGGCACGCTCGGCCGCGTTGGGCACGAAGCCGCGCGCCAGCCCCACATTATAGGTCTCGAAGGTCGCCCGGAACGCCTCGCCTTCGGCGTCCGGTGCGTCGGCGGCGTCCGCCGCATCGGCGGCATCGGGCCCGGCGTCCACACCGTTGTTGGTATTGTTGCCGTTATTTCCCTCCTCCGGATCGTCACCACAGGCGACGAGCAGCGAGGACAGCAGGAAGATAAGGCTCACTTGCAGCAATCTCTTGGCATTCATCGTTCATCTCCACATTATTGATATACAGTAAGGTTTGCCCGCAGCAGTTGCGATCACAGGTTCATATAGCTGGCTCCATGCATCTACGGTAGCCACATCCATGGTATAGCGCAAAATATAAGCTAAACACGCCCCCGGGCAATTGTGAACGATGTTCAGGAACCAAATCGCGACGTCATCTACTTTCTCGAGCCGCTCGTCGAGCTCCTCGAGGGGTATTTCGACGCCCACGTCGAGGGCCTCGAGCGGCTGCCCGAGGGCGCCGCGCTGCTGGTGGGCAACCACAGCGGCGGGGTGATGACCCCGGATAGCTTCATCTTCTTGCGCCACCTACTGCGCCACACGAACTTCGACGAAACGCCGGTCACCCTGGGCCACGACCTGCTCTTCGATATACCGATCCTGCGCCGGATTCTATGCGGCAGCGGCGTAGTGCCGGCCTCGCGTGAGAACGCCGTGGCCGCCCTGCGCAGCGGCCACAAGGTGCTGGTCTATCCCGGCGGCGACTGGGAGGTCCACCGCCCCAGCTCGATGCGCGATCAGGTCGACTTCGGCGGGCGTAAGGGCTTCGTGAAGATCGCGCTCGAGGCCGACGTGCCCGTGGTGCCGGTGGTCTCCGCCGGCGGCCACGACGGCTGGTACGTCATCACCCGCGGCGACCGTATCGCGCACGCCCTCCGGCTGGACAAGCTGCTCCGACTCAAGGTCTTCCCCATCGCGCTGGCCGCTCCGATGGGCCTGCTGGTCGGGCCGATCTCGGTGCATATCCCGCTGCCCTCGCGCATTCTGGTCGAGGTGCTCGACCCGCTGCACCTGGAGGGCAACCCCGAAAGGGGCGCCGACCTCGAAGCCGGCTACCAACAGGTCACCGGCCGCATGCAGACCACCCTCGACCGACTGGCGGCACGTCTGCCCGGCCGCAACTGACGCCAATTGGAACGACATATTGGTTTCTTGGTTTGGGCCTTACGGGTCTCCGTAAATCCCGGCCATGTCAAACATCAACGCCTCTCGAGGGCCCCTGCAGTGGGGTTAAACAACAAAAGACGAACAACCAACAAACCCTCAACCAACAAACCCTCAACCAACAAACCCTCAACCAACAAACCCTCAACCCCCAGGCTCTCAGGGCAATTTAGCGATATCCTCGGTCATCTCCCAATAGTCGAACGCCTCAGCGCAGCCCTCACCGCCCGGCTCGACGACCGCGGCCTCCAAGCTCAGCCCCTCGGGCCAGTCGCCGAACGCCTTGCGACCGCTGTGCGAATGCTCGGTCTGCCCGGCGGGCAGGCAGGTGCGCAGCATACCGACGACCTCACCGTCGGCCCGCGCGGGCGCATAGATCTCCACCGGCTGGTCGCTCTGCTGCTCGGCGTTGATGCGCACGGTGCCGCCGTCGTCGGCCTCGACGCTCAGCTCCGGTGCAGAGTCGACGACGTCGTCGCGGATCAGCGGCCCGACGACCTCGCGGTGGTAATCGGCGAAGCGGGCCAATTGGCTGGCGTAGGTACTCTGGCCGCCGCCGAGCAACTCCGGGCCTGCCGAACTCTCTTGGAGCACGCGCTGCTGGACGTCGACGGCGCGCCTGATGTGGTCGGCGCGCTCTTCACCGGTCGACTTCATCGCCAGCCGGTAGCGCACCGTTGCCAGCGTATCGCGCACATCGAGTCGGTCGGGGTTCGCCTCGACGACATCTTCGGCGGCGTCGAGCACCCTCTCGAGGCGCTCGCGGCTCGCATCCGGGTCCGTGGCGGTCGTCCAAGCGATATAATTGACCTGATCGGGTGAGGCCTCTCCCTCGAGCGCCTCGTCGAGCATCGCGCCGAAGACGATCTGTTGATCGTCGGGGTTGGGATTGGTGGCGTAGATCGCGGCCTGGGCAAGCCCCGCAACGAAGACCGCCGAGATGAGCACCGTGATGAACTTGACCAACTTCGACGGCTTCTGGTCGGGCTTGGGCCGATCCTGGGGAATCAACAACAAGTAGGCGACGACCCCGCCGGCGAGGAAGCCGGTCAGGTGAGCCGCGTAGTCGATGATCGGCACGATGACGGGCAGGCCGGCGTTGAGGGCGATAATGATCACCCACCAGCGCACCGACTGGCGAAACGGCGGCGTCAGATGGTGCCAAAACCGGATGTGCAGCGCCAAGAAGGCGCCGAACAGCCCGAAGATCGCCGTCGACGATCCCACCGAGAGCACCCCCGGCCCGAGCAAATACGAGCCGACCGAGCCGCCGATGGCGCCCGCCAAATAGATGAGCACAAGCCGCCAAGAGCCCATCAGCTTCTCGACCATCGCCCCCAAAAACAGCAACGCGATGCCATTTAGGATGATGTGCATCCAGCCCTGGTGCAGGAAATTCGCCGAGATCAGCCGAAACCACTGGCCCTGGTCGACGAGCGCCGGGGCGTTGGCCCCGAGATCGAGCAGGCCGAGCTGATCGTCCATCGCCCCGGTCCACAACTCGATGAAGAAGTAGGCCGCCAAGATGCCCAAAATAGCCTTGGTCAGCGTCGCCGGCTTGGATTGGGCGATGCGGGCGAGCTTCTGGCGCTCGTGCATCCGATCGAAGATCTCCTCGGAGTTGGGCAGCGCGCGGATACGGCGAAGCAGCTCGTCGCGCAGCAGCGTGGCCCCGTCGTCGCGCCGGAATTGGTCGACCGAATAGCTCAGCGTCTGCCCGCCAGTGTCGATGATCACCGACTGAGCCGGGCCGCGGCTGACCGCCATGATGCCCTCGATCTCGTCGTAGGCGACCTCGTGGGTATTCTTCGAATTTGGCGAGGAAGGAAGGACGATGTGGTCGTCGGCGAAGACGATCGCCTGGGGCTCGCGGGGCAAATTCCACCAGCGCCACGCCATATACAACGCAAACAGCACCGGCGGGGCGATGACCATCAAGAGCATGCGCCAGGACACATCCGGCGCCTGCAGCACCGCAAAGATGGTGTCCGAGAACCAAAACGCCCCCAGCGCCAGCATCGCCGCCACGGTGACCAGTCCCCGGGTCCAAAACGACGGGCCGACCATTTCGAGGCGGTCGACCCGCTCGGGCGGGCCCTGGGGTGGCCAAGTCGGACCGCCGGCACCGAAGCCCGGCCCTCCGAAAGTGGGACCGCCCGAACCGGGACCTCTCGGCCCGTTCACGCCCGCCGGGAGCACCTCGTCAGGCGCGACCGGCCCAGAGCCGGGCGTGTCGTTCTGAGCGTGGTCTCCGTCGTTCCCGTTCGAAAGATTCTCGGGCTTTTCGCCATTGTCATCATTCATACAGCGTCTTCCTCGGTGCGAAACTCGTATCCGATGCGAAGCTAAGCGCAAGCCGGGCGAGGTTAATAACACGACCGCGACTTCCACGCATGACGCGGGCGTCGCCGATACTATGTAATTGACGGCTCGCCGTCGGGTGGCCAGCTTCCAAAGACGAACCAAGTATCTCCCCGGGAGGAACCATGGCCATCAAGCCAACATCGATTTTATGGGCCACCGCCGTTGGCACCCTGCTGCTCATCGGCTCAGCCGGCTGCGACGAGCACCCGAATCCTGGACTGGAAGAACGGCAAGAGGAGGAGAAGGAGACCGTCTTGGACGAGCCCGCCGACTGGGCTCAGGTCGGCGAGGAGGGCGCCGAGCTATCCGAATACACCAGCCCGCTCATGGAGCAGTGTATCGAGGTGGTCGGCCGGGTGATGCACTGCACCTCCGAGGCTGAGTTCAACAAACTGCTGGTCGGCAACGGCACCGAAGGCGTGCCGGGCTGGACGGGCGAGGAATTGCAGAAAAAGGCGAAGTTCTGGCTGGAACCCGGCGCTCAGCGCCAGACCTGCGAGCAGCTCGTCAAAGCCAACCAACTCAACCCCTTCAAGACCCCGGATAGCCTGAGCAAAATGGCCGAGGCCGCCAACGATCAATGTGTGGATTATGGGGAGTTCTTGATCGAGATGGGTGCCATGGAGGCGTTGGCGAACGTCGAGATTTGAGCCGCTAAGCTAGTCGGCAGGCAGCTGCTCTTCCATGCGCTGTTGCTCGATCTGCTCGGAGGGCTCGACGTCGTCGCCGGCAACCTCCTGGACCCCGGCCGAATACAGCACCACCAGCACCGGGATGGCGATCACACCGATGGCGATCAGCACCAGCACCAAGATCAACTTCAAGGTCTTGGACTGGCTGCTCTCCTCCTCGGGGCGCTGGGCGAAGTCCGCCTCGTCGACGCGAGGCTTTCGGCCGTCGGGCTGGGTCTCCGGGGAAGTCGTCATATCTCCTCCTGGGCGTCTGACTTGGCGTGACCGCGAGTGGCCGTCCGCGAGCCCAAGATAACCGCAGCCCCCGCCCCGTCAATTACCGAGCAATCCCAGACACTTCGACCCCACCGAAGCCATCTGACAGCATAAAAAAAAGGCCGGCGCCCCACCATCGTGGAGCGTCGGCCCGTCTTTCAAAGCGGCCTGTTGTCAGCGTCGGCGTCGGCTGCCGCTATCGGTGTCGCTATCGGTGTCGCTGCTGTCATCGTCGCTGCTCGGACTTCTGCGGCGCGAGGGGGTACTCCCTGAAGAATCGAGCCCGCTCATCATCTGCTGGTAGCGCTGCTGGCCGGTCTCACTGGGCACGTTGTCCATGCGAGCGATGAGTTTGCGCGCCTCCGCGATGCGGTTCTCCGGGTTGGGGTGGCTCGACATAAACTCCGGCGGACGCGCGCCGCCCTGAGCCTGCATCGTCTCGAAAAACGAGATAAACCCTTGCGGGTCGTAGCCGGCACGGGCCATATACGCGATCCCGTAGCGGTCGGCCTCCGACTCGTGCGACCGGCTATATTTGAGCAGATAGCCCTGCGCGGCGACGCTTCCGGCGAGCTGGCTGATCACGCCCGGGTTGTTGCCCAGCGCCGCACTGAGCAGGGTCTGCAGGCCATAGCTGGCCACAAGCCGCTGCGCGATATGGCGCTGGCTGACGTGGGCGACCTCGTGGGAGAGCACGCCCATCAACTCCGCCTCGCTGTCCATGGCCTCCAACAGCCCGGTATACACGTAGATCTCGCCGCCGGGCATCGCGAAGGCGTTGAGGTCGTCTCCTTTGATGACCGTGAAGTTATAGTCGATCTCTTTGGGCTTATTGCCCGCCGCGCGCACCGCCTTGGCGCCCAACTCGTCGACGTAATTTTGAATGGCGTCGTTGTCGTAGACCTCGACCTCTTGGAGCACGTCGCGGCGAAGCTCCTGGCCGAGCTTCTCCTCCTCGGCGGGAGGCAGAGTTCAGCGAACTGCT
>CAYLTX010000124.1:16072-19403 GCA_964386725.1 uncultured Bradymonadales bacterium | reverse complement strand
GATCTGCGACCAGGCCGGCGAGTGTAAGCTCCAAGACTATTATATGGACTACGACGCGCAGGAATCTCGCCTGCGCACCGAGAAGGTCCAAAAGGTCAAGGTCTACCCCATCGGCCCCGAAGTGGTCTACGACGGGGAGCGTTGCATTCTGTGCACGCGCTGCATCCGGTTCTGCGAAGAGATCACCGGCACCAGTGAGCTGACGACGACCTCCCGGGGAGACACCTCCGAGATCCGCACCTTCCCGGGTCAAGAGCTCGATAACGACTACTCGATGTGCACCGTGGACATCTGTCCGGTGGGCGCGCTGACCAGCCGCGACTTCCGCTTCAAATGCCGAGTCTGGCTGCTCACCTCCACCGACAGCGTGTGCACCGGATGCGCCAACGGGTGCAATATCCACCTCGAGCACTTCCGAAACGAGATCCAGCGCTATCGCCCTCGCTACAATCCGGAGGTCAACGACTACTGGATGTGCGACGCCGGACGCCTGTCGTATAAAGAGGTCCACGATGACCGGCTGGTCCAGCCGATGACCAACGGCGCCGAGTTGTCCTGGCATGCGGTTGCCCAAGCCTTCGCCGACAAGGTCGAGGGCGTCGAGAATATGGGATTTATCGTCTCCCCGCAGGCCTCCTGCGAGGATCTGCTGCTGGCCAAGCGATTCGCCGGCGAGCACCTGGGCACCGATCGGCTGTATCTCGGCGGCAAGCCCGACGGCAAAGAGGACGACCTGCTCATCAAAGCCGACAAAAACCCCAACACCCGCGGCGTCGAGGCGGTCTGGGGCGGCATGGATGCGATCGCCGACTTCGAACAACTCGTCGCCGATATCGAAGCCGGCGCGGTGACCTCGCTGTATATGATGGGCACCCACATCCCGGCCGACGAAAAACTCGAGCGCCGCTTTTTGGACAGCATCGACGGCCTCGAGCTCTTCGTGCTCCAGGCGATGCACCGCGGTAAGCTCTACGAAAAAGCCCATATCGCCTTGCCGGCATGCAGCCACGCCGAAAAAGACGGCACGTTCGTCAACTTTGACGGCGTCGCCCAGCCCTTCTATCGGGCCTTCGAGCCCCACGGCGAGTCGCTTCCCGACTGGAAAATCTTCATGCGCCTCGCCGGCGCGCTGGGTGAGCCGTTTGGCTACACCTTCCTGAAGCAAATCCAGGACGAGATGTTCTCGGCGGCCGAGCAGGCCGAAGAGGCTGCGGCCGAACCCGAGCAGGTCGAACACGACGAACCCCACCAGCCCGCCGACAGCGGCTCCGAAGACGAGTCTGACTCCGTCGAGGGAGACGTCGAGCAGGATGGCGGTGAAGAGAACGCTGAACAGGCGCAGCCGGCCTCTTCGGACGCCGACGGCGACGCCGAAGAGGCCGACTCGGCCGAGCCGGCTCCCAGCGCTGATTGACCCGTAGGTGTTTTGCAGGACAGACTGACCCGTGCAGACCGAATGAAACTTTTGAGAGTCTAATCGGCCGCGCATCCGCTGCCGAACGATGAGGATCACTCATGCCGGAAGTATTGATACAGCTCATCAAGATTGTGGTCATCGCCTTTGGCTTCGTCATGGCGGTCGCCAGCCTGATGACGGTGCTCGGCGACCGCAAGCAGTCGGCGAAGATTCAAAACCGTGTCGGCCCCAACCAGGCCCGGTTCTTCGGGATGAGCCTGGCCGGCATCCCACACTTCTTGGCCGACGGCCTCAAGATGGTTCTCAAGGAGAATACCATCCCGGACGGGGCCAATAAGGTGCTGCATACCATGGCGCCGGCGCTGGTATTCATCCCCGCCCTGCTCGGCTGGGCGGCGGTGCCGTTTATGGATCATTATTGCGCCGGTGAAATCACCGTCATGTCCAACTACCGTGAGGTATGCTCCGGTGAGTGGAAGAATTACTTCCAGATCATGGACCTGAACTCGGGCATCCTCTACGCCTTTGCCGTGGCCGCTATTTCGGTCTACGGCGCGGCGATCGCGGGATGGGCGTCGAATAATAAATTTAGCCTGCTCGGCGGGCTTCGCTCGTCGGCTCAAATGATCTCTTACGAGGTCTCGATGGGCCTGAGCATCGCCGGCGTGCTGATGATCTACGGCACGCTCGACCTCAACAAGATGGTCATCGAGCAGGGCACCATGCTCTGGGGCTGGATTCCGCTGTGGGGCATCGTCGTCCAACCGGTGGCCTTCTTCCTATTCTTTTTGGCGGGACTGGCCGAGACCAAGCGCGCCCCCTTCGACCTTCCGGAGGGTGAATCCGAGATCGTCGCCGGCTATATCACCGAGTATAGCTCGATGAAGTTCGCCGCGATGCAGCTGGCTGAATATGCCGCCACGGTATTTATCGCGGCGCTGATTGCGCTGCTATTTTTGGGCGGCTGGCAATTCCCGTTTTTATACGCCGACGGCTTTTACTTCGGCGGCATCGCCGACCCGACGCTGCATATTTCGATGCCGTACTGGTCGGTCATCATCCTGCGCATCTTCGCGATGGTCTTTAAGGTTCTGTTGCTGGTCTGGCTGCAGTTCATGATGCGCTGGACGCTGCCGCGCTTCCGCTACGACCAGGTCATGGTGCTCGGCTGGAAGATTCTGCTGCCGCTGTCCCTGGCGAACCTATTCGTCACCGCTTTGATCGTCGCCATCTTTTAAGAACTGCAGATAGTAAGAGAGTTAGAAAGTGAGAGAGTTAGAGAAGAACATAAGGTCCACCGGGCGCTGCCGGTCGGCTGTGAGCAGTTGCAGTATCTAACTTTCTCACTGTCTGACTGTCTCACTTTCTAAGTCATAAAGCGCCAGCGAGCCGAATCGATCACCTAGCTGGCAACAGCTCGAAACGAAGGCACATAGATATGGGCACAGTTCGCGTCAAAAAAGTCGATCGCATCAAGTCGACCCTGTGGGAGAAGAGCTATATCCCCGAGATCGCAAAGGGACTCGGCGTGACGATGAAGCACTTCTTCCGGAACCTGAATCCGAATAAGGAGAAGCGAACGACCTTCACCCGGGAGTATCCCGAAGAGCCGGCCGACTATTATCCGGAGCGCTATCGCGGGATGCACCGACTGATGGTCCGTGACGACGGCAACGTACGCTGCGTGGCGTGCATGTGCTGCTCGACGATCTGCCCGGCCGACTGCATTCACATCGAGGCGGGCGAACACGACGACCCGAGCATCGAGAAGTACCCGCGGGTCTTCGTCATCGACGAGCTGCGCTGCATCGTCTGTGGCCTGTGCGTGGAGGCTTGTCCCTGCGACGCCATCCGAATGGACTCCGGCGTCCACGTCCACCCGTTCACCGACCGCGGTGAGGCTTTCTACGAGCG
>CAYLTX010000124.1:0-16062 GCA_964386725.1 uncultured Bradymonadales bacterium | reverse complement strand
GCTCGGCGGCCTGTCGCTCGCCAAACAAGGTGGTCAGCGAACGTGAACGCTTCTTCGAGACTATGGCTCATCCCGGCCGCGCTCATCCTGGCGGCCGGGATTGCTAGTTTCGTCGCCCAAGTCTTCTTTCTACCCGGCGACGTCGACGCCGAAGATTGGCGCCAGCCGGCTCGTTACGTCCTCGATCACATCGGCCCCGCCGACGCCGTCACCGTCCAGCCGGGCTGGAACGAAGATGCCTACCCCTACCTGACCGAAGTCGGCGACCAGGTCATCCGCCAGCACCACCCTCTTCTCGAAGACGTCCACCGCTACGAACGCGTCTGGCTGCTCAGCGAGTCTGAGCGCCTCGACGAAGCGCTCGAGCTGATGCCCTTCGAGGCCGCCGAAACCCATCCGTTCGGAAGCGTCACCTTGGTGCGCCTCGACGCCCCCGAGGAGCGCGTTGTCCACTTCGACCTGCTCGAGAGGCTCGACGAGGCCGAGGTCTCGCGCGTGGACGGCGATAAAGAGATCCGGCAATGCGACACTTGGGACGCCGACAAACGCGCCTGGTACTGCCGTAAGCCCCACAAATGGATCTATGTTGGCGAGGAACTGCTGTTTTTTGGGCTCGACCCGCACCGATGCATCTGGGCGCATCCACCGGGCAAGGGCCGAAAGGTGCGACTTCGCTTCGACGACGTGCCGATGGGCGAGACCTTTCGGGTGCGCGCCGGCCTGAACCAGCGCGCCGCGCGCAGCAAGCGTGGCACCGACGTACATGTGAGGGTCATCGTCGACGAGGATCTCGTCGAAGAGCGCACCATCCCCGCCCGGGAGAATAGCTGGAAGCCGATCGACGTGGACACATCTCACATCGCCGGCCAAGAGCGTGAGGTCGTCGTCGAGATATGGTCTAAAAAGGTCTACGACCGGTTCTTTTGCCTGAACGGCTGGTCTTTGGACGAATGACCCGCCCCGCAAAATATTCCTGCACAATCTAAACGATAAAAAATTTGGCTTGGGGCCGATCTCTCGTACACTGGCTTCAACGCGACGCGGTTATCCTACATCCGAGCACACGGATGAAGCGGGCCGCGACCAAGGAAGGTTCTGCGCGAAGACGAGTGATCGTCGGAGGTCAAAGATGATGTGGAAAAATTCTTTCCGTCTGCTCATTGTCACCGTCGGCATCTCGATGTCGGTGACGCTCGGCCAGGGATGCGCCAGCGACACGGGTGCACCATTTCATATGTACGACTCGCCGCTGCTGGAGGGGCGTGTCGAATCGCGTTATCCAAAGTCGCGAGCCTACGATCCGCTCCAACTCGGCGACCACCCCGCGCCGGAAACCGGCTACGCTTCCAAGGAGAGCGGCGATACCGGCCAGGGCGCGCCCCCGAGCGCGGCTGATACGGGCGGAGAGAGCCGAAGCCAAGCGCAGGCTGACCAGAGCGACCAGCAGGGTAAGAGCGCCCGGCACGATGAGAAGGACGGCGCCGACAAGGCCCCGCCGGCTCTTTCGACCCGCCGTCAGGCCAAACAAGAGACCAGCCAGGGCGGAAAGACGACCACCGAGTCGAGCGCACGCGCCTCGAGCGCCGAGGAAGCCGCGCCCGCCGACGACAGCGCCCCGGCGCTGGCCGCCGACTATATCCACAGCGTCTACGGGCTCAACGGGGTCGACTTCTCGGCCGCCGCCCAGCGCTCGGTGCCCAAGCTGTTTCGCGAGTGCAAAGAGCGCGGAAATATCTACCACTCGAGCCGCCCAGAAGTTGGCGATATCGTCTTCTTTCATAATACCGACGACCACAACGCCGACGGCCGCAACAACGACTGGTATACGCACGTGGCGCTCGTAGAGTCCCACGGCGACAACGCCAATATCACGCTGCTCGGATACCGCGGCGGCGCGGTCGAGCGCTTCACGATGAATCTGGAGAGCCCTGATGCCTCCAAGACACGCCACGGCGAAGTCGCCAACAGCCAACTGCGCCCCAAGCGCTCCGAAGACGCCCCGTTCACCCAATACCTGGCCGGCCAGCTCTTCGCGGGCACCTGCTCGGTGTTGGGCGATAAGAGCGAGTTGATGGTCATCGACAATTGGCAGCCAGGCATGAAGCTCAGATAGTCAGCAAGTTAGAAAGTCAGCGAGTAAGATGGCCCTACCGAACGAGTACGGTCCACCAAGAGCAGTTGCAGTATCTCACTCTCTTACTCTCTCACTCTCTTACTCTCTATTTTAAGCCGGCCTGTTTTTTGAGACCGAGCTTCCTGAGAAGCGGTCCGATCACCATCGAAACCTGAGGGATCAAATTGGCCAGGCGCGCCAATCCGCCGCGGTGGGCTGGCAGCGCCACCTCGAGCGGGCGTTGAGTGAGCACCTTGTCGAGGATGACCGTCTCGACCTCGGCGAGGGTAAGCGGCCGGGTTCCCGAAAACGTCATCGCCGCCTCTTCGTAGTCGACCTGGAGGTCGAGCATCGGCGTGGCGACGGCGTCGGGGAGCACCGCTGAGACGAACACACCGTGGGGCCGAAGCTCCTGGGCGGCGGCCAGCGAGAAGCCGCGCACGGCGAATTTGGAGGCCGTATACAGGCTCAATCCGGGCACCGGCGCCAGCGAGGCGAGTGAGCCGACGTTGATGATATGCCCCTCGCCCTGCTCTACCATGACCCGAGCGGCCGCCCGGGTGCCGAAGATGACGCCCTTGGTGTTGATGTCGATATGACGGTCGACCTCCTCGGCTTTGGTCGCATGAATAAAGCCGGGCAGCAGATAACCCGCCACATTCATGACGATATCCAGCCGGCCCCAACGCTCGAGCGCCTCGGCGATCGTCTCTTCCCACGGCTCGTGCTCGCAGACGTCGAGACGACGCGTAAACGCCTGGCCCGCCCGGAATTCGGGCTCCTCGGCGAGCGCGGCCAGGCCCTCTTCGTCGATGTCGGTCGCGAGGACGCGATAGCCGTCCTCGGCCAATCGACAGGCCAGATGACGGCCGATTCCACTGGCACAACCGGTGAGCAATACGACTTTATCGTGGCTCATTCTGCAGCCTTTTGTCGCGGCGAGACGGATGGTCTCGGACGGCGAGGATAACCAAATTCGAGGTCGCCAAACCGGAAGGTCGGCTTGATGCCCGGGAAGGCCCAATAGCTGTCGAACTCCGAGGAGCAGACCACGTTGGGAAATTCGGGATTCCTCACCGACGGCCCGGCGATCTCCTTTTCGAGGACCATCGAGACGTATTGGTCGAGGCCGCGCTCGAGGGTGTTGGAGTTGAGGACGACCTCGTGGCCGGTGGTCCGGGCGTAGTCTTTCAGGCCGGGGATCTCGGAGTGCTGCGGGGCGTAGGCGTCCGGGCCGACGCCGTTCTCGCTGGTGACCATCAGGCCCTCGTCGGTGCGCACCACGATGGAGTGGTTGCCCTCGGTATGACCGGGCGTGGGCACCAGATAGACGCTCTCGCCGACCGAGACCGCCGAGTCGAGCAGCACGATCTTATCCTCGTCCACACCGCGAAGCCCGTCCGGGCAATACCAGTCGCGCTGGGGCGGCAAAAGACTCATCGCCGAGATCCACTCCTGACGCATCACGAGCAGTTTGGCGTTGGGGAAAAACGCGGGAGCGTCGCCGCCGCCCATCCACTTGCGCAAGTCCTGGGTGTGCAGGTGATCGTAGGTGATATAGTCGACGTCCTCCGGCGAGATGCCGGTCTCTTCGACGAGCTCCGCGACGGTATTCTTCTGCGGGGCGATCAGGCGCGTGCCCCACTTTTCGAAGGGCCCGAAGCTCTGGCCAAGCCGCTTGAAGAACGGAGTCTCGGCGTTGGCGTCGGCGTCCGACGGAGAGACCAGCAGCGTCTTGACCCCGTCATCGGTGTCGAATTGCACGATGAAGAGACGATTACAGATGTGGATAAACGGCGAGGCAACCTTGGCCGCGGCTCGCAGCCCGAAGCGGGTCGGGTACGGCACCCGGACGAGCTCGGCGGAGCGATAATAGCTGACCGGCTCGCGCTCGAGCATCTGCCGGCGAAAGCTCACCGCCGCCCGTCGAGCGTGTCGAACGCGCTCCTGCGGGCTGGCGTGGTCGAAGACCCCGTCGAAATGCTCGATCGGGGTGATGAGCGCGTCGTCCTTCGCTGTCAGTGCCATCGCATCCTCGCCTTCGTTCGGTCTGTGTAGGTTGTGGCCTCATAGTAGGCGTGCTCTTCCCTTGACGACAAGTCGCCCGATCGGTTCATTCCCCTCGCGGAGTCGATGCGCGAGCGCCGAACATTTATTTGCCTTGCGTTCTCAACATGTTAGGCTTTTGGGCTGCCGAAGGCGCCCATATATGGAAGGAATTAAGATGCGGCGAGGCCGGCGATCACGAGCCGACGTCCCGCCCGGGGCTGTAAGGCGAGCCCACCCTGCGTAATTGACCTGCACAGGGGTGTGCCTAGGATCCCAACACGTTGTAAGGATGTTGTTAATGCAAACCCCGAACGGCGAGACCCCGACAGTCACCACTGGCCGCCGCCACTGTATTGCGCCGGCGCCTGCTGCTGTTCGGTCACGCAGGATTGTCGACAGACCACGATTCTTTAGAGGCCACCATGTGCCCGGTGGGAAGTATGAGCGCAACAACACAAGCAGTTAAGCGGCGGTTGTCATGACGAAGCGCGACTACTACGAGGTCTTGGGGGTCACTCGAGACACCTCTGAGCGACAGATCAAGCGGGCTTATCGCAAGCTCGCGATGAAGTACCACCCCGATCGCAACCCCGATACCCCCGACGCCGAGACGAAGTTCAAGGAGGCGGCCGAGGCCTACGAGGTCTTATCGGACCCCGAGCAACGCCAGATCTACGACCGATTCGGCCACGAGGGACTCGACGGCAGCAGCCAGGGCACCAGCGGGCCCGGCTTCCAGAACGTCGACGACATCTTCTCCGAATTCGGCGATATCTTCGGCGATATGTTCGGCTTCGGAGGGCCCGGAGGCGCGGCTCGCGGAGGGCCTCGCGGCGGCGCCGACCTTCGCCACGACCTCGAGTTGACCTTCGAAGAAGCCGCCTTCGGCACCACCAAGACCATCTCGGTGCCGCGCCACAAGGAGTGCGACCTGTGCGAGGGCTCGGGCGCCGAGCCCGGCACCGCACCGACGACCTGCTCGACCTGCGAGGGCCGCGGCCAGATCCAGCACACCCAGGGATTCTTCACGCTGTCGTCGACCTGCCCTAAATGCAACGGCACCGGCGAGCTTATCGAGGTCGTCTGCCACAAATGCCACGGCCAGGGGATCATCGAGGAGGAGCGGGAGGTCATCGTCAAGGTCCCCGCCGGGGTGGACACTGCCACTCGCCTGAGGCTTCGCGGTGAAGGCGAAGCGGGACGCGACGGCGGCGAACGCGGCGACCTCTACGTCTTCTTGCACGTCCAGCCCAGCGACGTCTTCGAGCGCGACGGCGCCGATCTGCACTACGCCGTCGATCTGTCCTTTGTTCAGGCTGCGCTCGGCTGTGAGGTCGAGGTGCCCACGCTCGACGAGCCCCAACGCGTGACCTTCGAGCCGGGCACTCAATTTGGCGAGACGCGGGTCTTGCGAGGTGAGGGGGTCGAACAACTCGGTGCCTCACGTCGCGGCAACCTCATCGTCCACGCCCGCGTCAACGTCCCCACGGAGATGAACGACGAGCAACGCCGGCTCCTCCAAGAGTTTGCACGCGTGTCGGGCATCGAGCTGGCCGGCGAGGACGAAGCCAAGGAATTCGAGCAGGTGTCCGAGAATACCGGCTGAGAAGCAGCCGAGTTGAAGTGCATCAAGTCAGGTACGGCTCGAGCGTCGCCCGAAGGTGCAGCCTGGCCCGATGAAGCCGGCTTTTGACCCCGCCCACGCTCAGGTCGAGGACCTCGGCGATCTCTTTGAGCTGCAGCCCCTCGACTTCCTTGAGCAGGAACACGGTCTGATATTTGGGAGGAAGCTCGTCGACCGCGTCGATGATCTTCTGGCGAAGCTCGCGGTTCTCGACCGCCTCGTCGGCACGAACACGCCACTCCGGCACGGAGGTGACGTAGTAATCGTCCTCCTGTAGCTCGGCATCCTCGTCCTCGACGGGCACTTCACTGCGCCGCTTTTGCTTGCGCAACCGCATCAGCGCCGCGTTGGTGACCACCCGATACATCCAGCTGCCAAATTTGGACTGGCCTTTGAAGGTGTCGAGCTTGCGGTACATATTCAAAAACGCTTCTTGGACGACGTCGTGGGCGTCGCTCTCGTTCTTCATCAGGCTAAAGGCCAGGCGGAAAGCCTTGTCCTGATAACGACGGACGATCTCCTCGTAGGCGTCGTATTCGCCGTCCTGAGCGCGTTCGACGAGTTCCTCGTCGCTGGCGTTTTCGAGTGTCTCGGCGGGCAATGGCTGAGAGGGGGTGAGGGGAGAAATCAATGGGTTGTCTGGTAGCACCCACTAGAACACAAACAGATACACTAGAAGTGAGCATAACAGAACCGAATGTCCCCACCGGCCAGGTTTCTGTCAACGCAAAGTTGTAACACTCCGGGATCAGCGGCCCAGCGCCCGGTCGACGCGGGCTTGATCGGCGCCGGCTTCGAGGGCGCGCTCTGCGAAAGTGCCGGCGCGCTCTTTGAAGCCCGCTTCGGAGAGTTCACTTACCGCTTGGAGCAAGGCGTCGACACGCTGGTCCGGCTGAAGCTCTACCAGGACTTCGTGGGCCTGTGCAGCCAAGTCGGGTTGGTCGAGCGCGAGGCTCGCGCGGGCGACGGCGCGTTGAGCGCGCACGTCGAGGGGGTCGATGGACACCCACCGATGGGCGGCCTCGAGCGCTTCGGCCCGACGGCCCTGCTCGACCGCCCATTCGTGGCGTGTACGAGCCACATTGGGGTCGTTCTGGTCGAGCTCGAAGAGCCGCCGTTCGGCGCGCTCTTCGAGCTTCTGGTCGTCGAGCACCCTGGATACCTTGTGCAGAAGGCTCCAAGCCTCGGCGCCGTCTTCGTACAAGACCGTGGCCGCCCGCAGGTGCACCCGGGCCGACTCGGGCTCCTCGAGCAACATCGCGGTGTGGCCGAGGGCGACACGCAACTCGTAGCCGTCGCGAAACTGGTCCAGCACGGCGGTACCGTGCTTATAGGCGTCTCGGGCGCGTCCCTGATTGAGCGCGACAAAACAGGCCAGATAGCGCACCGTCGGGTCGTCGCGATCGAGCCGGAGCGCCTTCTCGATAGCCTCCTCGGCCTGCTCTTGCTTCCCGCTGCGCAGTCTGGCTACGGCCAGCTTCGCGTTGAGCACGGCGTCGCGCGGACTGTCGGCGAGCTTGTTTTCGAGCTCGTATTCGCTGGCGATGGCGTCGACGCTGACGACGAATTGGTTCAGGAAGTTGGAGTAGCGCTTCTCGAGCCAGGCGACGAATTTCTCGTCGAAGCTCTCGATCTCCTCGCCCAGCGCCTCGTTGATGACTTCAGCGGTGTCGAGCTTCTCGGGGAAGGTCTCGAGCATGTCGTTGATCGCCTCGAAGCCGTACTCATCGACGATGAAGTGAATGACCAGGCTCGACAGGTGGTAAGCGCGCAAAATGCCCTTGTAGGAGCGCGCCTGGGTGAAGTGCTTGTCGAGTTCGGTGACGCTGGGAACCTCGCCCGAGACCAGCGCCGCGACGATCTCGCGGTCGTGGTGGCGCACCCAGGCGGGGTCCTCGACGTTGGTCTCGTATTCAGCCAGCCCCTCGGTGAACCAACGAGGCACGCGGTAGCCGGCTTTTTGGATGTGATAGACGTGGGCGAGCTCGTGCCAGACGACCTGGCGCCAGTTGAAATTGGCGTCGCTGGGGCTTCGAACGATGACGGTCGGCCCGAAGCACAGCCCGTGGGGGCTGATATGCGGCAGTCCAACGCTTCGCACCCCGAAAGTCGAGCCCTTCGGATAGATCTCGACGGCCAGGCCGTCGGCGGCCTCGAAGTCGTACTTCTGCTCGAAGTGCGCCATCGCCTCTTTGATCAGCGGCGGCAGCACCCGGTTGAGCGGCTCGGTCTGGTCTCGGTGGGTGCGCAGCTTGAACTTCTCGTAGGTCCGGAAGTCATAGTCGGGCATGATCTTTTCGTAGAGCTCGACCATATTATAGGCCCGCACATTATACGGATCGGCGTTGAAAGCCTGCGCCAGATAACGCACGGCTTCGTCCTCGCGGCCCACGCGTGACAGGCCAATGCCGAGCCCCAGAAGCGCCGGTGCATATCCCTCGCGAAGCTCGAGGGCGCGCTCGTTGAGCTCGATGACCTCCACGTAGCGGTGCACGAGCTGGGCGTAGCGCGCCGTCTCGGTATACAGGCGGGCGAAGTCCGGCTTGATGGCCAGCGCCTCGTCACGCACCGCCTCGAAGCCTTCGCGGTCGTCGGCGAGATAGCGGCAGGCCGCCTCGATGATAAACGCGTCGAGATGGCGCGGTCGCTTCTCGTGGATCGACTCGGCGATCCGGGTCGCCTCGGGGCATTGGGAGTCATAGATCGCCAGCTCGGCGCGTGTAATCAACATGCCCGGGTGGCCCGGAGCCACCTCGGCTGCGCGGTCGAGGTAGCCGCGCGCGTCGTCGAAATAATTCTTCGTCTCCATCTCCAGGCGCGCCATCGCGACCAGCGCGTCGGGGTGGTTCTCGTTGACCTCCAAGGCCTCCTGCAGCGTGCGCGCGGCATCGGCGTTGTTATATTTGGACAGCAACAACTCGGCCCAGTCGACCAGCCCGTCGACGTAGCCGGCGTCTTCTTTGTGCATCTTTTCGAAGGCGAAATGCGCGTCGTCGAAGCTGCCCAGGGCTTGCATGGCCCGGCCGAGCATCGCGAACTCGCGCGCCCCCTCGAGGTGGCCGTTATTATAGAGCCGGGAGAATTGGTCGAGGATCTGCTCGGCCTCGGCGCGAGCGCCGCGGTCGAGCAGCAACAGCCCGAGCTGCAGGCGCACCGGGTGGGCTTTGGGGTGATCGGTGAGGTAATCGCGAAGGTGGCTTTCGGCCTGCGTCCACTGCCCGCGCTGCTCGAGCAGCCGTCCGACGGCCGCGGCTGCGCGCGCCTCGGGAGCCGGCTTCGAGGTCCGATCGAGGGCCGCAGACGCATACCGAGAGGCCAGCTCGAGGTCATTGTCGAACTCGGCCATCTTCGCGCGGATCAGCAAAGAGTCTGCGTCGTCGTGGCGCATCGACTCTTTGCGTGCGCGCTCGTAATCCCCGGTTTGAAATGCTCGTTCGGCCGCGCCGGTGGGCACGCGGCTCTCCTCGTCGGCCGATGAGTTGGTCTGTGCATGGGCCGAAGGCGCCCCGATCAGCAACACCGCAGCCAGCGCAGCGGCACACCATGGTTGGAGAAGGAAGCTCATGGGTCCCACTTGTTTGCGGCACATTGATTTGCGGCACATTGATTTGCGACACATTGATCTGCGTCTTGCCGACCGGCGCCACCAGCTGGAGCTCTACATCCCCGAGATGATGCGCCACTTGCCGTCTTCCTGAACCAATTCCAGGCGGTTGACGTCGACACCGGCGTCCCACGCCGAGTCGCCGGCGATATTGTACTTATACGCATAATCGAACTCGTAGGAGACAAACGCGCGGTCCTTGCGGATGTCGACGTTTTGAACCTCCACGTCGTATTGGATGTCCTCGGCGTGCTGCGCCATCAACTCGAAGATCTCGGGCAGCTTATCGGCGCTGTAGTCGTCCTGGGTGGTGTCGGTGGTCCCGGCATTATCGTAGTAGTCGTCGGACACCAAGCGCTTGAGCGCGCCGAAGTCCTTGTTGACGATCGCGCGGCGATAGTGAGCCAGAACATCGAGCACCTGCCGGTTGACCGTGGTGTCGGGGATTTCAGCATCCTCTTCGATCTGGAAGCCGGGATCGTCGGTATAGATATTCTCCGAGCGGATATAGTCCCCGCCGCAGCCGACGCTCATCAGCGCCACCACGCCGATCAAAATCCCTACAAGCAATCGTTGAACAAATGCCATGTGGCCAGTCTCCGTTGAGCGTAATATCTCAATTCCGGCGGTGATTATCGGGTAAAATCTCGACACATCAATACATGAAGCCGCTGCCGCGCGGACCAGGGCTTCTAACACTACTGTGTTCCTATCCTATTCCCCCGCTTCCATGCAATGCGGTCGAGCCACTCGCGGGATTGCTCGCGGTAGAATTCGAGCTCGCTGGTGCTCAATTCCCCGAACGCTCCGGCGGCTTCGTCGAGCCGTCCGGCGAAGAAGTGGGCGGTCGCGAGCATGCGCATGGCCTCGTCGGCGATCGCGCTGTCATCGAGCTCGCGCGCAGCCTGCTCGAGGTATCCGACGGCGCGGCCGTATTGATGGTCGTTCCACAATCGTCGGCCCACGAGGTAGGCGGCGACCGCGTCCTGCCGGTCCTGGTGATGCCATCGCATCGGGAAATACAGCGACACCGTAGCCGGCTGCTGGCCCAGCAGATATTCGAAGGCAAGCCGGCGGCTGTGTTCGCTGGACCGGGACAGCGCCTCGAGTTTGACCTCGAGCAGCCGCCGGGTGTCGCCGGGGACTCCCAGCTCCTCACACTCCCGATAGGCCTCGCGAGCGGAGTCGAGCTGCTGCCGGCGCCAAGCGAGATCGCCGCGCAGATGCAGCAATTCGGCGCGAAGCGACGGCGTCTGCTCTTCGTCGAGCAATTCGCCGACCATCTCGGAGGCGCGATCATAGTCGCCGGCCGAGCTCAGCGCGTGGGCATAGGAGATGCGATAGTTGATGTTGTCAGGGGCGAAGCCGAGTATCTGCTCGTAGAGCTCGCCCACCCGCCCTACTCGGCCGCTGTGCGCGGCGAGCTGGGCGCGCCTTCGAAGCTCGCCGATCTGACGCGCGCAGACCTTGTCGAAGATCGTCGGCCGCTCGTATAGATAGCGCGCCAGCTGCATCTCGTGCTCGGCCAGCTCGATGCCGTCGACGTACACCTCCCACTCGGAGACCAGCTCGTCGGCGCTCTTATCGTAGGCGGCCTGGAAGTCTCCCCTGGGGTAGACCTTCTTGAACGCCTCGATGCCGTACTCGTCGATGAGGTAGCGCACGAACGAGCCCACCAGCGTATAGGCGAGCCCCGAGGACTGCGTCCAAAAGCCGCTGGCCGCCACGATCGACCGGATATCGGGGGCGATCTCCAGGCGCCGAAGCGCCGCGCTGGCTCGGTGCGGCGACAACTCCCCAGTCGGCCAATCTGCGGCGGTCGCCGCCCCCTCGACCAGCCCCATATTGACGCCGATGCCCGACTGCATGCTCAGCTTGAGCGGGCCGGCGCCGAACGGCTCGGTGAAGATATGCGCCAGCTCGTGGGCGAGTGTATGGTCGCCGTAGTGGCCCCACAGGATGTGCATCTCGTGGAGCCACAGCTTGGCGACCATCGTGCGCCGCCCGCCCATCAGCCGGCCTTTGGTCTCCCGCCCGGGATAGACATAGCTGTGGATCTTTCGTGAGGCGGCGGGATCAGTCCCAAAGAACTGGGCCATCTCCGCGTAGCGAAACTCGTGGTCTTCGGCGAGCTTGTCGCGTTGCTTCAAAAAATGGCGCGTGCGCGGGTAGTGGATGACGAAGTGCTCGGTCTCGAGGCGCCCGTCGAGGGTCTTTTCGATATAGCCGCGGTCGATGGCGATGCCGAGGTCTTGGCGGTGCCACCAGATCAGCGCGCAGCCCAGCGCAGCGATGGCCGCCACGACGACCAGCCAACGTGCCGGACGGTGTCGCTGATGTCTGAAGCGCGCCTCCAAAACCGCCAGGAGCGCCGCTGCGCCGACCAGGTGCATCACACGATACCAGGCGAGACTGGCGGGCAGCGACAGCGCCTCGTCGTAGATGGAGCCGCTAAAATACCCCAAGAAGATCTGGTGGCCGACGATCGACGGCTCGAGGGCCAGGTGCGCCAGCGGCAGCGCCGCGCTGACCAGCACGGCTGCGGCGCAAAACACAAGCTGTCGGCGCATGCTGCCCGGGAAGATCGCGGCGGCCAGCCAGCCCAGGAGTTGGCCGACGAAGACCGACGCCGCCGGGATCGTCAACCAAAACGCCAACCCCACTCCATACGCGCAATTGACCACCCGCAAGGCGTTGAGGCTCAAAAAGACGAGAGGAGCGATAAGGAGGGCTTGGTGGCGCGCGAGCAACACGAAGAAGTCCGCCGCCGGCGACTCGATGCGTGTGGCGTCGAGAGGTCCGGGGACCACGCCGCGGTCGACGGCGTGCAGCGTCAGCAACATCGCGGCGAGGCCGCCTACGATCCCGAACAACGCCGCCGATTCGTAGCCTACCAAGTTGACCAGCGGCAGAAAGCAGCTGGCCAAGCCCACCAACGCCGCGGCGACAAAGGCTCCTGCGTACGCCCGCGTGGGAGCGAGCCATGAGAGGATGCTTCGCACACGCAAAAGATGTACCCGTGGTTCGATGACGAGGCGTCAGTCGCCCGGCTGGTGCTCGGGGTCGACGTTGGCCATTTGCAGAACGAGGCCCGGCTCGAGGCCGAGTTCCTCGGAGAGACCGGCGTTGACCTCGAGCACGTAGCGCGCCGGCTTGCGCGACCTGCGCTGAACTCGCGTCAACGGTTCGGCTTCCTCGACGATGTGGACGATGCGCCCGCGGGCGTCGGCGAAGATCATATCGAGCGGGATAAAGGTATTTTGCATCCAGAAGCCGCGCTCGGCCTCATCCTCATAGACAAAGAGCATGCCCCAATTATCGGGCAGTTGACGCCGAAACATCAGCCCCTTTCGCTTCTCGGAGTCGGTCGTCGCCAATTCGATATAAAAGTCGGCGACCTCTTCGCCGTCGGGATCGACGACGGTGACTTGGGGCGTCGACGCATCGGTCTTGCCGACCTCGGCAGGCGGCAATTCGCACTGCCCGTCGACGCACCACAGATAGCTACCGCAATCTTCGGGGTCCGAGCACGACTCTCCGACTCCTTCCGGCGTCGAGGACGCGGCATTTTGCGCCGAGGACGGATCCTGGCGCACCGTCTTTGCGGCGTCTGAGCGCTCACACCCCGTCCACATCAACGCCAATGCGGCGCCTATGATGATGAGGGCCGCTGGCGCGAAGCGATGGATCGGCAGGCTGATCGAGGGTTGGCTCATTATATCTTGCGAAGCGTGCGCTCGATGAGCTTCTTGAGGTCGGCGTCCTCTTCCTTGTCCAGCCACGCCTCGAGCTTGGGTTCGGCGGCGGCATCGTCGAGTTCACCGAGCGCCATGATGGCCGCGCGGCGGATATCCGGATTGGGGTCTTCGAGCACGCTGACCACCAACTCGGTGGCGCTGGAGTGGCCGTTTTTACCCAGGGCCTCTATGGCGGCCACCCGCAGGTTGACGTCCTCGGCGTTGAGCTGGATGGCAATACCCGTGGCCGCGGTTTCGTCCTCGAAGGTCGCCAGCTGCTGAATAGCCGTCAGCTGCACGATGCGCGAGTCGTCGGAGACCGAGCCGCTGAGCATGCTGATGACCTCGCGCACGCCCTTCTTATCTTCACGGGAGACCAGCTGGGCCATCGCGCGCAGCGCGTTGGCTCGCACATGGGGGGCCTCGGCCTCGGTCAGCGCCTTGATCTCTTTCCACTTGGTCGCCTCTTTGCGCTGCTCCATGGCAGCGAGCGCGGCGGCGACAACCTCGGGGTTGGGATCTTCCAGATAGCCGGCGAGCGTGTCGAACATCTGCCCCTCTTTGAAGTGGCTGAGTCCGTAGGCAACTCCGGCGCGGACCGCGGCGTTCTTGTCGTCGGCGAGCGACTTCAGGGTTTCGAGGGCCTTGTCGTCGCCGAACACACCGATCGCTCGCGCCGAGGCGCCGCGCACTTCGGCGTCGCCGCTTTTGGCGCCGTCGGCGAGCTTGTCGAAGACCTGCGCGCCGGCGCCGTCCTTGATGGCGCGCTCGCCGAGAGCTCGGTAAGCGATGCGCTTGATGATCGGGTTGCGGGCATCGGTGCGCTCGAGCACCTGGTCCAAGGGCTGAGCAACCATCAACTCATAGCTGGCCTGCTCGAGCTCGCGGCTGTTCTCGCCGGCCTTGACCGCCGAGGCTAACGCGTCGAGCGATGCGGCTTCGCCGCGCTCGACGAGCACGTCAGCGGCGCTGAGCTGTTTCCTGCGCTCGCTGGACTTCAGGAAGGACTCGATGGTCTTACGAACCTCCTCGGAGGGCAGCTCGCCCAGCCGGCGGATGGCCAGCTCGGCCGATCGACCCGTGGTGTTGCGCGCCACGTAGGTCAGCCCGATATGCTTCGACTCGGCGTTCTTAGAATCGGCGAGCGTTCGGGCGATGGAGAGGCGCAGCCCGTCATCGATCTTCTTATTTTTCAGCGCGGAAACCTGCTTGTCGGTCGCGCCCATCTGGTCGATTCCGGCCGCGCTCGCCTCGGCGACCTCGGAGCGCTCGTCGCTCAGATGCGAATAGAGCGCATCGACGGCGCGATCGTCGCCCTTGCGCTTGGCCAGCGCCCCAACGGCCTTCGTCGACTCCTCGGCGCCGCCTTTGTCGAGCACATAGAGGTCGCGATGGATATTATATTGGTCGGATTTCGCCTTGCCCAAAAACTCCGCAGCGCTACGAGCGAGTTCGTCCTTTTCATCGGAGTTCATCATCCCGAGGACCGCCTCGAGGACGACCTCGTCGTTTCGATGCCGCGCGAGCACCGACAGCGCCCGGCTTCGCACCGAACTCGAAGAATGCTCCAGCAAGGGAGTAACCTGCTCGGTGTAATCGATCTTGAGGTCGGGAAGCAGCTTCAACACCGACCGCACGGTATAGACCTGCGAATCATCGAGGTAGGAGAACAGCGCCTCGTGAAGGGCTTGGTCTTTTTGTTTCCACCGCTTCTCGAATTGCGAAGCGGTGATGAGCTGGCCGTCGGGCAGGCGCACTTGAGCAGGCGTGACCGTGCCGACGTCCAACGCACGCCACATCGGCAATGTCAGCGTATATGCATAAAAGGGGACGTCCGCACGCTCCATCGCGCCGTCGAAGTGACCTGGAAATTCGACCGTGGCCACTCCGAGTTCCGACATCGTGTAGACGGTCTCGGCCATGATGATCAGCCCCCGGCCCTCTCTGGCCATCTTGGGGTCGATCTTGACGGTGACCTTGGCGGCGTTGGGCAATTTGCCCCCGATGCGAATGCTCGAGTTGCCGTAGGTGCCGCTTTTATCGTCTTTGAGCAACTTGAACGCGTCGAAGATCTTCGACTTGGTCAGCTTGCCCCCCAGCTCCGAGCGAGCCGCTCGGGGCACGAGGCCCCACTGCTCGTCGGCACCGACTTCGATCTTCTCGTACGAGTAGCGGACCGTGCCGCCCTGAGCGGACGCAAAGGCGGGCCAGGCGACAACGATTATGAGGGCGGCAAGACCAAGGGCGGCCAACCGGCCGATTCTGGCCAAGTGGGCCGGGTGGGGGCGAAATCCGACGAGGTGTTCGGTGCGCATCGGGTGTACTCTCCTGCTGATCACTCGCTCGAGACTGCTTAAGCAGCAGCTTTCGGGTTCGTCTAAAGAAAGACGTGTGGCAGATGGTTTCATTCCAATTGCCGCAGGTGTTGTACCGCCGAAAGCATTGCGGCTCAAATGAAAAAGCCCGCCGAAGCGGGCAATTCCGTTGCGGTTAGACCGCATTTGATGCCTGCCGATATATTGGGCAGGGCAATTTCAGGGCCGCGCAGGGCTCAACGCAACTCCAGCGCGTCGAGCTTGACGCCAGCCTTCGACACGATCGAGCCGCACTTATAATCGGTGCATACCCAGAACATCCCGCTGGGGCCTTCGGCGCGCATCACGCGGGTCATCTCCATATCGCTGCCACACTCGGGGCAGGCTTTCTTGGTACCCGACTCGCGCTTTTGGCTGGCGATCTTGGCTGGTTTGCGTGCCATGGTCGAACTCCGGTTCTATGCTGGGGGCCCGCTCTAAACGAAACGAGCCACATTTAATTCACCTGTAAATTAGCGCTTTCAACGGCGCCGCTTTCTTCTTCTATCACGAGCGACGCTGGAGGCGACTGGCTTCCGTCAGTCGCCTCCAGCGTCGCTCCAATAGTCCGTACGGGATTC
>CAYLTX010000123.1:339-19478 GCA_964386725.1 uncultured Bradymonadales bacterium | reverse complement strand
AACCCCTCCGCCTCGCTTCGCTCGGCACCTCCCCTCAAAGGGGAGGATTATACCGCCCAAACACCCGCCCAGGTTATTGGGGCAGAATAACAGCCCCCCGCGCCTCGCGTGGGGGGCGCGGCGGCGTAGGCCGCCGCGGGGGTCCTCAGCCGGCAGTGAGCTCAACGCCTGTCCTCACGGAACATAATTCCACTCAGCAATATGATACGACGGCCCATCACCGGCCACCGTAAACGGCCCACCCACAAATAGGCGGTAATTCGATATCGCCAGCGCCTCGCCCAGGTCGGACATGCCGACGCCCAGTGCGTGCCAGTCCTGGCCGTCGTACCAGGCGACATAATTGACATCGAGGCTGTCGATGCTGCTCATCGTGCCGGTGACGAAGAAGCCGTTGGCCTTGGTGGCCACCGCAGTGACGGCTGGGGGTGAACCGCCCGCATAGCTCGGGGGAAGCCCGCCCGACAAGCGGTCCCAGGCGGTGCCGTCCCACAGCGCGATCGAGCCGGCAGCCTGACCACCGGCTTCGTCGAAGCGGCCGCCGACCAAAAGTTTGCCGTCGTAGACATCCATCGAGGTCACATAGCCGTTGCTGAGCCCGCCGTCGACCTCGACCCAGTCGGTGCCGTCGAAGCGTGCTACCAGATTCAAGGCGTTGCCGTTGACGTCCTCCTGGAAGTGTCCGCCGGCGTAGAGGTCGCCGTTGGGCCCGATCGCCAGAGCGTTGACGGTGTTGGCGAAGGTCTCGCCGATCTTTTGGCGGTTGGTGCCGTCCCAGGAGTACACGGTATATCCGCCTGCCTGTGCGTCCTCGGCGGCGATATACAGCACGTCATTGGCGTCGAGCGCCAGGGCGCGCACCTCGCCGAATGAGCCGGCGCCGGGGTCCACCCAGCCGTTGCCGTCCCAGGTGGCCAGATTCGAGATCAACTGGCCGGCGGTGGCGTTGAAATCGCCGCCGAAGTGGGCGTTGCCCGACGAGTCCACCACGATGTCACGAGCACGTCCGTCGAGCCCACCGCCGAGAGCCTGCCAGCTCGATTGATTCCACACCGCGGCCTTGCTGGCCTCGACGCCGCCGATCACCGAGAAGCCCCCGCTGGCGTACACGTCGCCGTTGGGCGCGGTCTCCAGAGCGCTGACCAGCTTATCGGCGCCCATGAACTCGCCGGCGTTGGAGACCATCGTCGTCCAACCGGAGTTGCCTGACGATCCCAGCGTCCACCTGGCGATGTTGAGGGCGAATTGTCCGCCGACGTGCGAGAAGAGGCCGGTGGTGACGAGCTGATTGTTGGAATCATCGACCCACAGGTCGTTGACGCCGTTGACGCCTGCGCCCACGATGCCGACTCGGTTGACGACCCCGGAGCCCAGTGAGCTCCAGGTGCCGTTGGCGTCCAAGCGAGCGATATTGGACGCGGCGACCTGACCGGAGCCGCTGCCGGCCGAGGAGAAGGTGCCGCCGACGAAGAGTTCACCGTTGGGGCCGTGGGCCAGCGCCCGAACGCTGGTCACCGAGCCGCCGGCGACTCCGCCGGCCACGCCTTGCCAGGCGGTGCCGTCCCAGCGCGCCACGCCGATGTCGCTGCCGCCCTGGTTATTGGGCACCGAGAAGGTGCCGCCGGCCAGGAGATCTCCGTTGGTGTCTTCGAGCAGCACTGCGACCCCGGAGTTGAGCGGGTCGCCCAACGCCTGCCACTGGCTGCCATCGAAACAGGCTACCCGGTCGGCGGTGGTCGTGCCCACCTGGCCGAAGTCACCGCCGATGCAGATGCGCCCGTCGCTCATCTCTTCGATGGCGCGGACCGTTCCGTCGGGCTGTGCGCCACCCAACTGGCTCCAGTCCTGGCCGTCGAAGACCGCCAGGTTCTCGGCGGTGGTGCCGTCCATGTCGGTGAAGCTGCCGCCGACGATCACTCGGCCGTCACTGAGAATCTCGATAGTGGCGACATCGCCGCCGCCGACGGTCGCCAGGCTCTGCCAGCTACTGCCGTCCCAGGTCTCCAGGGTATTGGGGCCGCTGATCATGCCGCCGCCACCAGAGCCGCCGGCGTATAGCTTGCCGGTGGCGTCGACCGCGATCGCGCTGACTTCGATGCTGGGCGGAGAGGAGCCGACCATATTCCACTGAGTGCCGTCCCAGGAGGCCAGGCCTTCGGCCGCCGTCATACCGGCCACCTCGAAGATGCCGGCCACATAGACATCGTCAGAGTTGGGATCGGCAGCCAGCGTATAACCGCGCGCTCCCGATGCGCCCTGCAGCCCGGGCATCGAGTAGTTCTCGGACCACCAGCCGCCGGTGGGGTCGACGTCGTCGACCGGCGGAGGACCGGTATCCTCTTCGACGTCGCCGGCATCACCGGCGTCGGACTCGGCGTCGGGATCGGTGTCGCCGCCGTCCGGGTCGGCGTCGTGCCCGCCGTCGGTCGCGTCAGTCGCATCAGTGATATCAGTCGCGTCGCCGGCGTCACCGGCGTCGGCCTCCGAGGTATCGGTCGCGTCAGTCGCGTCTTTATCCGCGTCGGCACTCCCGGTATCTTCAGTAGACGCGTCGCCCCCCGCGTCGGAGAGTCCCGAATCCACCTGACCTCCTGACCCGTCGTCGGAGCAGCCGGCCGCGCCGGCCAGCGACAAGACAAGGGCGAGGGCGATGATGACCAATGCTCGTATTCTCATGACGAATCCCGTATCTCTATCTTTGATTCGTGAATGATATCAACCAATTAAGCGCAACACGCACACAAATGCACGCTCGGATGATACCGTTGCTCGCTGCATTTATAGCATCGCGGTTGACCCCGAGACGCGAAACTAACAAAGCCTAACAGTTGTGCCGAAACTTCGGTGCCCGGGCTTCTAGCCCTGGTTGCACCGCGCGCAGCCCAGACCAAGATGGTCTGGCACCGTTGGGAGCCGCTCCAAGCCCTCAAGAGCAGGAAGAGTATGAGCCAATTCGACCTCCAGCCCGTAGCCGTGGCCGTCGTCGAGCTCGTCGACGCGCAACGGTTGTGGCGCGAGCAGCCCGAGCGGATGGAAGAGGCCGCAGCGAGCCTCCAGACCACCGTCGCCGAGCTGCTAGAGCGCCACGAAGGCCAGCGAATCGACGCCCGCGGCGCCGAGCTGGTCGCCCGCTTCGAGCGCGTCCTCGACGCCGCCGAATGGTCGCTGGAGCTGTTGCACACCTTGGAAGGGACGGACGCCGATGAGCTCGACGGGCTAGAGCTGGGCATCGGGATCGACGTCGGCATCCTCTATGCGCACACCGCCGCGCTCAGCGGGCACACCTTGGCCAGCGGCAAAGCCGTCGGTCACGCGCTGCGCTTGGCCACAACGGTCGCGCCGAACCAGGTCGCGCTGAGTCCGACGAGCGCCGATCTGCTCGACGAGCTCCCCGAAGAACGCGCGAAATCGCTGTGTCGGCGGGTCGACTCGAATGCACCGGTGGCCACGCTCGCCCCCGAGAGGTCGGAAGCCCCCGGCGAGGCGCCCGCGGCGATACGACATTGCCCGACGGCTGATGCGTTGCGCTCGAAGCTTCCCAGCTTCACCGGGGCGTTCATCGGCCGCGTCCGGGAGCTCGGCGAGCTCGCCGAGCTGGTCGAATCCGACGCACGCCGCGCGGCGCTGTGCGGCGCGGCCGGATCGGGAAAGTCGCGCCTCGCGGTCGAATTTGCCCGTGCTTGGCTGCTCCACCGCGCCCATCTCACCGGTGGGGCCCATCGAACCGACACCGGCGCGGACGCGCGTACGACCGGACATACAGCCGGGCAAGCATGGTTCTGCGAACTCTCCGATGCCGACTCCCTCGAAGCCGCCCTGCTGTCGGTGGCCCGCACCACCGGCGTGCAGATCCCGCGCTCGGAGGCACCCGACGAGCTCGCAAGTCGCCTGGCCGCCGCCTTCAGCGAGCGCGGCCCGACTCTGCTCATCCTCGACGACGTCGACCACCTCGCGCCCAGCCTGCAGGCCTCCGCCGAGCGATGGCTCGAGGCGGCGGCCGATCTCCGCGTGCTCCTGACCAGCCAACGCCCCCTCGACGACGCCGCCTATTCCATCGATCTGGGAGTGCTCGGCCCCCAGGCCGCCCGCGCCGTGCTCGAAGATCGACTGATGCACCCGGCGCACGCCGCCGGGCAGCGGCGCTCCCGCGACGAAATGGACGCTGTCGTCGCCCATTGCGGCCGACTGCCGCTGGCCCTCGAGTTGACCGCGGCCACGCTGCACCATCGGCGCAGTCGCGACGGGTCGGCGCGTCGGCGGGCAGCCGCCTCCGAGCGCCAGCCCGGTGAGCTCGGCACGACCGCTGCATCCGACTCACCTTCTGGCGCACACAACGCGCTCGCCGATGCGCTCGAGCGCAGCTGGCTGCTGCTCGACGCCCCCGCCCGGGCTGCGCTCGAGGCCTGCACGGTCTTCGAGGAGAGCTTCTCGGCCGAAGCAGCCGTCGCCGTCATCGAAGGGGTGCTGGGCGAGGATCACGACGCCGCCGACCTGCTCGGCTTGCTTCGCGAGCACTCGTTGGTGCGCGTCGAGGGCCGCGTCGACGACACCGATCGGCTGGTCATGCTCGTCCCGATGCGCCAATTCATCGGCGAGCACATCGACCACGAGGCATTCGAGGCGGCGCGTCGCGCGCATCTGGCGTATTTTTCGAGTTGGTCCGTCGAGCTGAAAACGGCACTTCAAAACGACCGAGAGAGGCTGTGGATCGAGCGCGGCCGCGTCGAATTGGCCAACCTCTACAGTGCAGTCGACTACGCGAAGACGACCGATCTCGAAAAGGCCGTGACCATCATCGAGGGACTCGGCGAGTTGGACACCCGCATCGGCCCGCTGGGCGGCTTCGTGGCGCGCGCCGAGGCGGTCAGCGACGAGGCCGAACGAGCCGAACGAACCGATCTGCTGATGCGCGCCCTGTGTGTCCGAGGCGATGTCTACGCGTGGACCGGCCAATATGAAGCCGCCGAGCGCGATTACCGGCGTGGCAAGAAGCTGGCCGATACCCTCGATGACACGTTGATGAGCGCGTATATGCAGAGTGGACTCGGGTTTTCGCTGGCCATGCTCGGCCGCGAGCAGTCCAGCCTGGCCTTGGTCCAGCAGGCCGTCGAGCGCGTCGAGGACGCCCAGGACTTCGGGGTCATCACGATGCTGACCAGCGCGGCGATCGTGTCGCGGTGGCGCGGCCAGACCGATCGGGCCATCGACTACTTGCACCGCACATTGGTGCGCGCCAGGCGCCGACAAAATAAGTTCAGCGAGGCGTCCGGCCTATTCTTGCTGGGCTCGACGCTGAGCACCGACCACCGATTCGAGGAGGCCATCCGCTGTCTGAACTCCGCCGCCGAGCATTTTCGCGCCATCGACGACCGGCGCGGCCACCTGATGGCCCGCCGGGAGTTGGGCCGGTGCTACAACGCCATCGACGAGATGGAGATGGCCGAGGAGTGCTACCGGGAGGCCATGGAATTATCGGCGGCCATCGGCGCCCTCGAATATACCGCCGCCTTCCGCCTGGGGCGCGGCCGTGCGCGCTTCTCGCGCGGGGAGTACGGGCCCGCCGAGCAGGATCTGCTCGAGGCCGCCATCGCCGTCGACGAGGTCGGCCACATCCACCTTCGTCTGTCCACGCTGCTATACTTGGGCGCCACCTACGCCGCCCTGGAGCGGGTCAACGAGGCGATGAAATATTTCGAGCGGGTCCAGGCTATCTTCGATGAGACAGAGGTCACCCGCGAGAAGCCACTTTACGAGGTATTCATGGGGTATGTGGACGCGGCGCGCGCCCGTGAGTCCCTTCGCGCGGGCGACGATGAACAGGCCCGAGCCCTGCTCGAGTGCGCTTACGAGCGCGCCGCCGAACCCAGCTCGGACGATGGGTCCATGCTGTATACGGTCGTCGATGAGGCCGCCCGCCTGCGCGAATTTCTCGACCGCCGCGTCGAAGAAGGCCTGCTTCCGCCCGACGGCTCGCCGCAACGATCGGTGCTGCGCCTTTGCCGTCAGATGCGCTGGTTTGCCGTCGACGACGACGAGCCCACCGACATCAGCCGGCGCGGCCCCTTCCGGCGCATCCTGCGCGCCCTCGTCGAACAGCGCCAAAGCGCCCCCGGCGAGCCCCTCAACGCCGGCGAGCTCGTCGACGCCGGCTGGCCCGACGAGGTGCTCACCCCCGAGTCAGGCTCCCAGCGCCTGTATATGACCGTCTCCCGCATGCGCTCGCAGGGTCTCAAAGATGTCGTCGAGACCATCGACAATGGGTATCTGATCGACCCGAGCTATACGCCCAAGTGGGTCGAAAAATCGTAAACGGGCGTTCCCTGGCCCCCTGGACCCCTGGACCCCTGCAGTTAAGCCGTCCCTGGACCCCTGGACCCCCGGACCCCTGCCTCTACACTTTGAAGCGGATTTTCCAGACGCGCCAAAGCGCCTCGGCGGCGATGTCGGGGGTCATCTTGGACTCGCCGGCGATGCGGTCGGGGAAGACGATGGGCACCTCGAGAATCTTGTAGCCCTTCTTGAAGGCGCGATACTTCAACTCGATCTGGAAGACGTAGCCGGAGGCCTCGACGTCGTCGAGGGCGAGGTCCTCGAGCACCTCGCGGCGCCAGGCGACAAAGCCCGCGGTTAGATCTTGGACGTCGATGCCTAAGATGGTGCGCGAATAAAAGCCGCCGCCGCGCGAGATGAGCTTGCGCAGCGCGCCCCAATCCTCGGTGCCCCCGCCGGCCACATAGCGCGAGCCGACCACCACGTCGTAGTCGTCGAGCTGGCCGATCATCTCGGGCAAATACTTCGGCTGGTGGCTGAAGTCGGCGTCCATCTCCAGGATGCGCTCGTAATCGTGCTCGAGCGCCCACCGAAACCCGGCGATATACGCCTTGCCCAGCCCGGCCTTCTCGGTGCGATGCAGCACGTGGACGCGCTCGTCGCGCTCGGCCACTTCGTCGGCGATATCGCCGGTGCCATCGGGGGAGTTGTCGTCGATGACCAATATATGCACCTCGGGGACCACGTTGTGGATGGCCTGGAGGATGGGCCGCAAATTTTCGGCCTCGTTGTAGGTGGGCATACAGATGAGCGTGCGGGGCATGACGGCTCCAAACAATAATAATGGACCAAGGGCGCGGCAGATTCGCCGGATTATTGACGGGTGACGGGCTGGACGCAAGGGTGACACCGAGACGCTGAGACGCTGAGGCGCTGAAGCTCGGAGGACTCGGAGGGCGCAGAAGTTGGGATACACTGAGCGCGGACATCTGAAGATTCATCTGAGTCTCCCGAAAAGCACTGAAGATCAACCCCTCGCACGTCGCGAACGCCACGATCTCCAGTGCTTTTCGAGGGCCTTCGATGAATCTTTAGATGTCCGCGATTAGAGTTCAGGTTTTCAGCGTTTCCGAGTCTCAGTGTCTCCGCGTTCAGTGCTTCCGCGCCATCCGCGCCAATGGATCTACCCCGCCCGATCAGCTAACATCCACGGACTCACCCACCATTCTTATTCCACTGAATATGCTACAGACGAGGCCGTCCACATGATTGCACTCAGCACGCGTCTCAACAAACTCGCCTGCCTGCTTGCCCTGCTACTCGCGGTCGGTTGTGGCGACGAGGAGAATATCATGGAGGAGGTCGGTGACGCCGACATGCACCACGGTGACGCGGCTGACGCGGGCGAGACGGGCGATTCTGGCCCCACCGAGGAGGATGCCGGCCCTGATGCTGACGCCGACGAGGAAGAGTGCGACAACAACGGCTCTGATAGCGACGGCGACGGGCTCAGCGATTGCCGTGAGGAAGAGCTGGGCACCGACCCCGACGACGCCGACACCGACGGCGACGGGCTCAGCGACGGCGAAGAGGTCCAGCGGGGCACCGATCCCCTCAAAGCCGACACCGACGGCGACGGCCTCGACGACGCCGAGGAGTACGAGCTCGGCCTCGACCCGTTGGCCGCCGACAGCTACGGCGACGGCACGCTCGACAGCGAGCGCTGGTTCGTCAGCCTGTGCGACGACGAGGGCTCCGCGGCGCTGGACTTTTACGAGGACGACGGCCCGGGCAATTGGCGCGTGGCGCTGGCGCCTGGCTTCGACAACTACACCGCGCTGACCATCAGCGGCGCCGACGCGACCAACCAACAAGCGGCGGCCGTCTTCAGCGACGCCACGCTGGAGGTCGCCGGCTCGATCTTCTCGGCCCCGAAAGATGCCGCGGTATCGTCGCCCTCGGCCGTCCAGCAGAATCACTCGCAGGATATCTCCTCGGTCG
The DNA here is from genome assembly GCA_964386725.1 of uncultured Bradymonadales bacterium. GTDB lineage: Bacteria > Myxococcota_A > Bradymonadia > Bradymonadales > Bradymonadaceae > CAYLTX01. The sequence goes on along the minus strand of CAYLTX010000123.1, from coordinate 11,207 downwards.
GTGCCATTCAGCAAAGCCGGATCGGCGGCGAATTTGACACCCACGACTTCCACCGCGCATCCACCGCGCACTATGAAATCAGCGTGCAGACGCCCACATCGGCCGAGCAGCTTCGCGACGAGATCCTCTTCGCCACGGCGCCTTTCGCCCAGGCCGACGTCTCCGATTTGCCGGCGGCGAGCGGTGACGAGTCCAGCGATTTTCGCGTCTCCGTCGGTGTCGTCATTCGGGCCTCCGACAGCGGTGATGATCAGACAATCACGCTGCTGTCGGTCGCCCCGCTCGACCGCGTCGAGGCAGAATATGCGGTCGAATTCGCCACCGGCGACCTGACCAACACCACTCAACTGGCCGAGGCCGGCGCGGGCAACGGGACCGACTGTCAGGTCAACGAGCGGCCGCGGCCCCCGCAGGTCGATTATTATTGGGTGCTCGATCACACCGACTCGATGAGCGCCCACGCCGCCACGGCGCGCGCCGCGGCCGAGGCCATCTTCGACAACGCCGAGGCGCTCGACTTCGACGCGCGCTTTGCGGCGACGAGCATGAAGCAAAATAATAAGGGCAAGCTCGACCCCGCGGTCGGCTGGCAGCGCGACCGGCAGACCTTTGTCGACCACGTCGAGGCCCTGACCGGCAGCGGCGGCGAGGAGCCCTACGGCCTATACGCCGCCCGCGAGGGCATCGGCTATATGAAGGGCATCTACGGCTCGGCCTCCGAGGACGAAAAATCCCGACCCAATGCCCAGATCGTCACCATCTTCGTGACCGACAAAGAGGCGCATAGCTTCGTCGACCACGACCTCGATAGCTCCTCGGGCCAGACTCTGCTGGGCAGCTTCGAGAACTTCTTTTCCAGCCACACGAGGTCCTACGCCCTCTTGGGCAACGGCGAGGACTGCGGCGTCGCCGAGGGCGCATCCTACGAACTAATCGCCATCGACAACGGCGGCCAAACGGGCTCGTTATGCGACGATGATGTCGAGACCATCTTCGACAGTTGGATCAACACCGGCCAACCCCGCGGCGCCTCGATCCAACTGCCGGACACGCCCATCTCGAGCTCCATTCGCACCTTCGCCAACGGCGGCGAGCTCACCCGCGACCGCGACAACGGCTTCGACTACTCGCCGAGCAACAACACGGTGAACTTCTTCGGCGACGCCCGACCCGAAGCCGACGGCGACGAGCCGAACCCGGATATGGCCGTGGTGATCTATGAGACGTATGTCGACTCAAATTGAGGCGTTTTCGTGGGGCGCGCATCCCCCCCGGACTCCCTCGGCCCCTCAACTACGGGGCCTTGGTCGCCCGAGGGCCCCCTTGCGGGGCCCGAGGGAGTCCGGGGAGGGGTGGCGCATCCTCGCGCACACGCCACATTCTAGGGGGTCGAGGCCTCTCCTCGCGCACACGCTCATCACGCACGAAATCGAGCCGCACCGTAGCCCAAACGCCACATCTCAAATGCCCCCAAACCCTCAATAAAAAACCCGCAACTGCGTATAAGCAAACCCACCATACAGCCCGTACTCACTATTGACCTCCGGCGGCAAATCAATCACCGGATCCTCCCCAAATCCCTGAAACGCCCCGAAGTTGATATCCGCCTCGTCGCTCAAAATATACCGAAACGACGGCGCGACGATGAAGCTCGGATCGCCCACATTGGCGATGACGCTCATGGCGAGTTGGGTGCGCTCGAGGCCGGAGTAGGAGGCCAGCCCGCCCAGGTAATGCCGGCCCAGATAATACGACTCGCCTCGCTCGAAGACGTCGCTTTGGAGCTGGGCGAGGTAGTCGCCGGGGTCGGATTGGCCGGCGCCGTTGAAGTGGTATTCGGCCGAGACCTGGAAATCGGCGGCGATATAGTCGCCGCCGAGGGTCGCGCGGGGGAGGTCGAATTCGGTGTCGTCGAGGTCGTAGGGCTCGGTGACCTCGGCGCGGCCGCGCCAATTGCCGGTGGTCGCCGAGACGCCGGCCATGGCGAGGATCTCGTTCCAGAATTTGCCGCCCGCGATAAAGGCGTCGCCCCATTCGAAAGCATGTGATGCGCGCGCGCCGCCGGAGAGGTCGTCGAGGCTGCCGCGGTCGGCGACTACGAAGTCCAGCTCGGTCGACAGGCTCGGGTAGGCCAGGACGCGGGCCGCATCGGTGCCGCGCTTTTGGGTCTGGTCGAGCTCGAAGGGGCTAAATTGCGTCCACAGGTCGGCGACCGGGAAGAGCACCGCCCGGCCCCAGGTGATCGCCTGGCGGCCTACCGTGACGTCGGCGGTGTCGGTGTAGACGGTCACCGCCGCGCGGTCGACGTCATGGTTGATGATGAGCCCCTGCTCTTCGAGCAAGTCGCTCGATAGATCGACGGTGCGATCCGGGCGCCTGCTCGCGCCCAGGCCGATGACCTCGCCGGTGCCCAGGCCCTGGTCGGCCGAGGAGATCTGGCCGAAGAAGCGGTTGTGCACCTCGAAGGTGATCTTGTCGGTGAGCTGGCCGCGCCACTCCAGGCGCACGACCTCGGCGTTGATGCCGGTGGTGTCCTCGATGATATCGGGGGTGTCGTAGGTCAGGTATTGCACACCGCTGACCGATTGGATGTAGCCGCCGAGTTCGAGGTAGGAGTCCTCGCCGTCGAGGATGGAGATTTGGGCGGTGGCGGTCGATGGGGCGAGTAGAAACAGAAACAGCGACAAACAAATAAACGGCGTTTTAATGTACGTCATGGTTGGTGCGACCCTCTCTGGGGGTGCGGACGGCAAAAAGCGCCGTCCTTCCCCCCAGTTATGGTTTGGTTCTACGCTCGAATGACCATCTCGGGGGGGGGCGGGATGTCGTGCGATTATGAGGCGAGTTCCTTTTGTTGGTCGCCGACGATATTGCCGCTGTCGAGGCGGACGACGCGGCGGGCGCGGTCGAGCACGAGGTCGTCGTGGCTGGAGAAGACGAAGGTGACGCCCTGCTCCTGGTTGAGCTCGAGCATCAGGTCGAGCAGCTCGGCGGAGGTGTCGCTGTCGAGGTTGGCGGTGGGCTCGTCGGCCAGCACGATACGCGGGCGGGCGGCGAGTGCGCGCACCACGGCGACGCGCTGCTGCTGACCGCCGCTTAGCTCGTGGGGCTTTCGGGTCATATAGTCGGCGATGCCCACCCGCTCGAAGAGCTCCTCGACGATCTCGCGGCGCTTGGCCGGCTCGACGCCCTGGAGCATGAGCACGAATTCGGCGTTCTCGTAGGCCGTAAACACCGGCACGAGGTTATAGGCCTGGAAGATAAATCCGACGTGGTCGAGGCGGTAATTGGCGCCCTCGGTCTTGTCGAAGCCGGTGACGTCCTCGCCGTCGATGCTCACCGAGCCCGCCGTGGGCGTATCCAGACAACCGATGGCGTTGAGCAGCGTCGTCTTGCCCGAGCCCGACGGCCCGGCCAGCGCGGTAAATTCCCCGTCGTCGATATCCAGGTCGACCCCGCGCAACGCGTGCACCTCGACGGTGCCCTGCTTATAGATGCGCTTTAGGCCGCGAACTTCGATAAGTGATCTTTGATCGCTCATTCGTAAAACCTCATTGCTTCGGCGGGCCCCATTTGAGCGGCTCGCCATGCCGGATATGTCGCGCTGAGCATCACTGCGGTGAAGACCGCGAACGTGGCGATGGTCCATCTGAACGGATCGATGGTGCTGCGCATGACCATGTCGGTCAGGCTCACCCCGGCCAACTCCATGTCCACCAAGCCCATCGCGGCCAGATCGATGCCGACCGCGTCGATATAAAAGTGGATGGCGAAGCCGAGCCCGAAGCCGATCACGATCGAGACGACCGCCAATAGCACCGTCTCCCAAAGGATCAGCGCGCCGACCTTTGCCGGGGTCATGCCGATGGCGTTGAGCAGGCCGAACTCACGTACCCGCTCCATGACGGCCATCAAAAATGTATTGGTGATCGCCAAGACGACCACGATGAACACGATGATCATGTACAGATAGCCGAAGGCCTCATCCATCTGGATAAAACCGACCATCTCGGGGGCGGCCTGCTCCCAGGTGAGCACCTCGAGCGTGTCTGTATCGAGTGCGTCTCGAACCCGCTCGGCGACCGCACCATGAGCCACGTCCGGCGAGCTCAGCACTCCGAATTGGGTGAGCTGGCCCTCCATACCGACCGCATCTCGAGCTGCCCCGATCGTGGTATAGGCGAGCATATCGCCGATGCCCGTGGGCGCGGCGACGGTGCCGTCGAGGCGAAATAGGGCGCGGGTGACCTCGCCGTCGGGCCTGGACGCGGTGAGCACGACTTTGTCGCCGCGCTCGACGCCGAGCTTCTCGGCGAGCTGTTGGCTCAGGACGATCGGCTCGTCGAACTCATCGGAGAAAAACTCACCGGTGCGAAGATTCTCCTGGAGTGCGCGCAACTCCTGCTCACGCTCCAGGTCGACCCCGCTCAGGCGCACCGCCTCGTTTCCACGCGGGCTGGTCAACAGACCGTTGATGATCACCCGCGGGACGGTCGACTCGACGCCGGCGACGCCGGCGAGCGCCTCGGCGACCTCATCGGGACGGTCGATGACGACGTCGCTCGACTGGCTCGCCCACCAACCGTCACCATGCACGAGCACCTCACCTCCCACACCCACCGCGGCGGCGTCCATCATCTTGCGGTACATATCGTCGCTGATCCCCAGCGACACCAGCATCAACGCATAACTAAAGACGATCGCCGAGCCCACGATGAAGGTGCGGGTCCGGTTGCGCCACAGATTTCGCCAGGCGAGCTTGAACATCGCTACTGCCTCCCGCTGATGGTCGGCGCGATCTCGATGCCGATCGATTTGGCCGCCGGCCACAGCCCGCACAAAACCGCCACCCCGAGCATGACTAAAAGCGGCTCGATGATGATGTCCGGGCTCATCGAGAAATACAGCCGCTCGGAGAAGGACACGCCCATATAAGTAAAGTCGGTGTTGGTCGCGAACGCAGATAGATCCAGACCGTAGACGGTGTGGTACCAACTGAGCGCCCCGCCCGCGGCCGCCCCGGCCAGCGCGCCGGCAAAGCTCAACAAGATCGTCTCGGCCACGATCACCGAGAAGAGCCGCTTGGGCGTCACACCGATGGCCATCATCACCGCGAATTCGCGGCGGCGCTCCAGCGCGCTCATGCGCTGGGTGTTGAGCAGCCCCAGGCTGGCGAGCAGATATAGGATAAAGAACATCACCAGGTTGCTCGTATCGCTGAGCTCGACCATCTGGGCGAGCTGCGGGCGAGCCTGCTCCCACGAGCGCACGCTGAGCTCGTAATCGGCCTCGGCAGGCGCTTGAATACGGCCTGCCAGACGCCGGGCGAGCGCCTCGGCCTGGCCGGGGTCTTCGGCGCGGACCAGGATTTCGTGGGCCCGCCCGTCGAGCGCGCCGAGGAATTCGGCGTCTTCGAGGTGCACGTAGGCTGCCTGCCGATCGATGCTCGACGTGCCCGTCTTGACGACGCCGACCACCTCGAGCAGGTCGTTTCCGAGCGAGCCGTCGGAGGCCTCCAAGAAGACCACCAGCTCGTCGCCCTGCTCGGCTTCGAGTTGCCGAGCCAGCCCCTCGCCGAGCACCACCTCGCGGGGTGCCGGGGGCGGCTCGGGCTCCTCGGAGAGCCAGCGGCCGGCGACCAGCGCATCGTCCACCGGGGTGGCACGTGCCTCGCGCTCGGCGTCGACACCGAGCACGCGGGCGACCTGCGAGCGCTTCTCGGTGCCGATCAGCCCGTACAGGTTGATGCGCGGGGCCGCTTCAGTCACGCCTTCTGTAGTGTCGACCTGCTCGAGCAATTCGGCGTCCAGCTCGAAGGCCTCGTGAATCGAGGGCTCGTCGACATAATCGTCTCGCTGCACGATCGCCTGGCCGGTGTCGAGCGCGGTCGCCCCCTCGACCATCGTCGCGAAGAAGCCGTCCATATACGACATCGTCCAGACCATCAGCCCCACCGCGACGGCCACTCCACCGCCGGTCAGGATGCTGCGCCAGCGGTTGCGCGCCAGATTTCGCCATGCCAACTTCCAGATCATTGCTCCACGCCTCGTTCCAACGTCGTTTAGCGTCGTTTAGCAACCCGTCGAAGTCCGCGCTGGGTAAAGCGCGCTTCGTCCACATCGACACCAAACTCCATTTCTTTGTACTCCAGGCGCGTCTTCTCGCCCTTGTCCGAGCCGGTCTGGGGCAAAAGCTCCATGACCGTGGGCAGCTTGCGGCCGCCGAGCTCTTTGACATTCGAGAAGCGCATAATCCGCACGACCTCCCCGTCGTCGTAGAACGACGCGCGCACCGGAAGCCACTCGTCGGCGGTCATCAGATACTCGACCTTCTCCCAGACCACCGGCGCCTTGGGCTTGGGGATGAGCGTCTGCTTGAGCCGGCGCTCACCGTCGACGGTGGCCCACTCGAGCTCGGCCTCGTAGTCGTCCAAAAAGCTCGTCTCGCGCACCAGGTCGTCGTTGGTGAAGTGGCTGCCCATCCAGCTATCGCTCAAAAGCCCCGACGGAATCCGGATGAGCCGGTCGGCGCGGGGCGCGTAATTCCACAGCCCTTTTTCATTGCGAAGCGTCGCCGTGCCCGCCTCGCGAGCCGGCTTTCGGATGACCATCAGAGCGTCGTCGTCACCCTTGGTCCACTGCTCGATCTCGAGGGTGCGCGTGCCCCGGTCGGTCACGATGCGCATCTCGGTGACGCCGTGCGAGGAGTCGGCCCGGTACAGATCATCGAGCTTTTCGGTGACCTCCTCGACCGAGGGCAGCTCGGGCGTTTCTTGCTTGTCGCCGGAAGCCTCCTCTTGGGCCGCCAGCGGGATGGCCAGCGCCACAAAGAGCACGATCAGGCTCGAGAATATCCACTTGGTTCTAGTCATATTGTCCTCGTGGTCTTTGCTAGAGGGACTAATGAGCTTCTTTGGTTGGGTGACCCTCCACCCCGGACTCCCTTCGGTCGCACGGTCGAGCCGCATAAACCCGAGGCTAAAGAGGCCTACGTGTCGCTACGCGACACTCCGGCGCGGTGCCAAACGACGGCGCCTGAACGACAAAGGCAACGTCAACGGCGCGTCACGTCACGCGTGGGAGTCGCACGCGACGACCTAAGCGAAGCGCGCTGAGACGGAGCGCAGCGGAGTCGAGGCCTCTTTAGCCTCGGGCGATTGAGGCCCCGTAGTTTGGGGCCGAATGAGTCCGGGGTGGAGGGTTATTCGCCACCGACGCACATCATATCCCGATGCCCATCTCGAACGCGTCTCAACTCTTGCGCATCAAATGCACAAACGCCTTGCCCACGCTCAACCACTTCCCGTCGAGCAGGGCCTCGAATAACTCGTGCACGTGCTCGTATTTGCCATGGTAGGGGAACCACACCGGCTCGGAGTTGAACCGGCCGCTGCTGACCATGACCGCCTTGGGGTGCATGAACGTCAGGATGCCCTCGTCGCCGTGGTAGCGGCCGAAACCGCTGGATTTGACCCCGCCAAAGGGCAGCTTGGGGTTGGCGACCGATTGGACGACGTCGTTGACGCCGACCTGGCCGCACTCGAGCTTGGAGGCGATGCGCTTGCCGCGGTCGACGTCGGCGGTCCACACCGAGCCGGTCAGGCCGAATTGGTGGCTGTTGGCCAGGCGGACGGCCTCGTCTTCGTTTTTGACCTTGATGACCGGCAGCACCGGCCCGAAGGTCTCATCGGTGTAGATCTCCATGTCGACGTCGACGTCGGTGATCAGCGTGGGCTCGAAGAAGATGCCCTTGCGATCGATGCGCTTGCCGCCCGAGAGCACCCGCGCGCCGGCCTTGACGGCGTCTTTGACGTGACGCTCGATGACGTCGAGTTGGGGCGGAAAGGTGATCGCGCCGACGTCGGACTGCTCCGGGTCGCCGACGCTGATGTTGTCGATCTCCTTGCGGAGCATCTCGACGAATTCGTCGTAGATCTCCTCGACCACAAAGAGCCGCTCGACCGAGATGCACATCTGGCCGCAGTTGATCAGCGCCCCCCAGATGGCGCCCTTGGCCGCGCGCCTGAGGTTGGCGTCGGCGCAGACGATCATGGCGTCCTTGCCGCCGAGTTCGAGCTCGACCGGGATCGGCTTTTTGGAGGCCTCGGCCATGACCTTGCGGCCGGTGGCCACCGAACCGGTAAAGAAGACCATGTCGATATCCGCCTCGACCAACGCCGCGCCCGTCGATCCATCTCCCTGGACGACCTCGACGACGCCCTCGGGCACGCCCGCCTCCTCGAAGAGCTCGCGCATCAGCTCGCCGGTCATCGGGGTGACCTCGGAGGGCTTGAGCACGACGGTATTGCCGCCGATCAGCGCCGAGATCACCGGCACCATGGACAATTGGAACGGGAAGTTCCACGGCGAGATGACCCCGATGACGCCGCGCGGAAAGTACTCGACGTGGGCCTTCTTGCCGGGGAAGAGCATGCCCGGCCAGACCTTTTCGGGCTCCAAGATCTTCTCGGCGCGCTTTCGGTAGTGGTCGATAAACAGGGGCACGACCAGGATCTCGGTCATCAACGCGTCCATCAGCGCCTTGCCGGTGTCCTCGCTGATGCGCCGGGCGAACTCGTCGCCGCGCTCCTTGATGACCTCGCGCACCCGCATGAGCACTTCCATGCGCTCATCGAGGCTGCGGTCGCGCCAAGCCGGGAACGCGCTGCGCGCGCGGCCGACCGCCTCGTTGACCTCGTCGGCGGTGGTGATGGGATACTCGCCGAGCTTGTCGCCTGTGACCGGGCTATGTTTTTCAATGACAGTCATCGTGGGTGCTCCCCTTGTGCATAATTATTGGTCGTTGCGTGCCTCTTATTACCACAGCAGATAATGGGCACGAAACGACCATCCGGCACCCAGACCGAGATGGTCTGGCACCGCAGAGATCATTGTAACGACGGCGGCCGCATCAACTCGAAGTCGTAGCGGATGGTCTGGGCGCCGTCGACGACCTCCGGGGCCACCGAAAAGACCAGCGCGCCGACCCGCTGGGCCAAAATATTGACGTCGAGCGGCTCGAAGGCACCGGGCTCGAAGATCGTGGCCAGGGAGACCAGTGTCACCGGCTCGGCGCGCACCAAGAAGGTGCGCGCGCCGCCCGCAGCTTCGGCGCGCTGGGCGTCCTGGGCCACTTTGGCGAGTTCGGCCTGGGCGGCCTGGCGGTCGAGGCCGTAGGAGATGAAGATATAGGCGGGCTCGGCGTCGGCGCGCACGTAGGCGAAGACCTGGGCCGCCTGCGGGCCAAACGACAGCTCGACGAGCTCGTCGGTGGGCATCGAGCCTCTCTCGATCGTCGACTCGTCGTCGCCTTCGGGGCCCCCGGTCTGGTCGTCGCCGGCAGGCGCCTGGTCGCCGGCAACTGCCTCGCCGAGGTCGAGCGGGGCGAGCTCATCGTCGACCAGCGCGCGCAGCGCGTCGGCGATCTCCTGGCGCTTGTCGGAGCCGGTCGCGTCGTCGAGCAGAAGGAGCCCTACGACCCGCGGCTTGACCCGCAACCCGCGCATGTCGATGCCGGCGCTGGCGACCTCGAGGCGTCGGAAGACCTCCGGCTCGTCGAAGATCGCGCGGAACCACTCGGGCACGCGCTCGTCGTCCAAGTCCATCTCCTCGCCGACGATCTCGTGGAAGTTCGTGGCGAAGAGCGCCACGCTTCTGGGAAAGGACAGCGCGAAGAGGTCGGGGTCGTGATCGGCGGCGGCAAAATACTCGAGGAGATCCTCGGGCTCGTCCACGCCCACCCAGCTCTCCCAGGCCTCGTCTTCGGTCGGGCGTAGATCGAGCGAGGCGCCCAGCCCGCGCCGGTCGACGCCGAGGCTGGCCGGCGCCGGGTTGACCGCCAGCGGCTGGTCGCCCGCCGCCCCGAACAGCGTGATGCTCAGCCGGAAAAAGCCCTCGGCATCCTCGCCGCTGAACAGCCCGTAGCTGACCCCGCTGAGTTTGGCGTTGGCCACGCTCCAATTGCCCGCGCTCAGCAGCGCATTGTGGGCGTTGCGCAAAAACACCCGATCGCGCTCCTGAAGGCTGGCCGTGTCGGCCTGCTCGAGCGCGATGCGGTAGCCGCGGAGTTTGGCGTAGGTGGCCGCCCCCTCGCCGTCGGCCGCGACGCCCAGGATCGGCCCACCGGGCGGCTTGGGCGCGGCCGGACGCCCCGAGGCGATCGCCTCGACGCGCGTCTTCTCGGCGGCGAGCATCTCGCGCTGCTCGTCGGTCGACAGCTCGGCCTGGGAGCCGGCCGGCGCAGCGTCGAGCTTCCGGCCGACCATGTCGATGACCGCCAGATCTTCGCTCACACGCGCCATCACCACCGGCCAGTCCGCGCGCGGATCGTGATAGAAATAGGTCGCCCGCTCCTGGGTGCCTTCACCGGTGTCGTCGGCCACGTCGACGCCCGTATATTGGGCGCCACGCATCAGATCTTCGAAGCTGTCCAAAAACGCCAGCGAGTCGGCCACGGGCACCACCACGCGAACACCGCCCGGAGGCTCGACGCCGGATACCGCGGCGGCGGCCGCCTTAAAGGTGCCCGACGGCGCGTCGAGGTGGGCGCGGATTGCCATCTGGTCGAGTTCGTCGGCCAGATCGACGTCGTCGCCGAGCTCGAGCTTGTCGCGCACCGCCTGCTCGATGCCGTCGACGAACGCCTCGCTCTGTTCGTCGTCGGCGGGATAGCCGGCCGCATAGATCTCGCGGGTCGGGTCGAGCCCCATCTCCCGCCAGCTATCCGAGGAGAGCGGATCCATGCCGAGCTTGCCGACGTGGATGGCGTGGCTGTAGGGCACGGGCTGGTCCGGCTGGTAGCCGACGTTCAGCGTCTCGGCCGATCCGCCGTAGAGGGTCCGTGCGAGAACTGGAAACTCACAACGGCCA